>DASTHC010000042.1:0-9800 GCA_035718485.1 Gaiellaceae bacterium
CGGGTGCTTGACGAGAGCCGCGCCCGTTCGTCCGTCGCCGGTGACGATGTTCACGACGCCCGGCGGCAGCTCCGCCTGGCGGAGCACGTCGCAGAAGAGCAGCGCGGTGAGCGGCGTCGTCTCCGCCGGCTTCAGCACCACCGTGTTTCCGCACGCGATCGCCGGCGCGATCTTCCACGCGAGCATCAGCAGCGGGAAGTTCCACGGAATGATCTGCCCCGCGACGCCGATCGGCTCCGGCTTGCGGTTCGGGAACGCGTACTCGAGCTTGTCCGCCCAGCCCGCGTAGTAGAAGAAGTGTGCTGCCGCGAGCGGCAGGTCGACGTCGCGCGACTCCTTGATCGGCTTGCCGCCGTTCAGCGACTCGAGGACCGCAAACTCGCGCGAGCGCTCCTGGAGGATGCGCGCGATTCGGTATAGGTACTTCGCGCGCTCCGACGGCGCGAGCTTCGCCCACCCGTTCTCGTACGCAGCCCGCGCGGCCTGGACCGCGAGATCGACCTCTTCCTCCGTCGCCTCTCCGACCTCCGCGAGCGGCTCCTCGGTCGCGGGGTTGATCGTCGTGTAGGACTCGCGCGGCGCGAGCCACTGCCCGCCGACGTAGAGGCCGTAGCGGTCCTCGAGCTCGACGATGTCGCGAGACTCGGGCGCCGGCGCGTACGTCCAGTCGGACGGAACGGGCGCGCGATCGGGCTTGCGCTCGAGGTCGCTCACAAGCCGTGCCTCCGGGGGACGGGGCGGAAGCGGGCGGAGGGCCGTTCCCCACCTCCCACCCCCCACCCTTCAACGGGTGGGGTGAAGCGTACGGGCGCGCGGTCGCGGGTTTTGTGCCGGATTTGTGCCGATGTGCTCACGGCCACCTCAGTCGAGGGTGAAGTAGTCGGGGCTCTGGTAGCGGCCCGTCTTCTCTTTGCGGATCTGCATCAGCACGTCATTCAGGAGCGACGAGGCGCCGAAGCGATGCAGGTCCGGCGTCATCCAGTCTGGCCCGAGTGTCTCGTGCACGAGGACGAGATGCTGCACCGCCTGCTTGGCGTTCCGGATCCCGCCCGCGGGCTTGAAACCCACCAGGCGCCCGGTCTCGTCGTGCACGTCGCGGATCGCCTCGAGCATCACGAGGGCCACCGGCAGCGTCGCGGCCGGCGAGATCTTCCCGGTCGACGTCTTGATGAAGTCGGCGCCCGCGGCCATCGCGAGGAGCGACGCCCGGCGCACGTTGTCGTACGTTCCGAGCTCACCGGTTTCGAGGATCACCTTGAGGTGCGCCGGGCCGGACGCCTCCTTGATCTGCACGATCTCGTCGTAGACCTTCGCGTACCGGCCGGAGAGAAACGCGCTGCGGTCGATCACCATGTCGATCTCGTCCGCGCCCAGCTCGACGGCTGAGCGCACGTCGGCAAGCTTGATGTCCATCGGGTACTGCCCGGACGGGAAGCCGGACGCGACGGACGCGACCTTGACGCCACTCCCTTCGAGCCTCTCCTTCGCGTACGGGACGAGGTTCGGGTACACGCAGATCGCCGCGACGGAAGGAATCGTGCGATCGACGGGATCGGGGCGGATCGCCTTCGAGCAGAGCGCCGCGATCTTGCCCGGCGTGTCAGACCCCTCGAGCGTCGTCAGGTCCATCATCCGGATCGCGAGATCGAGCGCGAACAGCTTCGCGTCGCGCTTGATCGAGCGCTTCGCGAGCGACGCGGCGCGCTCCTCGACGGCGACCTGGTCGATCGAGCCGATCCGGGGAAGTCGCGGCTCCAGCGGGAGCTCGAACCCCCGCGGCAGAGCGGGTGCCTGGGCCATGAATCGAGTCTAGCTCCGCCGTCCGGGTCGACCGTCATCGTTCGCCCGCACATGCGGCCGAACCGACGAGCGACCAAGCGGCGCCCTCGTCCGCGTCAGTGCCATCCACGGGCGAAGCGGCCTCGAAGCTGCACGCCGCGCCGCCGGGTCTAGCGAAGCCCGTCGCGGGAACACCCTCGGGCGTGCAGGAGATCCGCGTCGCGAGCTGGACCGAGCTGAACGAGCGCCTTTTCGAGGATCTGTGGCGCGAGCAGCTCGGCCGGCATCGCTCGAACGCGGCGTACCGCGGGCGCGCCTCGGCCGCCGAATGGCTCGACACGAGCCTGCAACGGCTGGGCGGCGATCCGGACGCGTTGGAGGAGCCGCTGCTGCGGAGTTTCCGCCGCTACGCGCGACGGAGCGACGTGCCGTATGACTCGACGTGGAACTGGCTCGCGCTCGCGCGACACCACGGGCTGCCGACGCGCCTGCTCGACTGGACGCACTCGCCGTACGTCGCGCTGCACTTCGCGACGTCGGCACTCGATCGGTACAACGAGGACGGCGTCGTCTGGACGCTCGACTACGTCCGCGCGCACGAACTGCTGCCCGCGCCGCTCCAGGAGGTCGTCAGGGACGAGGGGGCGAACGTCTTCACCGCCGAGATGATCGACCGCGTGGCGCGAAGGCGCTCGGAGCTTGACCACCTCGCCGAGGACGACGACTTCGTGCTGTTCCTCGAGCCACCGTCGTTCGACGACCGGATCGTCAACCAGTACGCGCTCTTCTCGCTGATGTCGTCCGCCCGCGCGTCGCTCGACCAGTGGTGCGAGCAGCACAGTGACCTCGTGCGGCGGATCGTCATTCCCGCCGAGCTCAAGTGGGAGGTGCGCGACAAGCTCGACCAGGCGAACGTGACCGAGCGCGTCCTCTTCCCAGGCCTCGACGGCCTCAGCCGGTGGCTGCGGCGGTACTACCTGCCGCGCGGCTGACCCGAAGCGACATGCACACCCCCACCCGGGTGGGGCAGGACTGGCGCCCTGCCACCCGCAAACCCGGGGACACCGTACGCGCCGGCGCTGCGTCGGTCGAGGGGCCGCCGTGCCGATTCCGTGCCGATTCGTCTACAGGCCGAGCCGCTCGAGCATCGACTCGTCGCGGCGCCAGCGGTCCCGCACCTTCACGTGCAGGTCGAGGTACACGGGATGGCCGAGCCGCAGCTCGATCTCCGGACGAGCTCGGGCTCCGATCTCGCGGACCATCGTTCCTCCGCGGCCGACGACGATCTGCTTCTGCGAATCCGTCTCGACGTAGAGCGCCGCTCGGACGACCTTCTCGCCGAGCTCCTCGATCTCGACGCCGATCGCGTGAGGCAGCTCGTCCCGTGTCAGCTGGATCGCCTTCTCGCGGATCAGCTCGGCGAGCTCGAACTCCAGTGGCAGGTTCGTCCGCTGATCTGCCGGGAAGTAGGCAGGCCCCTCCGGTAGGAGCTCGAACAGCTCGGCTCGGAGCTCAGGAATGCCGTCGCCGGTCTTCGCGCTGACCGGATGGAGCGCGTGGAACTCCCCGAGCTGCGACGCCGTCGCCATCTGCGTCGCGATGTGGCCGGGCTTCAGCCGGTCGACCTTGTTGAGCGCGATCACGACGGGGACGTCGAGCTTGAAGACGCGATCGGCGATGAAACGGTCGCCGGCGCCGATGCGCTCGCGCGCGGACAACACGAAGAGCACTGCGTCGACGTCGACGAACGACTCGTCCACGGTGCGCTGCATGCGCTCGGTCATCGGGTCGAGCGGACGCTGAAACCCGGGGAGGTCGACGAGGACGAGCTGCTGGTCGGGTTCGTTCGCGATCCCGAAGATGCGGTGGCGCGTCGTCTGCGGCTTGTCGGAGACGATCGCGACCTTGCCGCCCGCGAGCGCGTTCACGAGCGTCGACTTCCCGACGTTCGGGCGGCCCGCGACGGCGACGAACCCGCTCTTCACAGGTCGAAGGAATCCGGGAGGAGCTCGTCGGGCGTGTGCGTCACCACGTCGCCGTTCGCGCGGCGGTAGACGACCCGGTCGAGCTTCCACTCGTGCAGCCACTGCCGGCAACCGCCGCACGGCGACGCGTTGATCGCGATCGTCTCGACGTCGCCCGGGCGAACGCCCTCGGTCGCCGCACGCGAGAGCACGGTCCGTTCCGCGCAGATGCCGAGCGGATAGGCAGCGTTCTCGACGTTGACGCCTTCGAACACACGCCCGTCGCGCGTGACGATCGCGGCGCCCACGTGGAAGTTCGAGTACGGCGCGTAGGCGTTCGCGGCCACCGCGTCGGCGCGCGCGAGCAGCTCGTCGTCGGTCATGCCCAGAACACCTGGAAGATGACGAGGGTCACGAGCGCGCCGAGCAGGCCTCCGAGGAAGACCTCGAAGAACGAGTGGACACCGGCTTCGATCCTGGTCTGCGCCACGAGCAACGCCATGATGAAGGTCACGGTCGAGACGAGGAACCAGTAGCGCTCGTTGCCCAGCAGGTACGTGACCGCCATCCACCCGGCGAACGCGACGGCGGCGTGGCCCGACGGGAGCCCGCCCCGGAGCGGCGTGCCGCGTCCGGTGTACGCCTTCGCGAAGATGACGGTGAAGATCGTCAGGACCAGCGCGATCAGCGTCAGCTCGAACGGCGCGTCTCGAAGGCCATCGAGCAGTCGCAGGCTCGGATCGCGGATGCGGTCGACGAAGATGAGGTAGCCGACGGCGACGGCAGTCACGGTCGCGATCAGCACAGCGCCGGCCGCGATGTCCTTCGCGAGCTTTGCCATCGGGTCGAACGAGGTCGTCGCGACGTCGATCGCGCTCTCGATCGCCGTGTTGATCATCTCAGCGATCAGGACGAACGCGATCGCGAGCAGTAGCGCGACGAGCTCGATCTTGCGGACGCCCGTCACGAGCGCGGCGATCAGCACCGCGATCGCGAACAGGAAGTGGATCCGCATGTTCCGCTGCGTGCGGAGGACGTGGATGATCCCCTGGAACGCGTAGTTAAAGCTCTCGATGAGCGAGGGCGGACGGAGCCGGGGCGCGTTCACTGGCGATGCATTCGCTCTCGCGCCTCCATTTCCGGCCCGTGATCGTGCCCGAGCAGGTGAAGCAGCGCATGGACGAGCGGCTCCTGCCACTGCTCGCCCACGACGTCCGGGCAGACGATCGCGTCGCCGAGCTGCCGCGGGACGCCGTCCGGTACTTCGTCGCGCGAGTCGATCGGGAACGCGAGCGCGTCGGTGGCCTCGTCGATGCCGAGGTGGTCGCGCTTCAGGCGGCGGATCTCATCCGGCTCGACGAAGTGGATCCCGAGCTCGCCGTCCTCGATGCCTTCCGCATCGAGCACGCGGTGCGCGAGCTCGATCGCACCGGCCTCGTCGACCTCGCGACCGCTTCGGTTGTCGATCTCCACCGCGACCATCAACGACTGCGCTGGGTGCCCGTCTCCTCGGCGTGGCGCTTGTACGCCTCGACGATCCGCTGGACGAGCTTGTGGCGGACCACGTCCTTGTGCGTGAACTGGACGAAGCCGACGTCGTCGACCGGCTCGAGGATGCGCTGCACGTGGATCAGCCCGGATGCCTGCTCGCGCGGGAGGTCGATCTGCGTGACGTCGCCGGTCACGACCATCTTCGAGCCGAAGCCGAGGCGCGTAAGGAACATCTGCATCTGCTCGGGGCTCGTGTTCTGCGCCTCGTCGAGGATCACGAACGAGTCGTTCAGCGTCCGGCCGCGCATGAACGCGAGCGGCGCAACCTCGATCGTACCGCGCTCCATGTACGCGTTCAGCTTCTCGGGATCCATCGTGTCGTAGAGCGCGTCGAAGAGCGGGCGCATGTAGGGGTCGACCTTCGCGAGCATGTCGCCCGGGAGGAAGCCGAGGCGCTCGCCGGCCTCGACCGCCGGCCGGGTGAGGATGATCCGGCCGACCTGCCGCTCCGACAGCGCGGCGACCGCGAGCGCGATCGCGAGGTACGTCTTGCCCGTGCCCGCCGGGCCGATGCCGAAGCTGACGGTGCAGTTGCGAATCGCGTCGACGTACTGCTTCTGCGTCACGGTCTTCGGCGCGATCTTCTTCCCGCGGTGGCGCCAGACCACGTCGTCGAAGACGTCGCGGATGTCGGCGGCTTGGTCGAGCGCGCCGAGGACCGCGTCGACCGTCGAGGGGCCGATCTCGTGACCGCCCTCGACGAGCTCGACGAGTTCGTCGACGACCGCCCGCGCTTCCGCGACCTTCTCGTCCTCGCCCTCGAGCGTCAGCTGGTTACCGCGGAGCCGGATCGTGCAGCGCAGCCGGTCGCGGAGCGAGTCGAGCACGCCGTCGCCGACGCCTGCGAGCTCGGCTGCGACGTCGTTCGAGATGGACAGGGTCTCCTGCACGTCTCCAGTGTAGGCGGGGACAAATCGGCACAACTTGGCACGAAGCCGTGACGGTTGCGTGCGTCTTACACGGGTAGCCTCGACGCCAGGGAGGCGGGTGGCCCACGACCCCACCCCAAGGGGTGGGGAGCGGCTTAGGCCAGCTTTTCTCGGACGAGCTGGCTCACCGTCGAGCCGTCGGCACGGCCGGCGACCTGCGGCATGACGTCCGCCATCACGCGGCCGAGGTCTCGCATGCTCGTCGCGCCGACCTCGGCGATCACGTCGTCGACAATCTCCTCGATCTCGTCCTCGGAGAGCGGCGTCGGCATGAACTCCTCGAGGATCGCGAGCTCGCGCTCCTCCGCCGCGGCCTGCTCCTCGCGGCCGCCCGCGCGGAACGCCTCGGCCGCTTCGGTGCGGCGCTTGCGCTCGCGCTGGAGGACCTGCAGCTCCTCGTCGTCCTTGAGCGGCCGCTGCAATTCCTTCTCGGCGCCGCGGAGCGCGCTCAGGATCAGGCGCAGCGTGTCGCGCCGTTCGGCCTCCCGGGCAAGGGTCGCCTCCTTCAACTCGTCTTCGATCCGCGCGATCAAGCTCACAGATCTTCCCCCATCTGACGACCTCCGAGAATGTGCCAGTGCAGGTGGAAGACCGTCTGGCCGGCGCCGGGGCCGACGTTCACGACCACGCGGTAGTCCTCGAGACCGGCCTCGCGAGCCGTGTCCGCCACGAACTCGAGCAGCCGCTTCGCCTCGTCGGGCTCGAGCTCGTGGATCTCGCGGAACGTGTCGATGTGCCGCTCGGGGATCACGAGGAGATGCGTCGGCGCCTTCGGCGCGATGTCGCGGATCGCGACGAACCCGTCGGCGCTGCGGACGTGGTCTCCCTCGCGGTACAGCCGGCAGAAGAGGCAGTCGTCAGGCAGCGAGGATCCCCTCGTCGGTCGTCGTGGCGGCGCGAACGCGGACGAGCGAGCCGACCGGCGCGTCGACGAGCCACGGGGAGTAGTCGTCGCCGTACCCTCGGCCGGGCCGGTCGACGAGGACCGTGTCGTCAGAGCCGACCTTCGAGCGCCAGTGCGCCGCGAGCGCCGCTCGCGACGCGTCGCGCAACCGCGCGCCTCGCTCCTTCTTCACCTGCGGCGGAACGGGGTCGAGCGCTGCAGTCGTCGTGCCCGGACGAGGCGAGTACGGGAAGACGTGCACCTTCGTGATGCCGGCGTCGCGCACGACGCGCAGCGTGTTCGCGAACGCCGCGTCGTCCTCGGTCAGAAAGCCGACGATCACGTCCGTGGTGAGGTTGAAGTCGGCGAAGCGCTCGAGCCGGCGCAAGTACGTGCCGGCCGTGTAGCGCCTCGCCATCGCGCGCAGGACCGCGTCGTCTCCTGACTGCAGGGGGACGTGGAGGTGGTGCGCGACAGTCGGCGTCTCGCGCAGTGCGCGCTCGAGGCGCTCGTCGACATGGTTCACCTCGATGGACGACAGGCGAAGGCGCGATAGACCCGGCGTCACTCCGGCCTCCCGGACGAGCCGCGCGAGGTCGTAGCCCGCGTCGCGATCGCGGTAGCAGCCGAGGTTGATTCCGGTCAGCACGACCTCGCGGTGTCCCTGCCCGACCCGCAGGCGGATCTCGCGGAGCACGGCGTCGGCGCTGCGACTGCGGCTTCGGCCCCGGACGAGCGGGACGACGCAGAAGTTGCACGAGAAGCTGCAGCCGTCCTGGATCTTGACGAAGGCGCGGATCCGGTCGAGCCGTGCGTCCGCCTGGACGCAGCCGATCGCACCGACGTCGCCGGCGACGACGTCGGGCGTCTCCTCGCTGGGACGTGCGACGACCACCACGTTCGCCGGCAAGCCGTCGAACGCGTCGCTCGCGAGGTTCGCGCCGCAGCCGGTGAGGTAGACGCGCGCGTGCGTCCGCGCGGCGCGCCCGGCCTCCTTGCGGGACTTCGCGACCGCCTCGTTCGTGACGCAGCACGTGTTGACGACCGCGACGTCGCCGCCTGCATCGACCTCGCGGTGGCCGTCGCGGAGCAGCCGTTCGCGCACCTCCTGCGCGTCGGTGTGCGACACCTTGCAGCCGAGAAAGCGGACGCTGAACGTCGCCACGGCGCTGATCGTATGCAACCCCTACGCGCGGCGGGTGAAGCGGTCCGCCGCCCAGCCGTCGAGCGTTCGTCGCTCGACGTGCGTCCAGGCTTCGAGCCCCGGCGCGTCACCCTCGAGGTAGCCGGAGGCCACGAGGTCGCGGCTGCGCAGACGCTGCGCCAGCGACTCGACGGTCGCGAGTGCGATGTTCGCGACGGTCACGTCCGCTTCGGGCAGGACATCCCGCGTGACGTCGAGCCGTGCGGCATCGAGCTCGACGTCGTTCGCCGCTGCGTTCGCTCGCGCGGTCTCGATCGCGAACGGATCGTCGTCGACCGCGTGCACGGGGGCGAAACCGAGCTTGGCGCCGCCCACCGAGAGCACGCCGGAGCCGCACCCCGCGTCGAGCAGGCTGCCGACCGGCACCTCTGCGAGCAGCTCGAGGCAGAGCCGCGTCGTCGCGTGCGCGCCGGTCCCGAACGCGAGCCCCGGGTCGATGACGATCGCGATCGCGTCGTCGGGCGCGCCCTCCCAGGACGGGCCGATCCAGAAGGGACCGGCGCGCGCGGGACGGTGGAACATGCGCCAGCGCTCGGACCAGTCCGACCGGACGTCGTCCTCCTGCGCCGCGCCGAACGCGCGCGCAATGCGGGAGCCGCCCAGCCCGTCCGTGTACGCGGCGAGCTCGAGCTCCGATCCCCGCTCGCGCTCCTCGAAGCCCTCCGGCGCGAGCTCGAGCATCAGCGCGCGCGCCTCCTCCGCCCGCTCGAGCGGGACGCGCACCGCGACTCGGCGGAGACCGCTCAGCGGAAGGCGCTCTTCAGCTTCTCGAAGAAGCCCTCGTCGGGGCGGTAGTTCTCGTCACCCGTCATGCGGCCGAACTCCTCGAGCAGGCTGCGCTGCTCGTCGTTCAGGTGCCGGGGCACGACGACGTTCACGAGCACCCGGTGCGCGCCCCGGCCGAAGCCCTGCAGGACGGGCATCCCGCGGCCGTTGAGCACGCGGATCTCGCCCGGCTGCGTACCGGCGTCGAACGTGATCGCGACCTCGCCCTCGAGCGTCTCGATCGTGCGCGTCGCTCCGAGCGCGGCCTCGGTGATCGTGAGATCGATCGTCGAGTACACGTCGTCGCCCTCGCGGACGAACCGCTCGTCGCGCTTGATGCGGACACGCACGTAGACGTCCCCCGCCGGTCCGCCGAGGCTGCCGGCGTGGCCGGCGCCGGAGAGGCGGATCCGCTGACCGTCATGGATGCCGGCGGGAACCTCGACCGCGAGGCTCTTCCGCTCGACGGCGCGTCCCGACCCGTTGCAGTCGGCGCACGGCTGCTCGACGACCTGCCCGTCTCCCCCGCACTGCGGGCAGGCCTGTGTGCGGACGAACTCGCCGAAGACGCTTCGGCTCACCTGCTGCAACCGTCCGGTGCCGCCGCACCCGTCGCAGACCCGGGTTCCCGTGCCCGGCTCGGCGCCGTCGCCGCCGCAGCGACCGCACGCGACGACGACGTCGTAGGGCACGTCGCGGGTCGTCCCGCTCGCGGCCTCGACGAG
>DASTHC010000043.1:0-13120 GCA_035718485.1 Gaiellaceae bacterium
CGAGCCCTCCTAAGCGGGCTGACTGAGCAC
This sequence comes from Gaiellaceae bacterium, assembly GCA_035718485.1. GTDB lineage: Bacteria > Actinomycetota > Thermoleophilia > Gaiellales > Gaiellaceae > JACCTU01. The sequence goes on from DASTHC010000043.1 coordinate 31, forward strand.
GTAGCCGTCGCCGCGTCGCGTGAACGCGTGCGCCTGCGCGGCCGCAGCCGTTCGCTCGCCGGCGACGATCTCGCCCTCCTTCGCCGTTCGCACACGCCGCGCCGCGAGCACGACCGCCACGCCCTCGACGCGGTCCGCGAGCGTGAGGTCGGCGGTTGCGAGACCCGCGCGCGGCCGCACGGCGTCTCCGAGCTCGGCGGTGAGCCGTTCCCGCGCGCGCTCGGCCGACGTGATCGCCTCGTCGGCGTCGACGAACACCGCGAGCAGCGCGTCGGCGAGCCCGCGCTCGACGCGGAGGGCCGACCGTCCGAGCTCCTCGGTACCGATCGTGAGCGCCCGCCCTGCGACGGCCTCGACCTCGCCGCGGATCCCGAGGTCGAGGAAGAGCGCGGTCGCGGTCAGCGTCCGTTCGTCCTGGCTGGTAGTCAGCGAGTCGTCCTGGCGGAGGATCGCCTGCTCGAGCTGCTGCAGGCGCGGGCTCGGATCGATCGCGAGCTCGTCCATCAGGTATCCACGCGCGTTCCGATACGCCTCGAGCGCTTCGGCCTGACGGCCGGCGCGGTAGAGCGCGAGCATCAGCTGCGCGAGGAACGGCTCGCGAAGCGGGTGCTCGGCGACGAGCGCCTCGAGCTCGCCGACGAGCTCCGACGAGCAGCCGCGACTGAGGTCGGCGTCCATCCGCTGCTCGATTGCCGCGAGCTTCTGCTCCTCCAGCCGTGCCCGCTCGAGCGGCAGGTCGACGTCGCACAGCGCCGTGCCGCGCCAGAGTGAGAGCGCCTCGCGGAGCAGCTCGGCTGCCTGCTCGGGCTCGGCGCGCCGGGCGGATGCGACGAGCTCCTGGAAGCGGTCCGCGTCGAGCCCGCCCCGGACGACGTACCCCGGGTCGCGCGTCTCGATCGCGCCTTCGCCGAGCGACTTGCGGAGCTTGGAGACGTAGACCTGCAACGCGGTCGTCGCCGTCGCAGGCGGGTTGTCGCCCCAGAGCTCGTCGATCAGCCGCTCGGTTGGCACGACACGGCCGGTGTTGAGCGCGAGGACGGCGAGGAGGGCGCGCTGCTTCCCACGGCCGACCTCGATCGTCCGGCCGCCGCTCCGAACCTCGATGGGCCCGAGCACGCCGTAATCCACACAGCAGTTTTAGCGCTCGCTTAGGCCGTTCGCCAACGTGGCTTTAGCGCGCGGGCTGATCCTCCGGGTCATTCGCACGACCCCCCAAGGAGGAGCAAGCACAATGCGCAGCACCCGGAAGAATCAGCGGAAGGCCCTCAAGGCGCTGGCGCTCGGCTTCGCCACCGCCGCAATCTTCACGACAACTGCTTCGGCGCAGGTTCGCAGCGAGGCCGTGAGCCAGAGCGCGAGCGAGATCTCGTACCTGAGCTGGGGCGCGACGGCAGACGACCTCGGCCCGTTCGCGGCGAGCCTGGCCAACCAGAGCACGCGTGACGGCGGCCCGGTCTTCATGAACGGCGTGCCGGACGGCTACGTCGGCTCCGGCGTCAACCTCTCCGACGAAGGCGTTACGCCGACGAACCTGGCTCGGTCGTATCACCAGCCTGAGCAGAGCATCCTGGCCGGCGAAGGCGTCACGCCGGGGAACCTGGGGCGGGCGTACCACACGGTCGTCCGGGGCGTCCAGCAGCCCGACGGCTTCCAGCCGCAGCTGCAGGGCGACCAGCCGGTGATCATCCGTGACAGGCCTGACGGGTTCCAGCCGCAGACGAAGACGGTCGAGAGCTCGACGGTGTCGGCGAGCTCCGACGGGTTCGACCGCGGCGATCTCGCCCTCGGCTTCGGCCTCGGGCTGATCCTCGCAACCGCTTGCGCGATCGCGCTCGCGATGACCCGCGATCGCCAGCAGACCCGCATGGCGCACTCGTAAGGAGGGCAGGGCCTCCGAGGGGAAGCGGCCCGCTTCGGCGGGCCGCTTCGTTTTAGCGGTCGTTTAGGCCGTCCAGCGGGGCGGCTTTAGGCCCTCGACGGATCCTCCTGTCATTCGCACGACCCCCCAAGGAGGAGAAGCACAATGCGCAGCACCCGAAAGAATCAGCGGAAGGCCATCAAGGCGCTGGCGCTCGGCTTCGCCACCGCCGCGATCTTCGCGACAACGGCCTCGGCCGGGGTCGGCACCGACATCACCCCCGGACACTATTCGTCGGACCTGGAAGCCGAGATGGCCATGATCCAGGCGCCGTCGTTCAGCGCGATCACGAGCCCGGCCGAGCTCTATGCCGGCCAGCTCGAGCCTGGAAGCTCGACGCAGGCTCAGCCCACGAGCGAGATCCCGTACCTGAGCTGGGGCGCGACGGCTGATGACCTCGGCCCGTTCAAGGCGAGCGTCGCCAATCGGAGCAGCGTGACGGGCATCCCCGACGGCGACAACTACGTCGCAAATCTCGTGCAGAGCGCCGGGGTCAGCGGCGCGAGCGCAGGCGTCAGCGGCGCGAGGGCAGGCGTCACGCCGACGAACCTGGCTCGGGCGTACAACCCGATCGAGCAGGGCGTCGCGCAGCCGGACGGCTTCCAGCCGCAGCTGCAGGGCGACCAGCAGGTGATCATCCGCGACAAGCCCGACGGCTTCCAGCCGCAGACCAAGACCGTTGGGAGGCTGACGGTGTCGGCGAGCTCCGACGGCCTCGACCGGGGCGACCTCGCCCTCGGCTTCGGGCTCGGGCTGATCCTCGCAACCGCCTGCGCGATCGCGCTCGCGATGACCCGCGATCGCCAGCAGACCCGCATGGCGCACTCGTAAGGAGGGAGAGCCTCCGAGGGGAAGCGGCCCGCTTCTGCGGGCCGCTTGGCGTTTGGTGCTCGTTTAGCCGCCTCCTCGGGCGGCGCTTAGCGCGCCGTCGGATCCTCGTCGAGTACCTGCAACACCTAAGGAGGAGCAATGCGCAAGTTTCGAAGGAGCTGGCGACGGGCGCTCAGGGCGTTCGTGCTCTCGTTCGCGGTTGCGGCAGTGCTCGCCGGGCCGGCGTCGGCCCAGGTCGGCAACCAGATGCCTCCTGGGTACGCACCGGACGTCGAGGCCGAGATCGCGATGATCGAGGCACCCTCGTTCAGCCCGATCACGAGCCCGGCCGAGCTGTACGCCGGCCGGCTCGAGCCGGGAAACGTCGAAGGGGCGTACCGCGCGTACGTCCAGCGCAACGAGGGCGTTGCGATGCCGGCGGGGTTCCCGCAGAGCGAGGTCAACCCGTCTGCAGTGAGCTCGGAAGGCGTCGACCGCGGCGACATCGCCCTCGGCTTCGGCCTCGGGCTGATCCTGGCGACGGCGTGTGCGGTGTTCGTCGCTGCGCTTCGCAGCGACCGCTCGCACGCCGTTCACGTCTAGGAGCGGGGCAGGCAAGGGAAGCGCCCTCGACCGGGGCGCTTCCCTTCACGCGGCACGGGTCCCGGCCTCCCAGCTCGCCCAGAGCGCCGCGTAGCGCTCGCCCTGGGCCACGAGCTCGTCGTGGCTCGCGATCTCGACGAGCCGCCCGCCGTCGATCACCGCGACGCGGTCGGCGCGCTCCGCGGTCGACAGCCGGTGCGCGATCGTGACGACCGTGCGCCCATGCGAGACGGCGGCGAGCGCCCGCTCGACGAGCGCTTCGGTCGCCGGATCCAGCGATGACGTCGCCTCGTCGAGGACGATCACCGCAGGGTCGGCGAGCGCGACGCGGGCGAGACCGACGAGCTGACGCTCGCCTGCGGAGAGGCGAACGCCGCGTGTGCGGACGTCCGTCTCGAGGCCATCCGGCAGCGCCTCGAACCGTGCCAGGGCGCCGATGCTCCGCAACGCTCGACGCACGTCGTCGTCGGGCGCGTCCGGCTTCGCCAGCCGGACGTTGTCGGCGAGCGTGCCGGAGAACAGGTGGCCCTCCTGCGGCAGGAAGACGATCCGGCTGCGCAGCGACTCGAGCCTCGCCTCGCGGAGGTCCCCGCGGGCGAAGCGGACGACGCCGTCGGTCGGGTCGTACTGGCGCGTGAGGAGCTTCGCGAGCGTGGACTTGCCCGCGCCCGTCGGCCCGACGAGCGCGAGGTGCTCGCCCGGGCGGACCGTCAGCGAGACGTCGTGCAGCACGTCAAGCCCGGTGCCGTACGCGAACGAGACGCGCTCGACGCGAAGGGCGCCGGCGTCGGGTAGCTCGGCGTCGCCCCCGACGACCGTGACGGGCGTGTCGAGCAGTGCGACGATCTTCGTCAGCGCCGCCCGCCCCGACTGGAACTGCGAGAGCCAGTCGCCGAGCCGCCCGATCGGGTCGAAGAGCGAGACGAGGTAGAGCGCGACCGCGACGACCGTGCCGATCGTCGTGTCGCCGCGCCAGTAGAGCCAGCCGCCGACGAGCACGACGGCCGCGGTCGACAGCGCCTGCGCGAACGCGATCGCGGAGAAGAACGAGATGTTGACGTACGAGATGCGCCGCCACGCGCGCACCTGCTCGCGCGACCGCCGCCGGTAGCGCGCGAACTGCTCGCCCTCACGCCGGTACGCCTTGACGACGCGCACACCCGTGAGCCCTTCCTGCAGCGACGACATCGTGTCGGCGACGCGCTCGCGCAGCGAGAGGTACGACGGGTGCGAACGCCGCTGGTACGAGAGCGCCGAGAAGAAGAGGAGCGGGAACGACACGAGCGTGACGAGCGCGAGCAAGGGCGAGAGGATCACGATCGCGAGCGCGGTGATGGTGAGCAGCAGCAGGCTCCCGATCACCTCGATCAGCACCTGGCGCGTGAACGTTGTCAGCGTCTGGACGTCGGACGTCAGCCGCGCGACGAGCACGCCGGCGCGCTCGCTCTCGAAGAACGGCATCGAGAGCCGCTGCAGGTGCTCGTAGGCGGCAACGCGGAGCGAGCCGAGGAAGCGCTCGCCGGCGCGAGCGGAGCAGACGACGACGAGCCGCTCGAGCAGCGGACGCAACAGCACGAGCGCGAGGTACGCGAGCGTCGCGATCGTGATCGCCGACTCGTTCCCACCCTCGATCCCCTCGTCGATCGCGTACTTGAACAGGAACGGTCCGGCGACCGTGACGAGCGTCGAGCCGACGATTCCGAGCGCGGCCAGCGCGATCAGCCCGCGGTACGGGCGCAGGTAGACCCACGTGCGGGCGAGCACGGGCGTCTTCACGCCGCCTCCAGGGCGAGCAGCCGGCGGTAGCGCGTCGAGCGCCGAAGGAGCTCGGCATGCGTGCCCTGCTCCGCGACGGAGCCCGCCTCGAGCACGACGACGCGGTCGGCGAGCGCGATCGTCGCCGCGCGGTGCGCGATCACGAGCGTCGTCCGTCCCTCCATCACCGTCGACAGTGCGGCGCGGATCTCGTGCTCCTTCGACGCGTCGATCGCCGACGTCGCGTCGTCGAGGATCAGGACGGCCGGGTCGGCGAGGATCGCCCGGGCGATCGCGAGCCTCTGCCGCTGGCCGCCCGAGAGCGAGTAGCCGCGCTCGCCGAGCACGGTGTCGTACCCCTCGGGCAGGCCCGCGACGAACTCCTCGGCGCCCGCGAGCTGCGCCGCCTCGGCGATCTCCTCGGGCGAGGCGTCGGGACGGGCGAAGCCGATGTTTGCGCCCACCGTGTCGGAGAAGAGGAACGTGTCCTCGAAGACGATCCCGACCGCGTGGCGGAGGTCTTCAACGCGGAGCTCGCGGACATCCACGCCGTCGACGAGCACGCGGCCGAACTGCGGGTCGTAGAACCGCGCAAGGAGCGCAGCGGCCGTGGTCTTGCCGGAGCCGGTCCCGCCGACGAGCGCGACCGACGTCCCCGGCGGCATGTCGAGCGTGAAGCCGTCGAGCACGGGCCGGCCGCGCTCGTAGCCGAACGAGACGTCCTCGAACCGCACTTCGAGCGCCCGCCCGCGCGGCAACCGCTTCGGATCCCGCGCCTCGACGACCGCGGGCTGCGACTCGAGCACCTCGGTGATGCGGGTCGCCGCGGCGATCGCCTGCTGGAGCGTCTGGACGCGTTGCCCGAGCGTCCGCAGCGGCCAGACGAGGATCGAGAGGTAGAGCGTGAACGCGGTCAGCTGGCCGAGCGTCATCTGGCCGTCGAGCACGCGATGCGACCCGAACCAGAGCGTCGCGAGGATCCCGAGGAGCGGTAACGCCTCGAGTGCCGGAAGGAAGACCGCATCGACGGCGGCGACGTCGAGCGCGCGCGACACGACCCGGTCGCTCGCGGTGCGGAAGCGCGCGTTCAGCGCATCGCCCGCGCCGAGCCCCTTCGCGACGCGGATTCCCGAGACCGTCTCCTCTGCGAGCGCGGTCGTCGCCCCGAGCTCCTCCTGCAGGCGCCGTGTCCGGTCGCCGTAGCGCCGCGAGTAGCGCCAGAACCCGATCGACACGAGTGGCAGCGGCAACAGGACGATCAGCGCGAGCGGGGCGTCGATCGTGAGCAGGATCACCGCGACGGCCACCACCGAGACCATGTACGCGACGGTGTGGCCGGCGGCGTCCAGGAGCCTCGCGACGAGCTCGGCGTCGTTCGACGCACGGCTCATCAGCTCACCGGCGCCGACGCGGTCGTGGAAGCGCGCGTCGAGCTCGAGCGCCCGCGTGAAGAGCGCATCGCGCACGGCGGCGTCGGCGTGCGCGCGGTTCCGGATCGCGAAGAAGTGCCTGACCCCGCCGGCCGCAGCCTCGAGGAAGCCGAGCCCGACGAGGGCGCCGCACCAGAAGAGCAGCGCGCGGCGATCCTCCGGCAGGATCCCCTGGTCGATCGCGCGCTCGACGACGAGGGGCGTCGTGACCGCGGCCGCCTGCCAGACGAGCCCGCCGGCGATCGCGCCCAGCACGCCTCGTCGCTCGCGCACGACGAGCCGCCAGACGTAGCGTTTGGCCGCGTCCCTGCGCTGACGCTCTCCCTCGTCCACCGTCACACTCTTGCCGACATGTCCACGCGCCCGCCGATCGAAGCACGCTTCCCGCGGCCGTCGGTGATGGGCGTCGTGAACGTCACGCCCGACTCGTTCTCGGACGGCGGCGTGCACGAGCGCGCAGAGGACGCGATCGCGGCTGCGCGGCGGATGGTCGAGGAAGGCGCGGCGATCGTCGACGTCGGCGGCGAGTCGACGCGGCCGGGCTCCGACGGCGTCTCCGTCGACGACGAGCTACGGCGCGTCGTGCCGGTGCTCGAGGCAGTGGCCGGCGAGCTCCCGGTCTCGATCGACACCGCCAAGGCGGAGGTCGCGCGACGTGCGCTCGAGCTCGGCGCCGAGCTGGTGAACGACGTGACTGCCCTTCGCGGCGACGCGGAGCTCGCCGCGGTCGTCGCCGACGCCGGGGCGTACCTGTGCCTGATGCACATGCAGGGCGAGCCGCGGACGATGCAGCTCGACCCGCGCTACGACGACGTCGCGTCGGAGGTGGCGGCCTTCCTCGAGGAGCGCATGCGGTTCGCGGTCTCGCAGGGAGTCGACGAGCGGCGGATCTGCCTCGACCCGGGGATCGGCTTTGGCAAGACCGTCGAGCACAACTTCGAGCTGCTCCGCCGCCTCGACGTCCTGACGTCGCTCGGCCGCCCGGTCGTGATCGGTTTCTCGCGCAAGCGCTCGCTCGGGCGGCTCCTGGGCGATCCCGACGCGACGACCGGCCCGCTCTCCGCGAGTCTCGCCGCGGCGGTCACGGCGTATGAGCGCGGCGCGACGATCCTGCGCGTCCACGACGTCCGCGAGCACGTCGAGGCGCTGACGGTCGCGCGGGCCGTCGTCGCGTGATGCAGATCGAGCTGGAGGGGATCGAGCTCCACGGCTACCACGGTGTCCTGCCGGACGAGCGCGAACGCGGACAGCGCTTCCTCTTCGACCTCTGGCTCGACGTGCCGGACGACGCGATGTCCGACAAGCTCGCCGACGCCGTCGACTACCGCGAGGTCGTCAGCGCAGTGCGCGAGGTCTCGGACGCCCATGCGTTCCAGCTCCTCGAGGCGCTCGCGACAGCCGTCGCCGACGAGCTGCTCGCGCGCTTCCCGATCGAGAGCGCGCGCGTTCGCGTCCGAAAACCGGACGTCGTGCTCGATCCGCCGGTCGAGTTCGCGGCCGTCACCGTCGAGCGGTCGAGGCGCTGACCGTGTAGACCGCGTCGAGCGGCCCGTTCCGTGGCAGGTAGACGTCGAGGTACGCGTAGAAGCCGCGCTTCGTCCGGTTCCGCGCCGAGACCCTCTCCGGCGTCCGGCCCCGGCGGCCGCTCGTCGCGAAGAGGTTCCGCGTGCGCGCGCTGCCTCGGGCGAAGACGGTTGTCGCCGTCGGCTTCCAGAGGTCCACGTCGACGTCGGTGTCAGGCGTCACCGTCACGTGCACGACTCGTCCCGGCGGGACGTAGAGGCGGTACACGTCCTCCGGGTCCTCTGTCAGGTCGAGGCGCGCCCGCAGCGTGGCGCGCGGTTGCGTCGGCGAAGTGATCGGCGTGGTCGGGAGCCGGAAGAGCCCGTTCGGCTTGATCTCCCGGATGTCGTCGTTCGGCTCCTGGCCGTCACTCGGCGGCGCGGGCGTCGCGAGTGCTGCGGGAATGCTCAGCAAACCGAAGCCGGTGTCGCGGTCGAAGCCCGCAGGCCCGAGGTCGATCGCCGAGTAGCGCATCAGGTCGAAGACCTGCGTGTTGTCGAGCTGCGGCCGCGCCGTCCAGACCCAGGCGGTCGCGCCCGTCACGATCGGCGCGGAGAAGCTCGTGCCGTCGACGGTTGCGTAGCCGGTTGCGTTGAACGCGAGCGGGATCGCCGCCGGGATGTCGACGCCCGGCGCGGCGAGGTCGACCTGCAGCGAGGCCGACGAGAAGCTCGCGACCCGGTTCAGCGGGTCGGTGGCCGCGATCGTCAGCACGTGGTTCAGGTTTGCCGGCGCGGCGATCGGCGCTCCCTGCTGGCGCTCGTTCCCCGCGGCGGCGACGAGGATCGAGCCGGTTCGGAACGCGACGGCGACCGTATCCATCAACAGCTGGCTCGTCGGGACGCCGAAGCTCATGTTGATCACGCTCGGGCCGGCCTCGATCGCGGCCGACAGTCCCCGGATCACGTCCGACGTGCGCAGCTGCCGGACGTCGACCGACCGGAGGACGGCCTGCGGGTAGACGCCGAGGAGCCCGACGCCGTTCTCCGGTGCGGCCGCGACCGACGAGACGGCCGTGCCGTGGAAGTCGTCGCCGGAGTCGGCGAGGCTCTGCGGGCCGAGGATCGTCGTGTTCGGCCTGCCCGCGAACTCGGGGTGCGACTGGTCGATGCCGGTGTCGAGGACGGTGATCGGCTTGCCCGGGCCGGCTGGGACGGCGAAGTCGGCGCCGAGGAGCGGCCGCCAGTACTCCGTGGACTGGAGCGGCTCGACGTCCAGGTGCGCGGTCCGGTCGCGCTCCACGACCTGCACACCGCCGCGAGCGACGAGCGCGGGGAGGAGGCGGCCCGGGACTCGCCAGATCCGCAGCGGGCGCGAGAGGAGCGAGCCGCCCCTCGGCGGCGCAGCCCCTCGGTCGAGCTGGACGAGCGCCATGTCGCGCGTCCGAACCGACAGGAGGCCGGGAGCGGCGGCGGACGCAGACGCTGCGCGCGAGGCGAGCGCGCCGGGCGCCGCGACGAGCGCGGCCAAGCCCAGGGCACCGACCGCTCTGATCAAGGAAACGCAGGCTACTCCAGGGCGTTAACGTCGGGTGAGTGCAGCTGGCGTACATCGGGGTCGGCGCGAACCTCGGCGACCGGGAAGCGACGATGCGCGCCGCGCTCGCGGCGCTCGACGCCGCACCCGGTGTCCGCGTGGTCGCCGTCTCGTCCTTCGTCGAAACGGAACCCGTGGGCTACCTCGACCAGCCGCGCTTCCTCAACGCGGCGGCGGCGGTCGAGACGGACCTGGATGCCCGGGGCCTGCTCGACGCGCTGCTCGCGGTCGAGCGCGAGCTCGGCCGAACGCGCGACGGGCCCCGGTACGGCCCGCGGACGATCGACCTCGATCTTCTGCTCTTCGGCGACGAGCGACTCGACGAACCGGGGCTGACCGTGCCCCATCCGCGGCTCCACGAGCGGCAGTTCGTGCTCGATCCACTCGCCGAGCTCGACCCGGACCTCGCCGTCCCCGGGGTAGGCCCGCTGGAGAGCTTGCGCCGAAATCTAGAATCCGGATAGATGTCCCACCTCGACGAACTCGACGAATTCGAGGCCGACGCCGAGCTCCGGCTGAAGAAGGAGTACTCGGCCGTTTTCGGCCTCTTCCGGTACTGCGTGCTCACGCAGGACGCGACGTACCTCTGCAACAAGCTCGACCTCCAGTACGTGCCGCAGGCGAGCTACCCGTTCTTCCACCTGCGGATGGAGGACGTCTGGGTCTGGGACAAGAACCGCCCGACGCGGATGATCCCGCGCGCCGAGGTCTACACCTCCGGCGACGTCTCCGTCGAGGAGCTCCGGGGCGAGGACGACCCGGCGCTCTCGGCCGATGCGCTCGCCGAGCGCATGCGCGAGACGCTCTCCTCGGACGACACGGAGTAAGTGCTCCTAGCCGTCGACGTCGGCAACACGCAGACGGTCTACGGCGTGTTCGACGACGACCGGCTCGCGGAGCGCTACCGCGTCGCCACCGAGCGCCGCCGCACGGCGGACGAGCTCTACGTGCTGATCGCGGGCCTCCTCGACCTCGACGTCGTCGACGGCGTCTGCCTCTCGTCGACCGTCCCTCCGCTCGTGCGCGAGTACGAGGGGTTCGCCGAGCGGGCCGGGCTCCCGACGCTCGTGATGGGTCCCGGCGTCAGCACGGGGATCGCGCTCCGCTACGACGACCCGCGCGAGATCGGGCCCGACCGGATCGCGAACGCGGTCGCCGCAAAGGAGCGCTACGGCGCGCCGGCGATCGTCGTCGACTTCGGCACGTCGACGAACTTCGACGTCGTCTCGCCGGAGGGCGAGTACGTCGGCGGCGTCCTCGCGCCCGGGATCGAGATCTCGATGGACGCGCTCTTCGCCCGCGCCTCGCGGCTCTTCCGCGTCGACTTCACGCCGCCGCCGACGGTGATCGGGAAGACGACGCAGACGGCGCTGCAGTCCGGGCTCGTCTACGGGTTCGCAGGCCAGGTCGACGAGATCGTCACGCGGATCCGCGACGAGCTCGGCGTCGCAGCGCCGACGATCGCTACGGGTGGGCTCGCAGAGCTCGTCGCGCCGCACTCGCGAACCCTCCAGCGGTTGGATCCGTTCCTCACGCTCGAGGGCCTTCGGCTCGTCTACTCGCGGAACGCTTCCTAGGGCACCTCGACCTCGCGCAGCTCGCGCGCATCGAGGAGCGTCTGGTCCGCACGACGGTGGTACCGCGTGCCCCACAGGCCGCCGAGCGCCCCGCCAACGAGCATCGCGGCGATTGCCGCCACGCCGCTGACGAGCGCCGTCGTCGTGAACGCGTCGCGGTTGAACCACTGCGGCAGCTCGACGTTCGAGAACACGTCGTACTTGTCCCCGAACCACGCGGCGAGCGCCGACAGCGCCCCGGCGAGGACGATCGTCCAGACCGCCGCCATCACGCCGTTCCGCGCACCGTCGTAGCGGGCGATGCGTCCCGCGGCCCAGCCGCCGATCACGTACGAAACGAAGAGGACGACGAGACCACCGACGAGGCTGGCGGTCGAGATGTCGTCGACGTTGTCTCCGCGGAGACCGGTCTGGTAGCCGATCGCGCCGACCGCTGCGCCGACGAGGCCGCCGAGCAGCACGACCATCGCGAGGCCGGTCAGCATGCCGACGAGGCTGGCGGGCAGGTCGATGCCGCCGAAGCGCTCGCGCGCGGCGGCGATGGGACTGATCGGACGATCCGCGACGACGGTCTCGCGCTCGCGCGCCTCGACGCGGTCGGCGTCGTAGGCCTCGCGGTCCGCCTCTTCGGCCGGCGTCTCGACAGCCGGCTCGGTCGTCGTCCGATCGGTACGCGTCCGATCGAAGATGCTCACAGGAACCCCCTTGTCGTGGTTCTCGGACGAGGGATTCCCGTCGTGGGCGAACCGCTAACCGCCTCCGTAGACGGAGATCGGGAGGTCGAGCGTGACCTCGTCGCCGCTCGGCTGCTCCTCCTCGAGCCGCGCGAGCACGAACCGTGCGCCGGGAGCCGCAGCGAACAGCCGCCGCTCGACCTGGTCGAGGTCGTCGATCTGTGTGAGCTCGGCCTTGAACGCGCGCGGGAAGCGCCCGCGGCCGAGATACCAGCCGTAGAATTTCTTCAGGAACCGGGGCGCCTTCCGCTCGCCGAGCTCACGCACCGTCTCGCGCATGAAGAGCACAAGCTCGGCGATCACCTCCTCGCGCGACGGTTCGGGGGCGTTCTCTTCCATGATCTCGCGTAGCACCCACGGGTTGCCCTGCGCGGCGCGGCCGACCATCACCGCGCTCGCTCCCGTCGTCGCGAGCACCGTCTGCGCACGGGCGCGCGAGGTGACGTCGCCCGAGGCGATCACGGGGACGTCGACGAGCTCGACCAGCTCCGCCGTCAGCGAGTGGTCGGCGTTGCCGGTGTACATCTGCTTCGCCGACCGCGGGTGGAGCGTCAGCGTCGCGGCGCCCGCCTCGACGAGGCGCGGCCCGACCTCGAGGCAGGCGCGCGAGCCGTCCTCGAGCCCGCGACGCATCTTCACGCTCACCGGGAGGTCGACCGCGTTCGCGACCGCCTCGACGATGCGGCATGCGCGGTCGGGATCGTCGAGCAGCGTCGCGCCAGCACCGGTCTTCGTCACCTTGCGCACCGGGCAGCCGAAGTTGATGTCCACGATGTCGGCGCCCGCCGCGGCGACCATCCGAGCCGCCTCCTCCATCAGCGCGGGCTCGGACCCGAAGATCTGCACGGCGAGCGGGTGCTCGTCCCTCGCGATCCGAAGATAGCCGAGTGTCCGCTCGTTCCCGTGGTGGAGCCCGGCGCAGCTGACCATCTCGGAGCAGACGAGACCTGCTCCGTGGCGACGGCCCTGGCGCCGGAACGCCTGGACGCTGACGCCCGCCATGGGGGCGAGCACGAGCCGTGTCGGGATCTCGACGTCGGCGATGCGCCAGGATTCGTGAAGATTCACCTGCATAGAGCGGGAAATCGTAGCGTGTCCGGGTGTTGACGAGCCTCTCCGGCCGAGGCTACACTTCCCGGTTCGCGGAGGCGCCAGGGCGCCCCC
>DASTHC010000044.1:0-27220 GCA_035718485.1 Gaiellaceae bacterium
AGCGACGTGTGAGCGACCGCGAGCGGCCATTGGCGGTCGGTTGGGACCCGCTGAGGGAGCGGTTTGGACCGGATTCGAGCGTGGCCGCATGGCTACCAACTCCCACACCCCCCGTCGCGGCGCACGGCGCCGCACCATCGTGTTTCTCGCGCTCGTCTCCATCGCAGGTGCGGCTTGCACCGCCGCCGTCGCCGCCGGAACGCAGCGCTCCTCGACCTCGACGAGCGGCGGCTACGGCTGGCCGATCAAGCCCTTCGACCGGCAGCACCCGGTGCGTGGCGTCTTCGCCGACCCGCGCACGAGCTTCGTCGGCCCGCCGACGCGGGTCGGGCTCCACGGCCCCGGCGAGTTCTCGTATCACCAGGGCGTCGACATCTCGGCGCCGGCAGGCACCGCGGTCTACCCCGTGCGATCGGGCGTCGTCCATCTGCGGAGCCGCGAAACGGTCGTCGTGACGTCCGACGCCGGCGACGCATTCGAGTACTGGCACATCGTTCCATCCGTCCGCGAGGGACAGCGCGTCACCGCCTTCGAGAGCGTGCTGGGCCGCATCAGGCCGGGCGAGTACGAACACGTTCACCTGACCGAGCTCGAGGGAGGCCATCCGGTCAACCCCCTGGCATCTGGGCGTCTGACGCCGTTCGAAGACCACACCGCGCCCGCCGTCGGAAGCGCGACGTATCTGGACGCACGAAACGGTCGCGACGTCCTCCCCGAGTTCGCGCACGGACAGATTCAGCTCGTCGTCTCCGCTACCGACACGCCCGCGATGGCGGTGCCCGGCCGGTGGAGCGGCTTGCCGGTTGTCCCTGCGCGGCTCACGTGGCGGATCGAGCGCACCAAGGACGGCAAGGTCGTCGTCGCCGAACACGAGGCCTTCGATGCCCGTGAGCGGCTGCCGACCGCCCCGTTCTGGCAGACGTACGTGCGGGGGACGCGGCAGAACACCGCGAACTTCGCGGGCCACAAGATGTGGCGGCAACCCGGTGTCTACCTGTTCCGTCTGACCGGCTCGTTCGACACGAAGCGGCTCCCGGACGACATCTACGTGCTAGTCGCCACGGCGACCGACACTCGCGGCAACGCTGGCACGGGCCGGTTCGTCTTCACGATCCACAACAAGCCGGGATTCTTCAGCCGGTGACGCACGCTCCCGCAGCCCCGCCCAGGCGAACGCCACGCCGAACACCGTGTTCGCTGCGAGGACGGCCGCGAGCACCGGGTCGAGGCCGAAAGCGCTCAGGGCCGGGCCGGCGGCGAGGGCGCCGATCGGGGCGAGCATCAGCGCGACCGTCACGGCGGCGGTGTGAACGGTCGGGCGGAGGTGCGGCGGCGTCCGCATCGTCCGCGTCGTGATCACGACGGAGTTCAGGAACGGGAAGAACGCGCCCGTCACGGCCGTCGTTGCTGCGAGCACAGGCCACGGCAGGTCCGGCAGCAGGAACCAGAGCGCGGCCGTCTGCCCGACACCCGCGGTCGTGGCGAGCAGGAGCCGGTCGGCGCGCCCGATGACCCTGTACGAGAGCACCGCGCCGACGACCTGGCCGACGCCGAACCCGCCGAAGATCCAGCCGAGAATCTGGGGGCGATCGCCGTACCGCTCGAGCACGAGCACCGGGAAGGTCACGGCGAGCGCGCTCCAGACGACGTTGATCCCCGTGATCGAGAGCATCCACGTGCGGAGCAACCGGTCGCGGAGCAGGAAGCGAACGCCGTCCATGACGCCGCGCGACTCCTCCGATCCCTCGTGCGGCGCGTAGCGCGGGCGGACGAAGAGCCCGACCAGCCCGAACGCGATCGCGTAGCTCGCCGCATCGAGGTAGAGGACGTTCGTCTCTCCCAGGACGGCGATCAGGACGCCGCCGAGCGCCGGTCCCAAGACGCCTGAGAACGCGATACCCGCCTGGAGCAGCGACTGCGTCTCCCCCACGCGGCCCTCGTCCTCGCCGACGAGCTCCGGCACGATCACGCGCTGCGCCGTCGCGTGCGGGACCATGAAGATCCCGACGGCGAACACGAGCCCGACGAGGCCGGCGAACGAGAGCGTGTCGAGCAGGTAGAGCGTCGGGATCAGCGCGAGCAGGAACGCCCGCGCCGCGTCGCAGACGAGCATCGTGCGCCGCGCGCCGATCCGCGTCGTGGCCGCACCGCTCGCGAGCCCGAAGAGCGCGACCGGTGCCATCTCCGCGGCGACGACGATCGACGTCCGCGCCGGCGAGCCGGTCGTCGTCAGGACGAACCACGGCAGCACGACGTACGTCATCTGCGAGCCCGCCATCGAGATCGACTCGGCGACGACGAGCGCGCGGACCCCGGTGTCGCGGAGGACGCCTTTCACACAGGCGCGAGCCGCTCAGCTGCCCTGAACCGAAGTCCGGCCGCGGCGAAGAGCAGGACGAGCAGCGTGTCGAGCGCGACGATCACGGCGACCGTCGGGTCGACGCCGAACCGATCGAGCGCCGGCCCCGTGCAGACCAGCACGACGGGGCCAAGCACAGCCGTCGCGGTGATCACCGTCGAGTAGAGGTTCGTGAGCAGGTGCCGCGGCGTCCTCAACTGGACGATCGTATGCAACGCCGGGTTGACGAGCCCGTTCGCGAACCCGGCCACCGCGAACGCCGCGACGAGCAGCCACGGACTCGCATGGACGAGGAGCAGCCAGAGCGGCAGCGCCATGCCGATCTCCCCGACGCTCGCGAGCAGGATGCGGTCGACGGTGCCGATCACCCTGAACGCGATCACTCCGCCGACGATCGCCCCGAATCCGAAGCCGGCGAAGCTCAGCCCGACGTATGCGGGTTCGTCGCCGAAGCGGTCGAGCACGAGCACCGGCAGCGCGGCGAAGAGCGCGAGCCACATCACGTCGCCCAGGATGAGCACCGCCGACCACGGCCGGAGGAGCGGATCGCCCTTGAGAAAGCGGTAGACCGCCCGGAAGGCGTGCTCACCCTCCTCGTGCCCCTCCGCCGGGATGCCCGGAGAGTGCACGAGCAGCGCGACGATGACGAAGCCCGCGACGAACGTCGCCGCGTCGATCAGCAGCACCTCCGTCGCACCGAAGACGCCGATGAGTACGCCGGCGATCGGCGGTCCGAGGACGGCGGTCAGCCGGTTCGCCGTCTGGAGCAGCGTGTTCGCCTCGCCGAGCCGCGCCTCGTCGTCCGGAAAGAGGTCGGGCAGCAGCGCCGTCTTCGACGCGAACGACGGCGTCGTAAAGACGCCGACGCCTGCCACGAGCACGAGCAGCAGCGGGAAGCTGAGCAGTCCTGCGACGTGGAGCAGCGGGATCGCCGCCATGAGCGGCGCTCGGGACCCGTCGCAGATCAGCATCGTGCGCCGCGCGCCGAGGCGCGTCGCGAGCCCGGCACCAAGCCCGCCGACCGCGACCGCCGCCGCCTCGACCGCGAGCACGATCGACATCCGCGCAGCAGAGCCCGACGTCGTGAGCACGAACCAGGGCAGCGCGACCCAGGTCATCTGCGACCCGGTCAACGACACGATCTCGCGCGCGAGGATCCCTACGAGTGCCGGATTCCGTAGCAGGTCTCGCCGAGAGGAGTGATGCTCCGCCGCCGCAGCGTCGGCGAGGCGCTCTGCGGACCCCGGAGGAGTGACTGGGGCCGCGTCGCGGCGGCGGAGCAGCTTGGCCACGCTTACGCGCGGACGATTTTGATGTCGCCGCTCATGGCGGTCGCCTTCAGCTCGACGAGCGGACCCTCCCCGTCGTCGTCGAGGCCGGAATCGAGGTCGGAGCTCGCGTCGCCCGTGACGGTCTTGACGTCCATCCAGACGCGAGAGCCGCGGCGGACGCCGACGAGCATGTCGCCGGAGACCGACTTCAGCTCGACCTTGCCCTGGGTGACGGCGCCGACGCGAAGATCGCCCGACGCGCTGTGGATCGTCACGCTGCCGCCGACCTCGGCGAGGTTCACGTCGCCTGCCGCGGTCTTGACCTCGGCGTTGCCGCCGACGGGGCCGGACATGAGGTCGCCCGCGGCGGTCTGCACCTTGAGCGAGCCGCCGACGGTGCCGATCCTCACGTCGCCGCTCGCGATCTTCACGGCGGCGTCGCGCTCGACGTCGTCGATCGAGACGTCGCCCGAGGCGCCGCGCGTCTCGAGCTCCGCGTACGTGCCCCGTGCTCGGATGTCCGCCGAGCCGGTCTCGGCGCGGAGCATCGTTCCGTGCGGCACCACGATGCGAACGGTGACGTCGTCGCGGCGGCCGAGGCTGATGCTGAGCTTGACGCGTCCGCCGGACCACCCGAAGTCTTCGGTGTCGGTGTCGACGATTAGCTCGTCGTGGTCGGCGTGGTTGTCGAGGCGGACCTCGGCGCGCTCGATCTGATCCCGGGCGCGGTCCGTCGAGCCGGTCAGCTGGACGGTGGCCTCCTGCACGTCGGCCGTCTCGACGTCGACGTCGCCCCGCGGCAGCTTCACGTTGACCGCGAGCTGCCGCGGCGTCTGGAAGGTCTCGGTCCTCATTTGCGGATGCGGGGGCGCTGCCGCTTGGGCGGGCGCCTGTCGACCTTGAAATCGGCGTAGTTGGTGGGGACGAGCGAGAACATCATCGACGCTCCTTTCAGCTCTTGGCGAACCCGGAGAGGCGGCTCCCCACGCGGGGGCCTCCACGGGTCGGCGCTGATACCTCGCGCGACAAGGCGCGAACGATCCAGGCGTTGACGGAGACACCTTCACGGCCGGCAGCGGCCTCGACGCTTGCCTTCAGCCCCTCGGGAAGACGGAGCGTGATGCGGGCGGAAGCCTCGTCGTCGGCGGCGGGCGGCGCGTGCGGCGCCTCTGCTTCCTCGACGTAGACGAAGTTGGGGTCCTGCCCGCTCATCCGAACCTCGACGTGACCCGCGGGGAGCTGCGCCGAGATCTCGACCGCCGCGACGCCGAGCGCGTCGAGCAGTCGCATTCCGGCCGACGCGCGGAGCGCCTGGCTCACGCGGGTCGCGGCCTGGGAGACGTTGTCGTCACCAACGGCGGCGATCCGGTCGAGGTCGGACTCGAGCGACTCGAGGAACTGTGCCATCTGCATGACGTCACTATGACATCATCGATGGCGTCTGTCAAGTGTCTTTTCGGCGGCTCCGCGACGCTGCGAAGGCATCGCCCCGGCGTCGTAGACTCGGAGCGTGGTCTGCGAGCGCTGTGGGCAGGAGAATCCGGCAGATTTCCGCTTCTGCGGCCGCTGTGGAGCGCCCCTGGAGCGGGGCCGGGAGGTCCGGAAGACCGTCACCGTGCTGTTCTGCGACCTCACCGGGTCGACGGCGATGGGCGAGCGGCTCGACCCGGAGGCGCTCCGGACGACGATGCGGACCTACTACGAGGAGTCCCGGCAAGTGCTCGAGCGGCACGGCGGGACGGTGGAGAAGTTCATCGGCGACGCCGTGATGGCCGTGTTCGGCGTCCCCCAGGCCCACGAGGACGACGCCCTCCGGGCTGTGCGCGCCGCGGCGGAGCTCGTGGAGGCGGTCGCGGCGCTCGGCCTGGAGCCGCGCGTCGGCGTGAACACGGGCGAGGTCGTCGCCGGTGAGGGCGACTCGCTCGTCGTGGGCGACGCGGTCAACGTCGCCGCCCGCCTCGAGCAGGTCGCTGAGCCGGGCGAGATCCTGATCGGCGCGGAGACCTCGAGGCTCGTCCGCGACGCGGTGCGCCTCGAGCCGGTCGAGCTCGAGTTGAAGGGCAAGAGCGCGCCGGTCGACGCGTTCCGGCTCATCGAGATCGACCCCACGGCGGCGGGGCTCGAACGGCACCTCGACTCGCCGCTCGTCGGACGCCGGCGCGAGCTCCAGCGCCTCAAGGACGACTTTGAGCATGCGCTCGAGCAGCGCTCGTCACAGCTCTTCACCTTGCTCGGGCCGGCCGGCGTCGGGAAGTCGAGGCTCGTCGCGGAGTTCATGCGCGACGTCGACGGCCGCGCACGTGTCGTCACCGGTCGCTGCCTGCCGTACGGCGAGGGCATCACGTACTGGCCGCTCGTCGAGGTGCTCCTCCAGCTGGGCGCGGACGCCGAGGCGGTGCTCGGGATGCCGACGCCCGCCGAGGCCGCGGTCGCGACGCGGCACGTCTTGGAGCAGGAAGCGCTCGAGCGGCCGCTCGTCGTGATCTTCGACGACATCCAGTGGGCGGAGCCGACGTTCCTCGAGCTCGTCGAGCACGTCGCCGACTGGTCGCGCGGCGCCGCGATCTTCCTGCTCTGTATTGCGAGGCCGGAGCTCCTCGAACTCCAACCGTCGTGGGGTGGCGGCAAGCCGAACGCGACGTCGCTCCTGCTCGAGCCGCTGGGGGAAGGTGATGCCTCGTCGCTGATCGACAACTTGCTCGGCGACACCGCGCTCTCCGATGCAACGAGGACGCGGATCCTCGAGGCGTCGCAGGGCAATCCCCTCTTCGTCGAGGAGATGCTCTTGATGATCCGCGAAAGCGGGGCCGACGGAGAGATCGAGGTGCCTCCGACGATCCAGGCGCTCCTGCAGGCGCGCATCGACCGGCTTGCGGCGGCAGAGCGCTCGGTGATCGAGCGCGGTTCGGTCGAGGGCGAGGTGTTCCACCGCCTGCCCGTGGCAGAGCTCGCCTCGCTGCAGGTGCGGAGCGATCTCGACGGGCACCTCAAGCGGCTGATCCGGAACGAGCTGATCCGCCCCGAGCCGGCGAGACTCCCGGGCGACGACGCGTTTCGCTTCCGGCACCTGCTCATCCGGGACGCCGCGTACGAGTCGCTGCCGAAGGAGACGCGCGCAGACCTGCACGAGCGGTTTGCGCTCTGGGTCGAGGAACACGTCCAGCTCGTCGAGCAGGACGAGATCGTCGGCTACCACTTCGAACAAGCGGTGAAATACCGGCGCGAGCTCGGGCGGGACGACGTCCAGCTCGCGCGACACGCCTCGGAGCGGATGGCGGCGGCCGGGCGGGCGGCGCTCGTGCGCGGAGACAACCGGGCGGCGGCGAGTCTCATCGACCGCGCCACCCAGCTCCTGCCTGCCGGGGACCCGGCGCGTCTGCCGCTGCTGCCGCCTCTGGCCGACGCGCGGCTCGACCTCGGGCGATTCGACGACGTCCTCACCGCAATTCAGGAGCTCGAGTCGGCCGGCGATGAGCGCTGGGCCGCGTACGGAGCGGTCATTCGGCCGATGTACGGCGCGTTCAGCGGCGCAGATCGATCGCTCGAGGAGAGCCGCGACGACATCCTGCGCGCGATCGAGACCCTTGGGCGAGCCGGCGACGATGCCGGTCTCGCCCGGGCGTACACCGTTCTCGGCGCCCTCCACTGGACCAACTGCCGCGCAGCCGACGCGGGAGTTGCCTATCGCCAGGCACTCGCGCACGCAGAGAGAGCGGGCGACCCGCTCCTCGCCGAGGGCGCGCGGGAGCTGCTCGTGACAATGAACTCCCACGGCCCGACTCCCCGCGCCGAGGCCGAGGCCGAAGTGAAGCGGCTGCGCGCTCATGCACGCGGGGTCGCAGTCGAGAGTTCCGCCGATCGCGCGCTCGGCCGGCTCGCCGCGATGCGTGGAGACTTCGACGAAGCGCGTGTGCTCGTCGAACGCGGGCGGAGCGCGCTCAAGGAAGCGGGCTCGAACATCTGGTACTTCGCGACGTCACAGGCGCCCTCGCAGGTCGAGGAGCTCGCGGGCAACTACGAGGCAGCGCTCGCGATCCTGAGCGAGGGGTTCGACCAGCTCGACGCCCTGGGCGAGCACGCCTTCACGTCGACGAACGCGATGATCATCAGTTCGCTCCTCTGCAGGCTCGGGCGCGAGGACGAGGCGGCCGATTGGATCGAGAGGGCGCGCCGCCTGAGCCCGGCGTCCGACGTGGCAACGCTGGCGGGCGTCGACTACATCGAGGCGATGGTGCTCTCGCGTCGAGGCGAGCTCGACGCTGCACAGGAGCTCGCGCAGCGCGCGCTTGAGCAGGCAGAGAAGACCGACTTCTGGGACCTGCGGGCGCACTCCCGCGAGGCGGCCGCCGAGGTGATGGAGCGCTCCGGCCGGGAGGCGGAAGCGCACGCGCTCCTCGAGGAAGCGCTCGCGGTCTACGAAGACAAGGGCGTCGACGTCGAGGTCGACCGGCTTCGGTCGCTACTGGCCAAGCTCTGACGGATACGCCTTGCGGTAGATCCCGCGCAGCTCGAGCACGCGGTCGACGTAGTGCCGCGTCTCCGGATACACGATCCCGCGGTCGAGGTTGCCCTGACCGCCGTTGTACGCCGCGAGCGCACGTTCCTCCGTGCCGTACTTGTCGATCAGGTGCCGCAGGTACCACGAGCCGTAGCGCACGTTGATCTCGGGGTCGTAGAGGTCGTCCACCTCGAACTGCGACCCACCCGTACGCGTTGCGATCCCCTTCGCCGTCTCCGGAAGCAGCTGCATCAGCCCGACCGCACCCGAGTCGGAGCGCGCGTCGGCCCGGAACTTCGACTCCTGGTAGATGACCGCGGCGACGAGCGCCGGGTCGAGGTGGTAGTTGTCGGCGTGGCCGCGGACGATGTGCTCGTACCGGAGCGGGTAGCGCGCCCGCAGGTACCAGTCGGGCTCCGAGGCGACGACCGCCGCGCCGCCGGCGCCGACGACGATGAGCAGGATCACGACGAGCCGCGTCACGAGGTGAGACGCTGCACGACGTCCCGGACGAATGCGTCGAGCTCCTCGATCGAGCCGTCGTTCACGTACGCGAAGTCTGCGCGCCGCGCCTTCTCGTCGTCCGGCAGGAGGCGCTCCTGGCGGCCGGCCGCGTTCGCGACGTCCGTTCGCGCTGCGCGGATCTCCTCCGGCGCCGTGATCACGACGACCGCGTCGAACCGCGCGTCCCCGCCGGTCTCGTAGAGGAGCGGCACCTCGACCACGAGGAGCGGCGCCGACTGCTCGTCCCGCCAGCGTTCCTGCTCGACGACGACGCGCGGATGGAGGAGCGCCTCGAGCCAGACGAGCTCGCCGCGATCCGCGAACACGATCTCGCCGATTCGCCTGCGGTCGGCCACGCCGTCCCGCACGATGTCTTTCCCCCAGCGCGCGACGAGCTCCCGCTGGACGTCGGGGTCGCTGTACAGACGGTGGACGATCTCGTCGGCGCTCGCCGTCGCCGCGCCGTGGCGCGCGAAGGCACGGAGCGCCTCGCTCTTCCCGGCTCCGATCCCGCCGGTGACGGCGAGAGTCTTAGGCTGCTGAATCTTCCTCGGCGGGTTCGTCCGCCGGGGGTGCAGGCTCTTCGGCCGGCACCGCCGCCTCGCCGACCGGCTCGTCGTCCGCGGCCGGCTCGCCGGCCTCGTACGTCTCTGCGGTGGCGGCGGGAGCGTCGGTGAAGACTTCGTCGGAGAGGCCGAGGTCGGGAGCCTCGCCCGTTCCGCCGTTCTCGTCCACCCGCTTGAGCGAGAGCGAGAGGCGTCGGCGCTCGCCGTCGACCTCGAGGATCAGCACCTTGACGCTGTCTCCCTGCGAGACGACCTCGCGCGGGTTCTCGACGTGGTGCTGCGCGAGCTCGGAGATGTGCACGAGCCCCTCGACGCCCGGGAGGATCTCGACGAAGGCGCCGAACGTGACGACCTTCGTCACCTTGCCCTCGACGGTATCGCCTTCCTTGTACTGCTCGAGCACCTGCTGCCACGGGTCGCTCTGCGTCTGCTTCAGGCCGAGCGAGATGCGCTGGCGCTCGCGGTCGATGTCGAGCACCTTGACGGAGACCGTCTGGCCGATCTCGAGCATCTCGGACGGGTGGTTGACGTGCGACCACGAAAGCTCCGAGATGTGGATCAGGCCGTCCATGCCGTCGAGGTCGACGAACGCGCCGAAGTCGACGATGTTCGAGATCTGGCCCTCGACGACGTCGCCCGGCTGGAGGCGGTCGAGGATCTGCTGCCGCTGCTCCTTGCGCTCGTCCTCGAGGACCGCGCGGCGCGACAGGACGACGTTGTTCCGCGAGCGGTTGAGCTCGATCACCTTCGCGCGAAGTTCCTGCGCGAGGAACTCGTCGAGGTCCTGCACACGGCGGATGTCGACGAGCGACGCCGGCAGGAAGCCGCGGACGCCGAGGTCGAGGATCAGGCCGCCCTTGACGACCTCGATCACCTTCCCGACGACCGGCTCACCGGACTCGGCGGCGGCCTCGATCCTCTTCCACGCGAGCTCGAAGCGGGCGCGCTTCTTCGAGAGGATCAGGCGCCCCTCGGCGTCCTCCTTCGTGAGGACGAGCGCGTCGATCTCGTCGCCCAGGGTGACCTCGTCGGCCGGGTTGACCGAGCGCCGGATCGAGAGCTCGGCGACCGGGATGACCCCTTCCGACTTGTAACCGATATCGACGAGGACCTCGTCCTTGTCGACGCGGACGACGGTACCGTGGACGACCTCCCCCTCCGTGATGGTGGGGAAGGTGGACTCGTAGTCGGGGATGAGCTCCCCGTCCGGACCAGTCGTCCAGACGCCTTCTTCAAGCTGTGGCGGCGTGGCCATCAGCGAGCCAGTATAGCCCCAGCCCGCTAAACCCCTCCGAAGCGGGATTGCGCTCCGCGCGGAGCCTTGCACGGTGAGGAAATGGTCTGCGGAAGGGCGATCGCGCCCGTCCTCACAACGCTCGCGGTCGCGCTCGGACTGGCCCCGACCGCGTCCGCCGCGCACGGATTGCTCGTCGGTGTGACCGACGACACCGTCAAGTGGCGAGGCGACACGCCGGGAATCGTCCGCATCCAGCGCGAGGCCGGCTTCGGGACGGTCAAGGTGACGTTTCCCTGGCGCCCCGGCATGTGGCACGCCGGCAGCGTGGAGCGGTTCTACGTCGAGCGGGTCGCGCGGATGACGTCGCTCGACCAGCACGTCGTCCTCGCCTTCGGGGGCTCGGCGGACGACGCGCCGCGGCGGCGCGCGACGCGACAGCAGTTCTGCAGCTACGTGCGCGATGTCGTCGCACAACTCCCGAACGTCAGCGAGGTCGTGATCTGGAACGAGGTGAACTCGCCGGCGTTCTGGCGCCCGCAGCGCGACGCGCCGGCGAAGTACACCGCGCTGCTCGCGCGCTGCTGGGACCTCCTGCACGGGATGCGCCCGGACGTGAAGGTGATCAGCTCGACCGCGCCGAGCCATCGACCGCTCGACTTCCTGACGGGCATGGGTGCGGCGTACGTGGCGTCGGGGCGAACGCGCCCGATCGTCGACGCGTTCGGTCACAACCCGTACCCGCGCGACTCGAGCGAGTCGCCGGTCGCGACACACGACGACGGCTACGTCGGGCAGGGGGACTACGGCCAGCTCGTCGACACGATCCGCGCGAGCTTCGCGGGCACCGCGCAGCCCGCGCCGGGCGTGCAGGGCGTGTCGATCTGGTACCTCGAGAACGGGTTCCAGACCGCCGCGCCTCGGCGCTCGCGCCTTTACCACGGACGCGAGAACGAGTCCCGTCCGCTCGGCGCGGACGATCAGGCGCGCCAGCTGATCGACGCGCTCAAGCTCGCGTACTGCTCGCAGCCGTTCGTCGACGCGTTCTTCAACTTCCAGCTGGCCGACGAGCGTCGGCTCGCCGGCTGGCAGTCGGGCGTGCTCTGGGCGAACTGGCGCCCGAAGCCGTCGAGCGGACCGGTGCGCGACGTGATCACGGCGATCCGCACGAACGAGCTGGCCTGCGTCTGACGTGGCACCATGACGCGCCCGTGCGTGCCCTCGTCCTCGCGCTCTGCGCCGCCGCCGTGCTCCTCGTCGCACCGTCAGCCCCGGCACATCGGACGGGAGCGCACAGCGGCCTCATCTCGACGGTCTCGTACGTTGATCCGCTCGTGCCCGGGCTCCTTGTGCGCGTGCTCGACGGGCACGTCCGCCTGTCGGTCGCCAACCTGACGAAGCAGGACGTCTACATCCTCGACGGTCAGGGACGACGCGTCCAGCGCGTTCCGGCCGGTCGGACGCGCGTGTGGCGAGAACCCCGTGTCGGCGCAAACGAGACGACGCCTGAGCGCGAAGGGCTGATCCGGTACTGGCGGATCCCCGGAACCGTCGGCGACAAGCGGTTCCGGATCATCGGGTTCCTCGGATATCGCGCGCCCGCGGATGCGGCGAGCAGCGGTGACGGCGTGCCGACGTGGGTCATCGTCCTCGGCGTGCTCGGGGGAGCCGCACTCCTCGCGGGCGCGTTGGCGTTCCCGCTCGTCGTTCGGCGCGGCGAGGCATAGAACGCGAGAGGCCGGGCACATGCCCGGCCTCTCCTAAGCCGCAGCGACCGTCGCGTTACGGCAGCTTCGTGATCCGGTCGAGCGGGTAGCTCGCCGGGTCGAAGCTCGGCCCCACGGCCTGCATGTACTCCTTCATGACGACGGCGTCGAGCTCCTGCGTCGCGCCTTGGCCGTCGTTGAACACCGTGTACCCGTCACCGCCGAGGTTCACGAAGTTCGGCAGCGCCATCGTGTACGTCGCCGACGCGCTGTTCGGGATCGCCGTTCCGTCGTCCAGTGTGACCGCCGTCACCCGTGAGCCGACCGGGTTCAGGTAGTGGAACGTGAACTTGAACCCGGAGATCTGCGGGAAGCGACCGTCGGTGCCGGTTCCGTCGGGCTGGATCCGGCTGACGCCGTTCTCGAGCGCCTCCCAGAGCTGCGCGCCGGTCACCGTCCGCGTGTTCAGGATGTTCCCGAACGGCAGCACGCTGAAGATGTCGCCGAGGACGATGTCGAACGGCGTTCCGGCGGCGTAGCCCGGGCACGGGCGCCTCAACGCGGTGTTGACCGGCGAGTACGCGCACGTCGGCAGCGTTTGGCGGATGCCGCCGCCGTTCATCAGGGCAAGCTGCGTTGCGTAGCGCCAGCGCATCCCGTCCGCGATCAGGTTGCCGAGCGGGACCTCTTGCCGGCGTTCGATGTTCCCACCGCGAGCGAACAGGGACGTGGTCGTGCCGATGGTCCCGTCGAGTAGCGCGGCAAGCTGCGTGCGGTACGGCACGAGCATGTCGAGGATCGCCTGGTCGCAGAACGGGGTCGTTGCCGAGCACTGCGTGCTGTTGCTCGCCAGTGCTCCCGCGGGGCCTGGCGAGACGAAGTCGACCGACTTGCTCAGCACGGTTCCGGCCTCACCGGTTGCCCCCGGCTGCACGCGGAGCAGCGTCTTCGCGTACGTGACGCCGAAGCTCCGGTTCTCGTGCACGAGGACGCCGTTGATCGTCCCCGAGTACTGCACGTCGGTGTGGTCGCCGACGACCACGTCGATCAGGCTCGGATCGACGCCGTTTGCGAAGTCGATCAGCTCACCGACAGGCTGACCCGCGTTGAAGCCGCGGATGCCCTTGTGCGTGATCACGATCACGGCGTCGGCCTTGGCCTTCCGAGCGATGCGCGCGAACTTGTTCGCCGCCTCGATGCCGTCCGTGACCTCGATCGTGCCGAAGCTGCCCGGCAGGACGACGGTCGGCGCCTCCTCGTTCGTGATCCCGATCACGGCGACCTTCGCGCCGCCGACGTCGAAGTACGCGACCGGCTCGACGCCGGTCAGGTTCTCGCCGAGGTTCTTCAGGTTCGCCGCGACGTAGTGGAACGGTGCTCCCGGAGCCGCGTCGCTCATCGGCGCCGCGGCGAGGTTGATCATCTGCTGGAGGTGCGGGACGCCCCGGTCGAAGTTGTGGTTCCCGAGCGCGCCGACCTGGATGCCCATCAACCGCTGGGACTTCACCGACGGCTCCTCGTTGAAGAAGCTGGAGATCGCCGGCGTCGCGCCGAAATCGTCACCCGCGGTCAGGGTCAGCGACGGATACGCAAGCCGATCTTGCTTCCAGCGCGCGGAGATGTTCCACGCTCCGCCCGTCGCGACGGCCGGTGTTCCGACGCCCAGCGGGTCGACGTTCCCGTGCCAGTCCGACACGTTGAGGATCTGGATCGTCACGGGCGGCGGCGGAGCCGGCTTGGCCGACGCACTCGTGCCGACCCCCGCCAGCAGCACCGCGACGAGCGCCGCCGCGACGACTGTCAGTTTCTTCATGCTTCTTCCTCTCCCCTTTCGGTTACGGCGTCGGGCGTCCGATCATGCGGATCAGGACGACCGACGGTTCGTGGTCCGACGCCTGCGTCGCGAACTCGGAGTTCACGTGCACGACGTCGTAGACATACGGGAAGTGCCCGTAGATGTTCGGACTGAGCAGGATCTGGTCGAGCACCTGCGAGTTGCCCTCGAAGACGTACGAGTAGCGCTCGTTCGCAGGCAGCGTCTTGATCGCGGAGAACAGCTCGCCTCCACCCTCGAGGATCTCGACCGTCTCCGAGAACTCGAAGTCGTTGATGTCGCCGAGGACGATCGCGTTTGCGTTCGGATCGGCTGCCAGGAGCTCGTCCATGAAGTCGTTGACGACCTGTGCCTGGCCGTGCCGGGCGACCTCGCTCAACCGGGCCGGCGGCTGGAAGCGGCCGACAAGTGGCTGATCCTCGGTCTTCGAGCTGAAGTGGTTGACCATCACGAACAGCTCCTTGCCGCGGAACTTGAACTCGCCGACGAGCGGCTTCCGGGTCGCGGCGAACGACGGGCTCGACGTTCCGAGCCGGCCTGGGCTGAAGGTCAGCTCGGGCCCCGACGCCTTCGACACGACCGCGGTGTCGTTCGTCGAGGTCCCGCCCGGACGGTCGATGAACTTCAGGTCGCGGTCCGTGCGGAACAGGAACCCGATGCGGATGTTGCCGCCGGGCGCGCCGCCGTCGGCGTTGTTCACAGGGTCGATCTGGCGGTAGTCGTACAGCGGACCGCCGGCCCTCGTGATCGCCTCGATCAGCAGTTGCCACGTCTGCGACGCGTCGACGACGCCGTTGTTCGTGACGCCGTTGTTGTCCTGGATCTCCTCGATCCCGAGGATGTCCGGCGAGCTCAGGTTGTTCACGATCTGCCCGGCGAGCCGGTCGAACAACGGCCCGTCGCCCGGATCGAGGTTCTCGACGTTGAAGGTGCCGACCAGGAGTTCCTGATCGACGGGAGCCTGCGTCGTCTCGGGCTGGAGTCCGCCGGAGACGAACGTCGGCGTCGCGAGCTGCTGGATCTTGTAGTTGTTGAAGCTGTAGTCGAGCGGCCCGACGAGCATCGACGACACGTGGTCGCCGACGTTCATCAGCGGCATCGCCGCAGCCGGGCGAGGCGTGATCTGGTCGCGCAGGATCTCGTCGTCCGCGACGAAGCGCTCCGGGTTGAAGTCGGAGTAGTCGGTCGCCGCGAGGATCCCGCCGTGCGGAGTGCGCGTGCCGGTCGCCCAGGCGCCGTTGTCCGGCAGGACGGTGACCTCGCCGAAGCTCTCGGTCTCGTTGACGACGACGCCGTTGTTCGCCTGCAGCAGCTCGCCTTCGTGGCTCTCCCAGAAGTCGATGCCGTCCTGCTGCGGGTCGTACAGCGTCGGGCCGGTCTCGACGTTCCCCGCCGAGTCGTTGTCGATGATCTCGGTCGGCGGGATCAGCCCTCCGGTCCCGATCACCTTCGGCGCCGGGGTCGGGTTCCCGCTCGAGATGATCGAGACGGCCGCCGCGATCGGGGGATTCAGCTGCGTGATCGTGAGGCCCGGGACGGCCGCGCCGCCGGGCCGGAACTCGCTGACGGAGCCGTTGACGCTGACGAGGTCGCCGACGTTGACCGCAGGTGCCGTTCGTGTGAAGACGAAGATGCCGTCCGACGTCGCGTTGTTGCCGTCGCCGCCGTCCTGCATCCAGAAGCCGGCGCTGTTGTTGAGGGTCCGCTTCGCCGTCACGATGCCCAGCACGCCGGAGACCGTCTGGCCGCTCTTCGGCGAGATGTGCGCCGCGCCCTGGATCTCGCCGATCAGCGGCGGCGGCGTGAGCGTCTGGAAGCTGAAGACGTAGTTCGCCGCCATCTCGTTCGGCGGGTCGACGACGTCCTGATCCGTCACCTGCGACGCAGTGATCGTGACGGTGCACGTCTCAGAGGGGACGAAGTCGGTGTCCGGATCCAGCGTGAACGTCTGCGGACCGCCGGACGCGACCGCGGTGTGCGCGCCGCTCGTCCCGCACGAGATCGTGTACCAGTTGCCGGCGGTGTCGACGTTCTCGCTGAACGTCACCGTGACGTTCGAGCCGACCGCGACGCCCGAGGCGCCGTTGGCCGGAGTCGTCGAGGAGACGCCCGGCGCGTTGTCGCCTTCGCAGAAGTGCGGTGAGCTCAACCGGCTTCGCGGGCTCGGTGCGGCCGCGGCGAAGTCCGCTGCGTTGTTGTCCGTGTCGTTACAGCCGCCGGCGCCGCGGTAGTCCGCGGTGTCGTTCGCAATGAGCGGCGCGGGGCCTGAGCCTTCGAAGAAGTTCGCGTTGCCGTACCCGACGAGGTCGATGATCCGCGCGAGCTGGTCAGGCGTGCATGCGGCGCTCCCACCGTTGCAGCCCAAGCCGGTGACGCCGGTGACGAGCGCCACTTTGCCCGCATTGCTCCCCATGGGGATCGGCGTGTCGTCGTCGATGTCAGTGGCGACAGGAGTACCCGTCGTCGAAGCTCCCGGAGCCTCCCGCACGAGCAGGTACTGGCCGGGGCCGAGTGATCCGGAGAGGGGCGTGAGCTGGTTCGTCGCCGAGCCGAAGTTGCCCGTGCCGGCTGCGCTCGTGTACTGCAGCGAGAGCCCGTCGAGCGGGACGGTCGAGAGGCTTCGGTTGTAGAGCTCGATGTAGTCGTGCGTCAGCGGAGCGCCGGTGTTGCCGCCTCCGCCGTAGATCTGACTGATGACGAGATTCGGCGAGACGGCGTATGCGGTGCCGGATGCTCCCAGCACCCCGACGAACGCCGCTGCCGTGAGCAACGCGAAGCGAATGCGGCCGCTGACCACAGAAACTCCTCTCCCCTCGATTTCCCCTCGGCTTCCAGCCGTGACGGCGAGGATCCTAACCCGCTCTGCAGGATCTTTCCAACAGCCCGGCCACACACGAGCCGATCGGCTAGTGAAACGTCGCGGTCTCGCCCGTGCGCAGCGTGCGAAGCCCTCCGTGCGTGCGGACACGCACAATCCCGCTCGTCGCGCTCACCCGCGTCGACCCCGCCCGTGCCAGAACGCTCCAGGTTGCCGCGCGACCGCTCACCTCGACCTGGTCGGTCACGACCACGTGCGGAGCGCGATTCGTCCCGGCGCGCACGCGGAGCGAGCCTGCATCGAGGCGAACGCGCCAGCCTCCCTTGGCACAGGCGCCCCGTTCGTTTCGGAGGCGCGCCGGTCCCGACACGACGATGTCGCTCGTCGTCGGCGGCCGCGCGACCCTCGGGCTCATGGCGGAGGGTCGCCGACCCGCGCCGGCGCACGACAAGCGTCTGACCCTGATGCACGACGCTTCCCTCCGAAAACCCCGGGCCGGGAAGGAAGTGCGTGCGATCCGTGCCCGGGCGCCCGGTCCAGCCGCAGAAGTCCGGCACGACGAACGGCGTACCGCGCTCGGGCTGCGTCTTCATGTCGCGGACGCTGGCGAGGCAGAAGAACGGATCCCCGTCGGCGCGGTATCGACCGGGAGCCAGCGTGAGGCGAACCGTCCCGGCCGCATCGGTTCCGCGCAGCAGCTCCCTCGGGCGACGATCCGGCTCGAGCTTCCAAAGCGTGATCGTGTACTCGAAGCGCGCCGACGCCGACAGCTGCGGAAAGCATTGGAACTGCCACCGGACGTCGACCGCCGCCGCGTTCTTGCTGCCGACCCGCTCGAGCACGACGCCGACGACGTACGGCTGGTGCCCGGGATCGGCCGGTGTGGAACGAGCGACCGCCAACGCGAGCGCGAGAAGGCAACCGAGAGCGACCGCCCAGCGCACCCGGCGAACTGTGGCTCCGCTCCGCCGGGTGCGCAACAATTGCAAATGAGAGTCATTCTCAATAGGATCACGTCCGATGGCCGAGCTCCTGCTGCCGCCGAAGGTCCGCATGACCCCGCAGCGGCGGGCGGTTCTTGACGCCGTCGCCGCGCAGGACGGCGCGTTCGCCGTGATGGACGTCTATGACCTCGCCCGTCGAGTCGAGCCGTCGCTGGGCTTGGCGACGGTCTACCGCACCGTCGAACTCCTCCGGTCGACGGGGTTCGTGCAGCCGCTCGCGGGGGCCGGCGACGGGACGTACGTCCGCTGCCACCCCGGGCACCACCATCACCTGGTGTGCCAGGTGTGCGGAGGCGTCGAAGACACGACACTCTGCGGCGCGCCGTCCCCCGCGCTGCTCGCCCGAAAGCATGGCTTCACCGTCGCGAGCCACGAGCTGAACGTGTACGGAACGTGCCGCAGCTGCGCCTGATCGCAGCGCTCGCGATCCTCGCGCTCTCTGGTTGCGGTGGGTCGTCCGACGCCGGGTCGACCAGGCACGTCGTCGCATCCTTCTATCCACTCGAGTTCGCGGCGAAGGAGGTCGGTGACGGCAGCGTGAGCGTGACGAACCTGACCCCGCCGGGTGCGGAGCCGCACGACATCGAACTGACGGCGCGCGACGTCGCACGGATTCAGGACGCAGACGTGGTGCTCTACCTCGACGCAGGATTCCAACCTGCGGTCGAGGACGCGGTGCGCGGAGCCCACGGCACCGCGCTCGACCTGCTCCAGGGAATCCGGCTGAGGCGGCCCCCCGACAAGGAGACGCGCGCGGACCCGCACGTCTGGCTGGATCCTGTGCTCTACGCCGGCGTGGTACGGCGGATTGGTCGAACGCTCGGCGCGCCCGAGCGGGCGAGCGCGCTCAGCACGCGGCTGCTCGGACTCGACCGCGAGTATCGTCGCGGGCTCTCAAACTGCCAGAGGCGCGAGATCGTGACGAGCCATGCGGCGTTCGGCTACCTCGCGGCTCGCTACGGGCTCGAGCAGGTACCGATCGCCGGGGTCTCGCCGGAGGCGGAGCCGACGCCGCGCAAGCTCGAGGCCGCGGTGCGCCGGGTTCGCGAGAGCGGCGCGACGACGATCTTCTTCGAGACTCTCGTCTCCCCCCGGGTTGCGGAGACGGTCGCCCGTGAGACGGGCGCGCGGACTGCCGTGCTCGACCCGATCGAGGGCCTGACGAAGGACGAGGCCTCGCGTGGCGACAACTACTTCACGATCATGCGTCGAAACCTGGCGGCGCTCCGGAGCGCCCTCGGATGCCGCTAGCGGTCGAGCTGCGGGGCGTCTCGTTCGGGTACGACGGTCCGCTGGTCCTACGCGACGTCGACCTGGCGATCGAGCGCGCCGAGTTCGTCGCAGTCGCGGGTCCGAACGGCGGAGGGAAGACGACGCTCGTGCGGCTGATCCTCGGGCTCGAGGAACCTACGCAGGGCGAGGCGTTGCTGTTCGGCGAACGTGCCACGCGTTTCTCACAACGCTCGAGAATCGGGTACCTGGCGCAGCGGGCGCAGCTGGGGGTCGACGCGCCCGTGACCGTGCGTGAGGTGGTCTCGGCCGGCCGGGTCGCCGCCGGCGGGCTGATCGGCCGGGCGACGCGAGGCGATCGCACGATCGTCGCCGAGGCGATCGAACGTGTCGGGCTGGCCCCGCTCGCGGACCGACCGATCAAGCGTCTGTCAGGTGGCCAGCAGCAGCGTGCGTTCATCGCGAAGGCGCTCGCGACCCAGCCGTCGCTGCTGGTCCTCGACGAGCCGACGACCGGCGTCGACGTCGAGGCCCAGGAGGCCCTCGCTGCGCTCCTCGACGAGCTGCATCGTCAGCTCGAGGTCACGGTCCTCTACGTCTCGCACGAGTTCGGTGCGGTCGAGCGTTTCGTGGAGCGGCTGGTGCTGGTGCGCGGGACGATCGTCTTCGACGGAAGTCCGAGCGACCTGCCGCAGATCTGGCACGACCCTTCGCACGCCCATGCTTGAGCTCGAGTTCATGCGGCTCGCGCTCGCCACGGGCGCGGTGATCGGCGTGCTCGCTCCTGCCGTCGGCTTCTTCCTCGTCCAGCGCCGGCTCAGCCTGATCGGCGACGGAATCGGACACGTCGCGTTCGCAGGCGTCGCACTTGCGTACCTCGCGGATCTTCCGGTGATCGCCACCGCGCTCGCCGTCGCCATCGTCGGTGCGCTCGCGATCGAGTGGTTGCGCGCGAGTGGGACGGCAGCTGCCGATCAGGCGCTTGCCATCGTCTTCTACGTCGGCATCGCGGCGGGCGTCGTCGGCGTCTCGCTCGCGGGCGCGCTCGACGTCCAGCTCTTCTCGTTCCTGTTCGGTTCGATCCTGACAACGACGAGAATGGACTTCGTCACGGTCGCCCTGCTCGGTGCGGGCGCGCTCGTCATCATCGCATTGCTCTATCGCGCGCTCGTCGCGGTCACGCTGGACGAGGAAGGCGCGCGCGTCGCCGGTGTGCCGGTCGCGGCTCTGAACGTGACGACCGCCGTGCTGGCGGCGTTGACGGTTGCGATCTCGATGCGAATCGTCGGCATCCTGCTGATCGCCGCCCTGATGGTGCTCCCGGTGATCGCCGCCTCCCGGCTCGCCTGGAGCAT
This sequence comes from Gaiellaceae bacterium, assembly GCA_035718485.1. Classification (GTDB taxonomy): domain Bacteria; phylum Actinomycetota; class Thermoleophilia; order Gaiellales; family Gaiellaceae; genus JACCTU01. The sequence goes on from DASTHC010000044.1 coordinate 20,380, forward strand.
GCGCTCGACAATCCTGCTCGCGATGGCGATCGGGCTGGGATCGGTCCTCTCAGGGCTGACAGCCGCCTACTACGGCGATCTTCCCCCTGGTGGAACGATCGTGCTCGTCGCGGCCGCCGCAGTCCTCGTCGCGGCCGGGGCCGGGCGCGTCATCCGCGCCTGAGATACTGAGCCGGAGTGAGCCGCTCGCTCGTGGCGAACGTCTTCCTGCTCGCCTTCGGTGTCGTCGCGCTGGCCACCGTGATCGGCCTCGTGACGCTGTGGCCCGAGCACCGGAAGATCGAGCAGACCACCGTGTTCAAATCGCCCGACACCTACACGGCGAAGATCCTCGCCGTCCGCTCGGCGCCGTGCACCACACCGGGAGCGACGTTCTGCGTGCGCGTCGCGATCCGGTTGGAGAGCGGGCCGAACAAGGGTGAGACGTCCTCGTTCGGCTTCGCCGGCCGCGACGTGCGGTTCGCGGTCGGAGACCGGATCCGCGTCTACGAGCAGCAGCTGCCGAAGGCGGCGCAGATCGGCGGAGTGCGCCTCGACCGGTACCAGTTCTCGGACTTCGAGCGGCGCCGCCCGCTGATCGCCCTGGGTGCCATCTTCGTGGCGCTGGTCCTCGTGACCGCGCGCCTGAAGGGGCTTCGTGCGCTGCTCGGCCTGGTGGTCAGTCTGCTCGTGATCGTCTTCTTCATCGTTCCGGCGATCCTCGACGGTGAGTCACCCGCGAGCGTCGCGCTCGTCGGGTCGCTGGCGGTGATGTTCGCCACGATCGTGCTCGCGCACGGCATCGGTCCGAAGTCGATCGCCGCGTGCCTCGGGACGGCCTCGGCGCTCGCGCTCACGCTCATCCTGGCGGACGTCTTCGTCGACGCGGCTCACCTGAGCGGGCTCTCGTCCGAGGAGGCCGTCTACCTGAACGCCTCGGTCTCGTCGGTCTCGGTGCGAGGGCTGCTCCTCGCGGGGATGATCATCGCTGCGCTCGGCGTCCTCGACGACCTGACGGTGACGCAGGCGTCGACGGTGCTCGCGCTGCGACGCGCCAACCCGTCGTTCGGTTTCGGAGAGCTCTACCGGCGCGCCGTCGACGTCGGGCACGACCACATCGCGGCCACCGTGAACACGCTCGTGCTCGCCTACGCCGGAGCCGCCCTGCCCGTGCTGCTCGTCTTCTCGCTCGCGGGAACGCCGTTCGGCGAGGCGGTGAGCCTCGAGGTCGTCGCCGGCGAGATCGTCGCGACGCTCGTCGGCTCGATCGGGCTGGTTACCGCCGTCCCACTGACGACCGCGCTGGCCGCACTGCTCGCGCTGCGGCTACGACCGGACGCAGTCGGCGACGCTCACGCGCACGCCCACTAGGACTTCGCTTCGTTCCAGTCCTCGCCCGCGCCGACGTCGACGGCGAGCGGCGGATCGAGCTCGAACGCCGCGACCATCTCTGCGCGCAGCAGCTCCTTGACAGCGCCCACCTCGCGCTCGGGCGCCTCGACGAGGAGCTCGTCGTGCACCTGCAGCACCAGCCGCGAGGCGCGTCCCTCCTCGCGGAGTCGCCGCTGGATCGCGACCATCGCGACCTTGATGATGTCCGCCGCAGTCCCCTGCATGACCGAGTTGACCGCGAGCCGCTCGCCGAGCGAGCGCGTCTGCCGGTTCGACGCGCGGATCTCCGGCACCGGCCGGCGGCGGCCGAACAGCGTCGTGACGTAGCCGTCCCGCTTCGCCTGCTCGATCGTCCGCGCGATGAAGTCCTGCACGTAGGGGAAGCGCGCGAGGTACGCGTCGATGTACGCCTGCGCCTCGTCGCGCGGGATCTCGAGGTTCTCGGACAGCCCGAACGACGAGATGCCGTAGATGATCCCGAAGTTGACCATCTTCGCGATGTTGCGCTCGTCCTTCGTGAGCGTCGCAGGGTCTTTGCCGAGCACCTCGGCCGCGGTCGTCGTGTGGATGTCTTCGCCGCGCGCGAACGACTCGCGCAGCTTCGGCTCGCCCGACACGTGCGCGAGGATGCGCAGCTCGACCTGCGAGTAGTCCGCGGACACGAGCCGGTGCCCGAGTTCGGCGACGAACGCCGACCGGATCTCCCGCCCGAGCTCGGTCCGGATCGGGATCGCCTGGAGGTTCGGATTCGAGGTCGAGAGCCGTCCCGTCGAGGCGACGGCCTGGTTGAAGTGCGTGTGCAGCCGGCCGTCCTCGGGTGAGATGAGCGACGGCAGCGGCTGGAGGTAGGTGTTGAGCAGCTTCGAGTACTCCCGCCACTCCTCGAGCACGCCGACGATCTCGTGCTCGTGGCGGATCGAGCGGAGGACGCGCGTGTCGGTCGAGTAGCCGGTCTTGCCCTTCCGGCCCGGTGTGAGGCCGAGCTTCTCGAACAGGATCCGGCCGACCTGCTGGGTCGAGCCGAGCATGAATTCCTCGCCCGCGAGCTCCTGCGCCCGCGTCTCGAGCTCCTCGACCCGGTCCGCGAGGCGGGCCGTGATCTCGCCCATGCGGTACGTGTCGATCTTGATCCCGGCGTCCTCCATCGACGCGAGGACGGCGGCGAGCGGAAGCTCGATGTGGTCGTAGAGGACCTCGCTCCCGCGCTCGCGGAGACGCTCGCGGAGGACCGGGGCGAGCCGCCTCGCGGCCTCCGCATGCCGCACGAGCGCGGCGGTCTCCTCGTCGGTCGCGGGCTCGGGAAGCACCTCGAGCCCGTACTCCTGCGCCAGGTCGTCGATCTCGTACGCGGGGCGGCCGGGGTCGATCAGGTACGCGCCGAGCATCGTGTCCTCGGCCGGCGTCATCGTCAGGCGCGGCAGCGACTTGAAGTCGTGCGCGACGACCTGCGCGTCGCGGAGCCGGGCCTGCGCGACCGCGGGGTCGAACGCGCCGAGCACGACGCCGTCGTCCTGCGCGAGCGCGAAGCGGCCGTCGTCGACCGCGAGCGCGACGCGCTCCGTCGTCTCCGGCAGCTCGCCCTCGCGCCACTCGACGCCGGTGCCCTCCGGCCGCATCGTTGGCAGCGCCGGCACCGACTCGTCGAGCTGGTCGACGCGGCCGAGGAGGCCGCGGAACTCGAAGCGCCTGAACATCTCCTTCAGCTGCGAGCGGTCCGGCGGCTGGAGCACGAGCTCGGCGGGGTCCGACCCCGCCCCGAGGTCGAGGTCGCGGCGCATCGTTGCGAGCTGCTTCGAGATGCGCGCCTGCTCGGCGTGCTCGGTGATGTTCTTCCGCCGCGCCGGCGTCAGCTCGTCGGCGTGCGCGATCACCTCCTCGAGCGAGCCGTACTGCTGGATCAGCTGGCCGGCGGTCTTGTCGCCGATCCCCGGGACGCCGGGGATGTTGTCGCTCGTGTCGCCCTTGAGGCCGATGAAGTCCGGGATCTGGTCGGGGCGGATGCCGTAGCGCGCCTCGACGCGCTCCGGCGTGTAGACGTTGACGTCGGCGACGCCGCGCGGGGTCATCATCAGCGTCACGTTGTCGGTGACGAGCTGGAACGCGTCGCGGTCGGTGGAGACGACCGTCGTCTTGATCCCCGCCTCGTCGGCGCGCGTCGCGAGCGTCGCGATCACGTCGTCGGCCTCCCAGCCCTCGAACTCGAGGTTCCGGTAGCCGAAGGCCTCGACGATCGGCCGGAAATACGGGAACTGCTCGCTCAGGAGATCGGGCGTCGGGCGGCGCTCGGACTTGTACGTCTGGAGCTGCTCGAGCCGCTCGACGGGGCGGGTGTCCCAGGCCACCGCGACGCCCTTCGGACGGTAGTCCTGGAGCAGCTTGAAGAGCATGTTCGTGAAGCCGAGGAGCGCGTTCGTCGGGAAGCCCTCGGTCGTGGCGAGCTCCTCGGGAAGCGCGAAGAAGGCCCGGTACGCGAGGTTGTTCCCGTCGACGAGGAAGAGCTCCGAGTCGCGCGCCGGGCCGTCGTCGAGCTGCAGCTCGGCTCCGGTGAGGGTCTTCGGCATCCCACCGCCGAGTGTATGCGCCAGCGGGTTAACTCCTGCCGTGCCCCGTCTGCCGCTGCTTTCCGGGTCCGGTGTCACGGTCGTGAACGCGCCGGACGACGCGGTCGTGCTGCGTCCGCACGCGCCGGCGGAGGTCGTCGCGGACGTCGGCGCCGCGGTTGCGGAGGCGCTGCGGTTCCCGCTCGAGGGCGTGCCGCTCGACGAGCTCGTGCGCGGCGCGGCACGCGTCACGATCGTCGTCGAGCTGCCGAGCCTGCCGATTCCCGGCGCGACGATCGACCCGCGCCAGGCGGCAGTCGAGGGGACATCCGACGAGCTCGTGCGCGCCGGCGTGCCGAGCGAGGCGCAGACGCTCCTCGTCGCGGGCGGGCTGGCGAAGCGGCCGGGGCCCGGCGAGACGGGGCTGCTCGTCCGCCCGGAGTTCCGGCGGCGGTTCCGCGGGCGCGTCGTCGTCCACGACGTCGAGGACCCGGAGCTCGTCGAGCTCGGCCGTGCGGGCAACGTGCCGCTGCGCGTCAACCGCGCTCTCGTCGACGCCGACGCCGTCGTCGTCGTGACCGCGGCCGAGACGGTCGTGCACGGCGGGCCTGCCGCGCTCCTCGGCGCTGCAGGCGTGGAAGCGCTCCGTGCCGCCGGCGCGTGGTCGCTGCTCGAGACCGCCGCCTCGCAGGGCTGGCAGACCGGGCTCGCGCTCGAGCGCGCCCTCGCCGCGCGGGTCCCGGTGATGGGCGTCTCGGTCGTGCTCAACCACCCGCGGCTCCTGGCTCCGACCCTCCGCGACTACCCGTTCGAGATCGAGGCGGCCGAGCGGCTCGCGCGCTCGCCGCTCCGGCGCGCGTTCGGCTTCGTCCCGAGACCGCTGCGCGCGCGCGTGCTCCGGTCGTTCCGGCGCGAGCTGACCGCCGCCGCCGCGTTCGCGGGCCCGCCGGCGGTCGCGCACGCCGAGGCGCTCGTGCGCGCCATCGCGGCCCGAGAGGCGGTGATCGACGAGCCGGTCGACGCGCTCGTCGTGGGCATCCCTCCGTCCTCCGCGCACCTGCCGCGCGAGGCGCCCAACCCGCTGATGGCCGCGCACCTCGGCCTCGGCCTTGCGCTTCGCCTGTGGCGTGACGACTTCCCGGTCGCGGATGGCGGCACCGCGATCCTCCTGCACCCGCTGCGGCGCCGGTTCGCGCACCCGGGGCAGCAGCCCTACCGCGTGTTCTTCCAGGAGACCCGCTTCGGCCGCGAGCCGGACGACCTGCGCGAGGCGGAGCGTGCGGCGGCGGCCGACCCGCGCGCGCTCGCCGCGTACCGCGAGGGCCGGGCGTGCCACCCGCTGCTCCCGTTCGCCGACTGGGCCGCGTGCCAGCCGGCGCTCGCCCGCCTCGGGGCGGTCCTCGTCGCCGGTTGCCGTGACTCCGTCGCCGCCCGCCAGCTCGGGCTCGTCCCGACGCACGGCTTCGGCGCCGCGCTCGAGATGGCCCGCGGCCGCGGCGCGCGCCGGATCGGCGTACTGCTCGCGCCGCCGTACTTCCCCGTGCGGGTCGCCTACTCCTCGCCGAGGTAGGTCTTGCGGACCTGCTCGTTCTCGCGGAGCGCCTTCGCATCGTCGGCGAGCGCGACGTGCCCCGTCTCCAGCACGTAGCCGCGGTTCGCGACGTCGAGCGCCATGAGCGCGTTCTGCTCGACGAGCAGGATCGGCGTTCCCTGCTGGTTGATCTCGCGGATGATGTCGAAGATCCGCTCGACGAAGATCGGCGCGAGCCCCATCGACGGCTCGTCGAGCATCAGGAGCTTCGGCCGCGCCATCAGCGCACGCCCGATCGCGACCATCTGCTGCTCGCCGCCGGAGAGCGTGCCGGCGGCCTGCGTCTTCCGCTCGGCGAGGCGCGGGAAGAGCGTGTACACGCGGTCCAGGTCGTCGCCGATCGCCTTGTCGGTCCGGGGCCGCTGGAACGCGCCCATCTGGAGGTTCTCGAACACGCTCATGCGAGGGAACAGCCGCCGGCCCTCGGGCGACTGCGCGATCCCCATCTTCACGATCGCGTGCGCCGGCGTCGTCGTGATGTCCTTGCCCTGGAACGTGATCGTCCCGCGGCGCGGCCGGTTGAGCCCGTTGATCGAGCGGAGCGTGGTCGACTTGCCGGCGCCGTTCGCGCCGATCAGCGTCACGATCTCGCCCTCGCGCACGTTGATCGAGATGCCCTTCAGCGCCTCGATCGCGCCGTAGAACGTGTGGACGTCCTGGACCTCGAGGATGACGCCGTCGGTCGCGCTCACGCCGTCGCCGCCCGCCCGAGGTACGCCTCGATCACGCGCTCGTCCTTCTGCACGTCCTTCGGCGCGCCCTCGGCGATCTTCTCGCCGTAGTCGAGCACCGTCACGCGGTCGGAGATGCCCATCACAACCTTCATGTCGTGCTCGATCATCAGCACGGTCAGCTCCTGCTCCGAGCGGAGCTTCGCGACGAAGGCGGTGAAGGCGGACGTCTCCTGCGGGTTCATGCCCGCGGTCGGCTCGTCGAGCAGCAGGAGCTTCGGCTCGGTGGCGAGCGCGCGCGCCACCTCGAGCCGGCGCTGGTCGCCGTACGAGAGGTTCCGCGCCCACGCATCGTCGGCGCCGGTGAGGCTGCAGAAGCGAAGGAGTTCACGCGCGCGGTCAATCGCCTCGCGCTCCTGCCGCTTGATCTTGGGGGTGCGGAGGATCGTGCGGATGAACCCGCTCGACAGTCGCGAGTGCATCCCGACGAGGACGTTCTCGATCGCCGTCATCTGCTGGAAGAGGCGAATGTTCTGGAACGTCCGGCCGATGCCGAGCTGCGTGATCGCGTGGGGCGGCTTGCCCGTGACGTCGGTGCCGTCGAAGACGATCTGTCCCGCCGTCGGCTTGTAGACGCCGGTGAGCATGTTGAAGAACGTCGTCTTCCC
>DASTHC010000045.1:0-3941 GCA_035718485.1 Gaiellaceae bacterium
GACACCCTCACGAACGTCGTCGCAGGCGAGACGTCCGGAGAGGAGCCGGGCACGTTCTCGGTCGCGTTCGCGACCGCGATCTGAGGTCGCACACGGGGCGCGGGCCGGGCGGCGGCCGCGCCTCCGGGTGCGATGCTGCGCGGAATGCGCGCACTGCCGGAGCAGTTCGAGCCCTACGGGTGGGCGATGTCGACGGTCGAGGCCGCGCGGATCGCGGGGATCGACCCCGCGCAGGTGATTCGGTTCGACGGCAACACACCGCCCGCGCCGCCTTCGACTGCAACTGCCGACGTCGTGGCGCCGGCGCTCGCCGAGATCCAGCGCTATCCGCACGGTGGCTTTCCGGCGCTGCTCGACGCGATCGCCGAGTACGCCGGCGTCGATCGGTCGCGGATCGTCCTCGGCGCCGGTGCGGACGACCTCCTGCTGCTCTGCGCTCGGGCGTTCGCGGGCACGGGCGACGTCGTCCGCGTGCTCGACGAGCCGACGTATCCGCTGTTCCGCATCGCGGCGTGGCTGGCCGGCGCGGAGGTCGGCGACGATGGCGCGGTCGTGACGTTCTGCTGCCGCCCGCACAACCCGACCGGGGCGCTCGGCCCGATCCCCGCGGAGCGGCCGCTCGTCGTCGACGAGGCGTACTTCGAGTTCGGCGGCGACACGGCTGCAGGGCTCGAAGGCGTGGTGGCGGTCAGGACGTTCTCGAAGGCGTTCGGGCTCGCGGCCGCGCGCGTCGGCTACGCGATCGCCGACGAGGACGTCGCGGCGGAGCTCGTCGTCCGCCAGGATCCGCTGCCGATCACGACGCTGTCGGCGGCACTCGCGCTCGCGGCGCTGCGCGCCGGGCCGCCGGATGTGAGCGCGACGATCGCCGAACGGGAGCGGCTCGCTCGTGCGCTCCGGGAGCTCGGCTTCGCGCCGCTGCCGTCGGACGCGAACTTCGTCTTCGTGCCGACCGATCGAGCTCAGGCTCTGTACGAGCAGCTGCTCGCCCTCGGTCTCGTCGTCCGGCCGTTCGCCGGCGCGATCCGGATCACCGTCCACGAGCCTGCGGCGAACGACCGGCTGCTAGACGCGCTCGAGCAGGCGAACCGGTAGCGCGGGATCGAGCAGGTCGCGCCACTCGCCGGGGAGGTCCGGCGAAGGCGGGGCTTGACTACGCAGGGGTACGACGACCGCGACGTCGTCGCCGCGAAGGAAGGCGCACACGTCGTCGCCGAGGTCGAGCGGGCGGTACTCGCCGAGCTCGCGCCGCGAGCACAGTGCGAGCGCCTCGCGCAGCACGTGGAGCTTCGGTGGGGGATCCGCGAGCGCGCGCCGGCGCAGCTCGAAGTCGACCGGCCGGCGGTTGTCGGGATCGACGAGGTTGAGCGACTCGAGCTCGTCGCCCTGGTACACGTCTGCGACGCCGGGAACCGTCGCCTTCAGCAGCGTCATCCCGAGCGCGTTGCGCCGGCCGCGTTCCGCGACGCGGGCCGCGAAGTCCTCGAAGCCGTGCGGCGGATCGGCGACGACGCGCCGAACGGCTTCCTTGACCCGGCGCTCGTGCTGCTCGTTCGGGTTCGACCAGTTCGTGTTCACCTTCGCCTCGCGGAGCGCCTTCTCCATGTAGCTCTCGACGCGCTCGGCCTCGATCGGCCATGCGCCGACAAGCGTCTGCCAGAGGAGCTCGTCCTCGTTCGGGTCGTCGAGCGCACGCCACGACTCGCGCCGCGCCGCCCACTCGTCCGCGAGCTCTGGGAGCACGGCGATCCGCGCGCGCACGTCTCCCGAGCGCTTCGTGTCGTGCGTCTGCGTGGCGAGCAGGTGGTTCGGGAACCGCGCCGCCCGCTCGAGGTTCGCCCGGTGGAACTCGTCGACGGAGAGCGTGAACCGACCGGGGTCGCCGCCGACCTCGTTCAGCGCGGTCAGGCGGAGGTACCGGTAGAACGCCGTGTCCTCGACGCCCTTGGCCATGACCGGCCCGGTCGTCTGCTGGAAGCGCGTCACGAACTCGTCGTGGCCTCGCTCCTCGAGCAGCAGGAGACGGCGTAGTGACGCCTCGACGGATGCAAGTGCGTCACGGTCCGCTTGGTCGACTCGACCCGTAAGCGGCTCGACGTACGTGCGGTACACACCGAGTGACGCCACTGCGATATCGAGGTGATGGCGATGTCGATGGACATCGACATCACGCAGTAACGATTGCAACTTGTCGACCTCGCGGCGAAGGTCGGAGCGGGCCAACTCGAGCTTGGCCCGATCGGCCACGGAGGCGAACGAGCCGCCGTCTCCCGCGACCCGCTCGTACCAGCCGGTCAGCGGCTCCTCGCCGCGCGGATCGACGAAGAGCGCCGTCACGTCGTTCGCGAACTCGTAGCCGGTCGTCCCCTCGACCGGCCAGTCGCGCAGACGCTCCCCCGGCTCCAGGACCTTCTCGACCCAGACGTGGTCGACCGGCAGTCGCTCGAGGTAGCCGCGCGGGTCGGCGAGCCCGTCAGGGTGGTCGATCCGCAGCCCGTCGACAAGCCCGTCGGCGACGAGCTCGAGCGTCTTGCGGTGCGTCAGCTCGAAGACGTCCGGATCCTCGACGCGCACGCCCGCGAGGTCGTCGATCGTGAAGAAGCGGCGGTACCACCCGGTCGCGGGCTCCCAGTCGAACACCTTCGCCCGCTGCGCAGGATCGGCCCAGAACGGGTTCTCGTCGGACGCGGCCATGTGGTTCGGGACCACGTCGAGCACGACACCGAGCCCCGCTCCCGCGAGGGCGCGAAACGCCTCCTCCCCGCCGAGCTGCTCGGAGACCCTCGTCGGGTCGACGACGTCGTAGCCATGGGTCGACCCACGGCGCGCCTCCATGATCGGGGAGAGGTAAAGGTGCGAGATTCCGAGCTCGCGCAGGTACGGAACGACCGCACGCGCCTCGTCGAACCCGAACCCCGGCCGCAGCTGCAGCCGGTACGCCGAGGTGAGCCTCACCAGCCGCGGCGAAGCACGAGGATCGAGCGCGACTCGACCGGGACGGGCGCGCGCGCCGTGTACGAGCGTGCGCCCTCCTGCACCTCCGGCTCCGCGGTCGAGAGCGCGAACTGCCAGCGGGCCCCGAACCGCTTCGTCGGCAGCTTGAACTCGATCGACTCGTAGTGCCCGTTGAAGAGCAGCAGGAAGCTCGCGTCGACGACCGGCTCGCCCTGCGGCGTCTGGGTCGCGATCTCCTCGCCGTTCAGGAAGACGCCGATCGCGCGCGCGTCGCCACGGCGCCAGTCGCGCTGCGTCATGCGCCGGCCGTCGGGCCGCATCCACCACACGTCGGGCAGGTCAGAACCGGGGGAGCCGCGACCCTCGAGAAACGCGGGCAGCCGAAAGACGGGATGCGCGCGCCGGAGCGCGATCAGCCGGCGTGTGAACTCGACGAGTGCGCGCTGGTCGTCGTCCCAGTGCCAGTGGAACCACGACAGCGCGTTGTCCTGGCACCACGCGTTGTTGTTGCCGTGCTGCGTGCGCCCGAACTCGTCGCCCCCGAGCAGCATCGGCACGCCCTGCGAGAGGAGCAGCGTCGTCAGGAAGTTGCGCTGCTGGCGCTGCCGCAGCGCACGGATCCCGGGATCGTCGGTCGGCCCCTCGACCCCGTGGTTCCACGAGCGGTTGTCGTCGGTCCCGTCGCGGTTCGCCTCACCGTTCGCCTCGTTGTGCTTGTCGTTGTACGAGACGAGGTCGGCGAGCGTGAACCCGTCGTGCGCCGTGACGAAGTTGATCGAGGCGAACGGGCGCCGTCCGTCCTTCTCGTAGAGGTCGGCCGAGCCGGTGAAGCGCGTGACGAAGTCCGCGACGTTCTCCTGCCCGCGCCAGAAGTCGCGCATCGTGTCGCGGTAGAGCCCGTTCCACTCGGTCCAGAGCACCGGGAAGTTGCCGACCTGATAGCCGCCCGGCCCGACGTCCCACGGCTCGGCGATCAGCTTCACCTG
>DASTHC010000046.1:0-10374 GCA_035718485.1 Gaiellaceae bacterium
GTGCGCCGACTGCGGCGCATCGATCGCCCGCGAGGAGGGCGACAAACATGAGTGCGACGAGGAGCGGAAGCTCGACTACCAGCTCGTCCAGCTCCGGTACGAGATCGCCGGCTTCGACGACGCGCTCGGCGAGTACCTCGATTCACCCGCCGGCCGGTTCAACGCGTGGTACGCCGAGCGGCGGCGCCGTCCACTTCAAGAAAGCTAGCGGGCGCGCCTGCTAAGGTCGGCTGAGCGGCCCTGCGGTAAGAGCCGCTTATACAACGCATAAGCAGGACGTTCCCATGCTGTTCCGCCAGTTCGTCGATCCCGACCTCGGCTGCGCGTCGTACCTGATCGGCTCCGAAGCCGCGGGCGAGGCGGTCGTCGTCGATCCCGCGTATGCGATCGAGCAGTACGTCGACGAGGCCGAGCGTCACGGCCTGAAGATCGTCCGGGTCGTCGAGACGCACAACCACGCCGACCACGTCGCCGGCCATGGTCGCCTCGCGCTGGAACACGGCGCCCGCGTCTCGATCCACCCCCTCGCCGAGCCGACGTATGCGTTCGACCCGATCGAGGACGGCACCGTGATCACCGTCGGCGAGGTGACGATCCGCGTGATCCACACGCCGGGCCACCGCCCCGAGCACTGCGCGCTCCTCGTCGACGAGCGGATGCTCCTCACGGGCGATTCCCTCTTCGTCGGCGACGCTGCCCGGCCGGACCTCGCCATGGGCGCGGCCGAGGGAGCGGAGGGCCTCTTCCACAGCCTCCGCCGGCTCGAGGAGCTCAACGACGAGGTCGGTGTCTACCCCGGACACGTCGCGGGCTCGCTCTGCGGCGCGTCGCTGAGCTCGGACCCCGCGTCGACGATCGGCTTCGAGCGCCGGTTCAACCGGGCGCTCAAGATCGGCGCCGTCGAGGACTTCGTCGCCGACGCGCTCTCGAAGACGACGCCGAGGCCACCCAACATGGACCGCATCGTCGAGCTCAACCGCGGGCCGTTCCTGGGCGCGCCCGACCAGCTCCCCCGCCTCGACGGCGCAACCGGAACCGTGCTCGACGTCCGCGACGCCGACGACTTCGCCGCCGGCCACGTCCCCCGCGCGGTCAACGTCCCGCTCTCCGGCTCCTCGTTCGCGACGAGGTCGGGCTTCGTTCTCGGCGAAGGGCCGGTGACCGTCCACGCCGCGTCCCAGGAGCAGGCCGAAGCGGCCGCCCGGGGACTCCGGGCAGTCGGCCGCTTCGACCTGGCGGGCTACGTCGTCGAGCCGCCGGACATGACGTCCCAGATTGACCCGGTCGACCTCGACGAGCTCGAGCGCCTCATGCAGGCGAACGAGGTCGTCGTCCTCGACGTCCGCGAGTCGGACGAGCGCGACGAGGGCTACATCGCCGGCTCCCGCCACATGCCATACCGCCTCCTCGCCGCCGTCTCGGACGGGCTCGGCGAGCTGCCGGTGGTCACCATCTGCACGACCGGCGCGCGGGCCGCGATCGCCGCGAGCCTCCTCGCAGCGCAGGGGATCGAGGCGCGCCCGGTGCTCGACGGCGGCGTCGAGGACTGGGAGCAGCGCGGCGGCCGCACGATCGAGTTCCGGCGCTGCGGGTCGTAGCGGGAAGACCGCCGCCGCTCACTGCGTCTTGAGGGCGTGGAACAGAAGTTCATGCGCCAGGAGCTCGCGCGCACGCGGTACTCGCAGGTCCTCCGCGACGCAACGGCTCGCTATGCACCGAAGCAGACCGCAGCGTCCGGGACGGCGCCCATGCGGCGGCGCCGTCTCGGGCGCCTCTTCGGGCGCCCCGCGCCGGCCTAGCGGCTAGCGCACCGACTCGACCGGGTAGCCCCAGCGCTCCATCGCCTCGACGAGCGCCGCGGCGTGCGCCTTGTCCCGCGTCGCGAGCGTGAGCTCGACCTCGGTCTCCGCGACCGAGCCTTGCATCCCCTCGCGGTGGTGCTCGACGGAGACGACGTTCACGCGCTCCTGGGCGATCAGCGTGAGCAGCTTCACGAGCTCACCGGGTCGATCGGGAACGCGCGACCGAAGAACGAGGTACCGGCCCGCGAGCGTCAATCCGTGGCGCATGACCGTGATCAGCAGCGACGCGTCGATGTTCCCGCCCGAGAGGACGACCGCGACCGGGCCCGTGCCGCCCACGCGGTCGGCCAACAAGGCTGCGAGCGGCGCCGCGCCGGCACCCTCCACCACGAGCTTCGCCCGCTCGAGCAGCAGGACGATCGCCTTCGAGATCTCCTCGTCGGTCACCGTGACGACGTCGTCGACTCGGTCGCGGACGATCGACGCGGTCAGCTCGCCGGGCCGCTTGACCGCGATTCCCTCCGCGATCGTGAAGCCGACCTCACTCTCGCCCGCGAACGGCGCGCACGCCGCGGCCTGCACGCCGACGACACGCGCCGAAGGCTTCAGCTCCTTCACGACCGACGAGATGCCCGCCGCGAGGCCGCCGCCGCCGATCGGCACGACGACCGTTCCGACGTCCGGCAGCTGCTCGACGAGCTCGAGCCCGATGGTTCCCTGCCCCGCGATCACGCGCTCGTCCTCGAAGGGATGCACGAACGTCGCGCCGGTCGTCTCGGCGAACGCCTGCGCCGCCTCGTGCGCGTCGTCGAACATCTCGCCGCCGAGCTCGATCCGCGCGCCGTAGTTCTGCGTCGCCTCGACCTTCGCGACCGGCGTGTCCTCGGGCATGAAGATCCGCGCCTCGATCCCCGCCTCGCGCGCGGCCCACGCGACGGCCTGCGCGTGGTTGCCCGCGCTCGCCGCGACGACGCCCGCGGCGCGCTCGGCCTCCGAGAGCATCGCGATGCAGTTGCCGGCGCCGCGGATCTTGAAGGAGCCCGTGCGCTGGAGGTTCTCGGCCTTGAGCCACACCTCGCGCCCCGTCATCCGCTCGAACGACTCGGAGACGTAGACCGGCGTCTCGCGCGCGACCCCGACGAGGCGACCACGCGCCTCCTCGACGTCACGCAGGCTCGGGTGTGTTCCCGTCTTCAACCTTGAACACCTTCTCCATGATCTCGCGAACCGCGGTCAGGGGGTCGAGCTCCCGTCGTTGCACCTCGTCCAGCAGGCGGCGCAGCTCGGGGTCGTCGCGCACGGCCTGCTCGAGGTGCGTCTTTGCGCGCGCGGACGCGACGGCGAAGACCTCGCCCGCGAGGTTGCGCCGCCGTCGCTCGTCGAGCCCGCCGTGCGTGACGAGGAACTCGCGGTGCCGTTCGATCTCGCCCCAGAGCTTGGGGACGTTCTCAGAGCGCATCGCCTCCGTCAGGACGATCGGCGGCTTCCACTGCCTCTCGGTGTCGAGCGCCATGATCGAGCGCACCTCGTTCAGCATCGTCTTCGCGGCAGGGTGGTCCATCTTGTTGATCGCGATCACGTCAGGGATCTCCATGATCCCTGCCTTCAACGCCTGCACGGAGTCGCCGGATCCCGGCATGAGCGTCAGGAGCACGGTGTCCGCGATCCCGATGATCTCGACCTCGCTCTGACCTGCGCCGACGGTCTCGAGGAAGATCAGGTCCTTCCCTGCGGCGTCGAGCACGAGCATCGCCTGCAGCGTCGATTCCGCCACGCCGCCGAGATGCCCGCGCGTTCCCATCGAGCGGATGAAGACACCCGGGTCGAGGAAGTGGTCGGCGAGCCGGATTCGATCGCCGAGCAGCGCGCCCTGCGTGAACGGGCTCGACGGGTCGACCGAGATCACGCCGACCGACAGTCCCTGGTCGCGGACGTGCCGGACGAGCGCGCCGATCAGCGTGGACTTGCCGACGCCGGGCGGCCCGGTCACGCCGACCGCGTACGCCTTCCCCGTCTGCGGATAGAGATCGGCGACGACCTCGTACGCGAGCGGGTCCGAGTTCTCGACGAGCGTGATCGCGCGCGCGAGCGCACGCTTGTCTCCGGCGCGGACGCCCGCGGCGAGCGTCTCGCGCGTCCACTCCCGCCGCCGCGCCACGGCTGCGTAGGTTACTCGCGCAATGCGCCGAGCTCGGCGGGGTCGCCTCCGGCACCGGCGACGATCGGCAGCGGCTCGAGCGATTCGATGTGCTCCGGCACGGCACCGGGAATCCCGCGCGCGAGCAGGTAGGACGCGACCGCCGCGACTCCTGCGACCGCCGCCGCCACACCCCACGCCATCCGCGCGCCGAGCGCGTCGGAGAGGACGCCGCCGATCAGCATCCCGATGAAGAGCGCGCTGTACGTGACGCTCATCGCGAGCGTGAACGCGCGCCCGCGCAGGTGGTCGGGCGTGCCGCGCTGCACGAGCAGGCTGTTCGCGACGACCGCAATGCCGTTGCCGACACCCATCGCGACCACGAACACCGCTGCGACCCAGACGGTCGACGCGACCGCGGCGGCACCCAGGCCGACCGCCATCGCCGCGATCGACCCGCCGTAGGCGGCCGCAGTGCCCCAGCGTTCCGCGACCCAACCCGCCGCGAGGCTGCCGAAGATCAACCCGAGCCCGGACGCGGCCATCAGCAGCCCGAGCCCGAAGTTGCCCGCGTCGAACGCAACCCTCACGAGCTCGACCTCCGAGACGTCGGAGTTGCCGAGCGCGAACGTCACGAGGCTCCAGCCGACGAGCACCGTCATCAGTGCGCGCGACCGCGCCGCGAGGCGATAGCCTTCCGCGAGGTCGCGCCAGTGGCCCTCGCTCAGCGCCTTCTCGCTCTGGAGGAGGCGCTCTGGGATCCGCACGATCAGGAGCGCAGAGAAGAGGAACGTCACCGCGTTGACCCAGTACGCGAGGTCCGGCGTCGAGAACGACAGGAGCACGCCGCCGAGCAGCGGGCCGAGCATCCACGTCAGGTTCTCGGCGGCCTGGAAGAGCCCGTTCGCCTCGGGCAGCTCGGCGTCGGAGACGAGGTTCGGCAGACCTGCGTAAACCGCAGGGCGGAAGAAGCCGGTCGCGAACCCCGCGACCGATGCGAGCCCGACGACCATCCACGAGCTCGTCGCGAACGGCAGCAGGCAGAACACCGCGCAGCGCAGCAGATCGGACCCGATCATCAGCCTGCGGCGGGAGAAGCGGTCGACGAACGAACCGAGCAGGAGCCCGATCACGATCATCGGGACGAAGTCGCCGACGAGGAGCGCTGCGACCCACTTCCCGGAGTGCGTGCGATCCCAGATGTCGACGATCAGCGCCAGGACGGCGAGCCTCGTTCCGAGGCCGGATCCAACCGCCGACAGGAAGAGCAGGCGAAACTCTCGGGCGCGGCGGAGGAGGTCGAGCTGGCGGCGAGCCCCCCTCTGGGTCACCGTCTCACGCTAACACTTGTCGACGACACCGCTTCCCCCGCACGGGGTGGTTACACGCGCGTGCCGAAGCGGACGCGGCCGAGGGCCTCGTCCAGAAAAGCGTTGTCCTCGGGTGAGCCGACGGTCACGCGAACGGCGCTCGGAGCGCCGAAGCCGGCGAGCGGACGCACGATCACTCCCTCGCGGAGCAGCGCGTCGAACAACGGTCGTGCATCGTCCTCGCCGCTCTCGGCGTAGACGAAGTTCGCGACCGCGGGACCAACGCACGCGAAGCCGTGTCGCTCGAGGATCAGGACCAGGCGCACACGTTCCTGCGCGTTGATGCGCCGCCGGCGTTCGACCTCCGCCCTGTCGTCGAGGCTCGCGACCGCCGCCGCCTGTGCCTGCGAGTTGAGGTCGAACGCACGCCGCACCTTCGCGATCGCCGTGACGACGTTGGGCGAGCCGACGCCCCAGCCGACGCGGAGCCCGGCGAGGCCGTAGATCTTCGAGAACGTGCGGACTGCGAGCACGCGGTGGCCGCCCCGAAAGGATTCGATCCCGTCGGGATACTCGGGGTCGTCGATGTACTCGAAGTACGCCTGGTCGAGGACGGTGAGCACGTGCTCCGGGACGCGCTCGAAGTACGCGTCGACTTCCGCACGTGTGTTCATCGTTCCCGTCGGATTGTTCGGGTTGCAGAGGTAGACGATCTTCGTGCGCGGCGTGATTGCTGCGAGCAGCGCGTCGAGGTCGTACCTGCCGTCGCGGAGCGGAACGCGAACCGGGACCGCGCCGAGCTTGACCGCGTCGATCACGTAGCTCGGGAAGGACGGCCAGCCGCAGACGATCTCGTCGCCCGCGTCGAGGAATGCCTGCGAGACGCAGTCGATCACACCGTCGGCGCCCGACCCGACGGTCACCTGCTCGAACGCGACGTCGAACGTCTCCGCGAGCTTCGCGCGCAGCCGATAAGCGCCGCCGTCCGGATAGCGATTGAGCTCGCGTGCCGCGCGCTCCATCGCCTCGAGCGCGGCAGGGAACGGCGGGAACGGTCCTTCGTTCGACGCGAGCTTGACGACGCGCTCGAGTCCGAGCTCGCGCTGCACTTCCTCGACCGGCTTGCCCGGCTCGTACGGCGTCAGCCCTGCGACGGCCGGCGTGACGAAGTCGTCGGGGATCTCCGCCGGGCCCAGAGGCACGGCGGGAACTCTACTCCGCCGGAGGCGGGAGCTCGTCGTCGCCCTTGTGGCGCCAGAAGAGCAGGACCGCGCCGGCCGCGGCGAGCGCGCCGAACGCGAGTGCCTTCTTCGAGCGTCGGCCCTCGCCGCCCGCGGCGGACTTGGCCCGTCGCTCCGCGTACTTCTTGGTCACGGTCCATGTGGCCCAGCCGAGCATCGCGTTGCGGCGGTTGAAGATCGACACTGAAGCTGCAGGCTACCCGAGCGGCGGGAAACGCGAAACGCCCCGAGGGGCGCTTCGCGGAAACCCGGGACCCGCGGGCGGCATGGCCCCGGGTGGGGACGAGGGCACGTCCACCCACCAAGATGCCCCTCCGAGGCGAAACTTGCAAGTCCTACGGCTTGGGCGGCTTGCCGTGCTCCTTCAGGGCGGGCCGGGTTTCATGCTTCTTCGCCCGGCCCGGCGGGGTCGGTTTCGGGACGTGTGCGCGGCTACGGGCGGGCTTGGCCTTCTTCGTGGACTTCTGCTTGTGGGCCTTCGCGACCCGCGGTGCGAGGGCGACGCTCGCCTTCTTCAGCTGGCCCGGGGCCGTGGCGCGCCCGTGTGCGTTCGCGGATTGCTTCGGCTTGGCCGCAGGCTTCGGCTTCGCGGCGGCCGCCCGGGTCGGCTTCGCCTTGACGACCGGGGCCGCCCGACGGGCGACGACGACCGGTGCCGCCACCGCGGCGGCTTCGGCCGGCTGGGACGCGACCGCCTTGCGCTTCGGCTGCGTCAGCTCCTGCGCGCCCTTGTAGCCCGCTCCGGTCGCGACGACGCCAGCCGCGACGACCGCCGCGGCCTTCGCCGCGACTCCCGTTCCGACCGCCGCTCCCCCGCCTCCGAAGAGCGACGTGAGCGACGTCGGCAGCGGCACCGCGGCGAGCGCCTTGAACGCCGTCCGCTGCGCCCGCTGGCTTCGCGCGAGCCGCTCGCACTCGCGGCACTCGCGCACGTGCGCACGGAGCGCGCTTCGCTCCTGGCGCGAGAGCTTGCCGTCGGCGCGACGAGAGATCGCGCGCTCGGCCTCGAGGCACGTGAGCGTCCCCTCGAGCTGCTCGCGGAGTGCGCGACGTGCACGGAAGATGAGCGTCTCGACCGCGCTGACGGAGATGCCGAGGATCTCCGCGATCTCGGCGTACGAGCGGCCCTCGAGCTCGCGCATGACGAGCGCGGCACGCTGGTTGAAGGCGAGGTGCCCGAGTGCGCGCTGGATGTCCTCGGCGCTCGGGCCCGCCGACTCGTCGTCCGGCACGACGTCGCCGACACGGTCGTCGAACGCGACTTCCTCCGGCCGACGCTGCGCCTGGCGGAAGCGCTGGCGGCAGACGTTGTGCGCGATCGCGATCAGCCAGTTCTGCGCGTTGCGCGGCCGCTCGCCGCGCTCGAACGCCCGGTACGCGTTCAGGAACGTCGTCTGCGTGACGTCCTCCGCGTCCGCCGGCTGCCGGAGCACCGCGAGCGCGTAGCGATAGACGTCGCCGACATGGCGCTTGTACATCCGCTCGAACGAGCGGTCCGCGCGAAGGCGTTGCGCCAGCACCGGCGTCATACTCTCACTGATACCGCAGACGGCGGAAACTTGCGCTACGGCAGGGTGGGAAGCGGCGGGAGGGCCGGCAGAGCCGGGGGCTGCACCGGAAGCGGTGGGAGCGGAGGCGGCTCGGGGAGCTGGACCGGGAGCGACGGCGCGGGGACGTGCACCGGCGTGGTCACGGGCAGTGCGGAGGGTGGGGGCGCGCTGGACGCGGGCGCCGCGGCGGCCGGCGGCGTCTGCGGCGCTTCCGTCGGCTCGGGCGCAACCGGCTCGAGCGTCGTCGGCCGGCCGACCTTCCGGCCCTTCACGAGCTGTGGCTTTGCGGCACGAACCGGCTTCGTGCGCTGGACCACGACCGGCTGCGTCACGCGAGCGCTCGGGCTCTTCGCGATGACGAAGTGCCGCTGCGGAACCGTCGTCGGACGATCGACTGCGTCGGCCGCCTCGTGCCCCACGCCGGCCGCGACCACTCCGGCCGCAACAACGGCGGCGGCCTTCGCTCCGATCCCGGTGCCGACCGCGGCTCCCCCGCCCCAAGACGTGAGCGAGGCAGGCAGCGGCAGCGGCCCGAGGCTCCGGAGCGCGGCGCGGCGCGCGCGCTGCCGGCGCGCGAGCGTCGCGCACTCGCCGCACTCGCGTAGGTGGGCGCGGAGCCGGCCGCGCTCCTCGGACGGGAGTCGTCCGTCGAGCTGGAGGGAGAGCGCGCGCTCCGTCTCGCCGCAGCTGAGCGGACCTTCGAGCTGCTCGCGGATCGCGCGGCGCGCACGGAAGAGCAGCGTCTCGACGGCGGAGCTCGAGAGGTCGAGCACCTCCGCGATCTCCGCGTACGTGCGTCCCTCGAGCTCGCGCATGACGAGCGCCGAGCGCTGGTTGAACGAGAGGGACCCGAGCGCATGGACGAGCCCGCGAACGTCGATGTCCTCGTTCGTCCGAATGGCGGCGGCGTCCGCGACCTGCGTCTCGAGCGACACCTCCTGCGGACGCCGCTTCGCGTCGCGGAGGCGGGTGCGGCACGTGTTGTGCGCGATCGTGATCAGCCACTTGCGCGGGTGGCGCGGCCGGTCGCCTCGCTGCATGGCGCGGTACGCCTTCATGAACGTCGTCTGCGCGACGTCCTCGGCGTCGGCGCGGTTCCGCAGCACCATCAGGGCGTAGCGGTAGACGTCCTGGACGTGCGAACGGTAGAGGCGCTCGAAGGCGCGCTCGGAAGATTGTCGCTGAGCGAAGAGCGGCGTCATTCGTCTCGTGGCCACAAGGACAACGGACAAGCGGCCCGCTCGGATACTGGCGTCAGGCCCGGGCGGGTGCGCGCGTGCGGTTCGGGAGGTGGATCGCCCGTCCCAGAGCCACGAGGCCGGCCTCCTTGACCGCCTCGGAGAGCGTCGGGTGTGCGGCCATCCCGTCGGCAACGGTCTCGACCGTCGACTCGGCGTCGATTGCCACGACTCCCGCCTCGATCAGGTCGGTGACGTGCGGGCCGACCATGACGATGCCGAGCAGCTCGCCGTAGCGCGTCTCGTGGATCGACTTCACCCAGCCGATCGTCTCGTTCTGCATCACCGCTCGTGCGTTCGCGACCCATGGGAACTGGCCAACGGCGACGTCGTCGCCGTACTGCTCGCGCGCTTCGGCTTCGGTGAGGCCGACGCTCGCGACCTCGGGGTCGGTGTAGATCGGGCGCGGGACCGCGCGGTTGTCGACCCCGGCCTCGTGTCCGCAGGCGTTCTCGGCGGCGACCTCGCCCTCGCGGAACGCGGTGTGCGCGAGCTGCCAGTAGCCGGCGCAGTCGCCCACGGCGTAGATGTGGTCGACGGTCGTACGGCGGTGCTCGTCGGCGGCGATGCCCTTGCGCGGATCGAACTCGATCCCGATCTCCGCGAGCCCGATGTTCTCGACGGTCGGCCCGCGGCCGACCGCGACGAGCATCAGGTCGGCTTGGACGGTCTCGCCCTCGCCGAAGTAGACCGTCAGCTCTCCTTGGTCCTCCACCTTTGTGCACTGCTTGCCGAGGTGAAGCGCGATGTTCCGGCGCTGGAACTGCTTGGCGAGCTCCTTCGACGCGTCGGCGTCCTCGAGCGGGATCAGGCTCGGCAGCATCTCGATGATCGTCACCTCGCTGCCAAAACGCTGGAAGATGGACGCGAACTCGACGCCGATGATCCCGCCGCCGAGCACGACGAGGCGACGTGGCACCTCATTCTGCGCGAGCAGACCGGTCGAGTCGACGCAGCGGGGCGAGTCGAGGCCCTCGATCGGCGGGCGGAGCGGGAACGACCCGGTCGCGATGATCGCCTGCTTGAACGTCACGTCCTCGCCGCCCTCCACCGCGATCGTGTTCGCGTCCTTGAAGCGGCCGTAGCCCTTGATCCA
>DASTHC010000047.1:0-40457 GCA_035718485.1 Gaiellaceae bacterium
CGTCGAGGCGAACGAGCCTCGGCTCATCGCCTACAACGTGTACTTCAGCCACGACGGCACACGCATGACAGTCGTGAGCGTGCATCCCGACTCTGCGTCCTTGGAGTACCACATGGAGGTCGCAGGACCGCTTTTTCGTCAGTTCGTCGAGCTTGTCACCCTGGCGTCGATCCACATCTACGGCGAGCCGAGCGAGAAGGTGCTGCGACAGTCGCATGAGAAGGCACGGTTGTTGGGGCGCGGCATCGTCGTCGTGGAGTCGCTGCACGCAGGTTTCACTCGTCCCGCAACGGCCGAGCCCGGCACCACGGCCGGTTGAAGTCGCTCTGGCGCGCGACTGGCACTCGCTAGGGCCGACCGACGAAGAGCGCTACCGCGCCGACGACCTCCACCTCGACGTCGGTCAGGTGAGACGCGAGCCCCTGTTCGAGTCCTCGCTTGTCATCTTCGAGGTTCGAGAAGATTCCCTTCCGGTTGTAGAGACGCATGAGACGGCGTCCGAGCACGTTGTGCCGGACCCCCTGGCCGAGAATCGTGCTCCCGAAGAGGACGCCGTTCGAAGCGAGATAGGGACGGAGATTCGACGCCACTGTCGCGGCCTTCGACTGGAGTGGTCCGGGAAGGCAATGGAAGAGGTAATTCGCGCCGATCGAGTCGAAGCGCACGTCGCCGAGTTCGACCGGATCCAACACGTTCGCCTGAGTCGTCGCCGGCGCGTAGCGGCGGATCCGTTTTGATGCCGCCGACAGCGAGTTCTGGTTCAGGTCGAGGAGGGTGACCTTTGGCGTTTCGACCGGCCACTCGCAATGATCGAGGAACCAGCCAGTGCCGACGCCGACATCGAGGTGACGCGCACCTACGTAGATGTTGTAGCGGTCGAGCATCCTCGAGCTGCGACATCGCCAGACGAAGCGGTTCGAGAACCCGAGAACAACGAGGTCGTAGCCCCACAGCACAAGGGGCGTGTAAACACGCTGCCCGGCCTCGACCTCATCGGACGATCTCAGTTCCTCGCCTGGCACCTCTCGAAATGTACGCCGACATGCGCGCCCTGGAACGGCTCGAGTGCGCCCCGTGCAGCGCGACGCACGTCATCTCTGCAAGTGTCGTCATCCCGGTCTTACTCCACCCTGGAGGTCGATCCGTGCACACCCCGCACGACATCGGAGTCGCAGCCCACATCGGCAGCTACAGCGATGCGGTCGAGGTCGCGCCGGGCACCCGGTGGCTCGCGCTCTCAGGCACTCCGGGTATGGCCGCCGACGGAACGATTCCCTCGGACTTCGAGGAAGAGGCGACGCTGGCTTGGACGAACGTCTGCGCCGCCCTCGAGCACGCCGGCTTCACCGTCGACGACCTGGTGAAGATCACGCAGTACCTGACGAGCGCCGACGACATCGCCGCCCACGCCGCGATCCGCGCGAAGTTCCTCGGCTCGGCGCGCCCGGCCTCGATGCTCGTCGTGGTCCCCGCCCTCGTCTGGCCGCAGATGTCGATCGAGGTCGAGGCCTGGGCCGCACGGTCCTGACGTCATCGAGCGCAAGCAGGTTCTGGAAGGAGCCGAAGATCCGGAACCTGACGTCACGTTCCGGGGGCGGCGCTCGGTGACGATCGAACGATCCGAGACCGCCCGCCGAATCGTCTCACCGCAGGATGGTGCCAGGCCGGCTGCAGGAGCACGCTGAACGCGTACGTGCCAGCTCAGCCGGGCCAAGCCCGGCGCATGGAAAGAAGGAGGCGCTTCGAGATGGATGACAGCGCAACCGCCGACGCCGTGCGCTCCGGCGCCGGCCGCCTGGCCCGGCGGGAGTTGGTCATGGTCGGCATCGGCTCGGGCTTGCTGGGCGCGCTCGCACTCGCGGTGCCGCTCGTGCTCTGGGACTGGGCGCGCGACGGCCATCGAGCCTTCGAGTACCCGATGGCCGCGACGGCGTGGCTCTTCGGCCTCCAGCACTTCAGCAACACCGACTACCACTGGTGGTCGCTTGTCTTCGGGATCGCCCTCCTCGCGGTCTACGGCGCGCTCAGCGGGACCGCCTTCACGGCGCTCGCAGACCGCGTGTTCGGAGTCGTGCGGCCGCTGCAGAGCCTTGCGGCCGGCCTCGTGTGGTCGTTCGTCAGCTTCATCTTCTTCTGGGACATGCTGCTGCCGATCGCCCGGAACGGCTCTCCGTTCCGCGTCGTTCCGAACACCGCAGCGTTCGTCGCGCCCAACTGGGTGTGGATCCTCGGCTTCACGCTTCTCGGGCTCGCGACCGGAGCTTCCTATGCAGTCCTGCGCGCCTCGCCGGCCCGCGTCGAGGCGACGGACGAGCACCGCACGCGGTCGCTCGTCGAACGGGCCGCCTGAGTTCCTCCTCCAAGAGAGCCGGCGGGGCGGAGGGTCCCCGCCGGCTCGCCGGGGTCACCCGAGCGCAGAGACGGCGGCCGCGCAGAAGTCGTCGCTTCGGCCCGTCGAACCCTTCACCACGCCGAGGTCGGCGATGAACTCGTCGTCCGACGGATCGGTCGGCGTGCCGTTGTGGTCGACGAGGACCTCGAACCGGATCTGTCCCGGATTCCTTGCGATCGCCTTGCCGTTCGCGCCGTAGAGCACGGCGTTACCGGTCGCCAGGATGAGGATCGTCAGCGTGCCGTCGCCGTTGTCCGTCACGCGCAGGTCCTTCTCGGTCACCGTCGCGACCGCCCGCACGGACTTGCCGTTCGCGACGTTCGTGTACACGTCAGTCCGCTGCCCGTGTTGGAGAAAGTAGTCGAGACGGTCGCGGCCGTGCGGAACGATGTGGACGCGCAGATCCAGGACGAACGCGTTGTTGACTGTAAGCCCTGGAACGTCGCAGAAGTTCGCGAGGACGACTTCGTCCTCCTCGTGGATCGTGTCTCGGAACACCTGCCCCCCGCTTGCCGCCGCGGCGAGCGTGACCGCGGCAATGACTGCACCAACGAGGACCGCGCTTCGCCGAAGCGCGCGTGCGTGTCTCATCGCTCCTCCCAATTGTCGTGAAGCACCGCAGAGGCGCGAGTCTCGGCTACGACGAGCGGGAAGTCAACGGCTCGCCGCTACAGCTCGATGCCCGAAACCGGGTGCGGGACGTACGGCTCCTCGAGGCGCCGGATCTCGTCCTCGCTCAACGACAGCGACTCGGCGGCGAGCGCGTCATCGACGTGCTCGATCTTCGTCGCTCCGACGATCGGCGCGGTCACGCCGGGCTTGTGCAGCAGCCACGCGAGCGCGACCTGCGCCGGCGGGACGCCGCGCGCTGCAGCAACTTCGGCGAGGCGGTCGAGGACCGACGCGTCGAGCTCCGGCCGGTAGAGCGACTCGCGGAAGGGATCGGTCCCGGCACGTGTTGTCGAGCCCTCGCCGGCCGATGCGCGGGCGAGATTGCCGCGCGCGAGCGGACTCCACGGGAGCAGGCCGACCCGCAGATCGAGGCACTGCGGGATCATCTCCCGCTCCTCCTCGCGGTAGATCAGGTTGTAGTGGTTCTGCATCGAGACGAAGGGTGTCCGCGCGACGCGCTGCGCCTTCGCGAACTGCCACGCGTACATGCTGCTGGCGCCGATGTAGCGCGCCTTCCCCGCTTTCACGACGTCGTGCAGGGCGTCCATCGTCTCCTCGATCGGCGTCATCCTGTCCCAGCGATGGATCTGGTAGAGGTCGACGTAGTCGAGCTGCAGTCGCTCGAGCGAGGCGTCGATCGAGGCGAGGACGTGCTTTCGCGAGAGACCTCGGCCGTTCACGCCTGGCATCGTCCTCCCGTGCACCTTCGTCGCGACGACGTACTCCTCGCGCATCCCGAAGAGCTTTCGCAACAGGCGCCCGGTGACGACCTCGCTCTGCCCGCCGTTGTAGACGTCCGCGGTGTCGAAGAAGACGACGCCGCCCTCGACCGCTCGCTTCACGATCGGTTCGGCCGCCGACTCTTCGAGCGCCCACTCCCGGCTTTCGTGCTCGCCGAAGCTCATCATCCCGAGGCATACGCGCGAGACCTGGAGGCCGGTCCCGCCGAGGTTCACGTACTGCATCTCGCCCGCAGGCTACGTCACGGGCTCGACATGCGACGTCAGTTCGCCGTCGACGACGACGTGGACGCCGAAGCCGGCAGGGTCGGACGTGAGCTCGAGCTCCTGCGACTCGAAGTTCAACCGCGCCTGCACGTACGTGCTCGGCACGGTCACGACGGGCGCCCCCGCCAGGTCGCCGGTCATCGTCCGATGGACGTGGCCCGCGACTACTCGCCGCACCTGCCGGTGGCGCGCGATCACGTCACGAAGCGCCAGCCGATCGGCGGGCGGTAGCCCGAGGTCGTCCCACACCGGGCTCCCCGTGAGAACGGGCGGATGGTGCATCGCCACGATCGTCGGCGCATCCGGTGCCGCGGCGAGCTCGGCGTCGAGCCAGTCGAGCCGCCCGCCGTCCAGGCTCCCGGGGTCTTCGCGGGGGCGCGTGCTGTCGAGGACGACGAGGCGCACCGGCCCGAGGTCGGCGGAGTACTGCACGGGCTCGCCGTCGGCGCCCGGCACGCCGAAGTGGCGATGCAAGGCCCGCCGGTCGTCGTGGTTGCCGGCGAGCACGTAGAGCGGCGCGACGAGGGGAGCGAGGAGCTCCTGCACGAGCTCGTACTCCGCGTCGGTCGCGTGGTCGGCGAGATCGCCGGACACAAGCACCGCGTCGGGGGTCCCGAGCGCACGGACCGACTCGACCGCTGCGCCGAGCCGCGCCGTGGGATCGCCCTCTGCCCAGTCGGCGCCGATGTGCGGGTCGCTCAGCTGGACGAGCAGAAACGGGCGGCTCATCCCGCCTCGACCCCGAGCCACGACGCCAGGTCGTCGAGCTCCGCCTGCACGGCCTTCGTCATCGCGCGCATGAACTTCACGTCCTCGTGGATCGCGTTCACCCGGAGCACCCCGGCCTTGCGGTCGGCGATGGCGTCGACCTTCCCGACGAGCCGGTCGTTGTGGAGGATCGGGAGTGCGAAGTAACCCCAGCGCCGCTTGGCCGCCGGCTTGTACATCTCGAGCGTGTACTCGAAGTCGAAGAGCTCCTGCGCTCGCGCGCGGTCGTAGACGAGCCGGTCGAACGGCGACAGCAGCGCCGTGCGTCCCTCGAAGTCGTCGTCGAGCGCGGCGGGGTCGACGCGCCATTCGCCTTTCGTGCCTTCGACGACCGCCGGCTCGCCGGCCTCGCCGACGACGATCGGCTCGAGCGGCATGGCGGTGCCCTTCTGCCGCGCGATGCCGAGCGAGGCGAGTCGGCGCTCGTTCTTGGCCCGAGTGGCCGCGTCGACCGACGGGACGACGACGTCGGACGGGTACACCCGCTCGGGAAGGTCCCACAACCGCTCGCGGCCGACGCGACCGGCGATCGCGACCTTGCCCCGCACCGCGAGGAGCTCGAGCATCTGGGTGACGTTGCGACTGTTCGTCCACCCGCTCGAAGCCCACGGCACGACCGCCGTGTCCGGGATGTCGCGTGAGGTCAGCGGCCCGGACTTGCGGAGGAGCTTGAGGATGTCGCGCCGGAACTGATCGTTCTCGCGGATCCAGGTGCCCGCCCGACCGGTCGAGCCGTAAGCGCCCGCATCTGCGAGGTACAGGCCGAGGTCGCTCATCGGCCGCACGAGCGCGTCGAGCTCGAAGAGCGTCCGGTCCTGCTCCACGGCCTGCTTCAGGTCATCCGGCTGGTATGCCGAACCGAGGCGGCTCCAGGCGACGAGGTCCGCGTTCGGCGCGATCGCCGCGGTCGGGTCGATCTGCAGCAGGGTCAGCTGCTGCACGACCGCGACCAGATCGGTCGGCCGGGGCGCGCCGAGCAGCTGCGCGCGCACCGCGATGCGCCGGGCCTGCGCCTTGGTGAGCCGGTGCACGGGCCGGAGGCTACGCGACGACGCCGTCGCGAGGCTGCACCCGACTGAGGGCGGAAACTGACCTCATGAGCTCGTACCGTCGAGTCGTCAACGACTCGAGGAGAAGCATGGAACACGCCGAGAACGGCCGCCACGACTTCGACTTCTTCTTCGGAAGCTGGCGGCAGGCGAACCGCAAGCGCGTCAGGCCCCTCGTCCAGGGCGACACGGAGTGGGTCGAGTTCGAGTCGCACAGCGAGGCAGGCCCGATCCTCGGCGGTGTCGGGAACATCGACACGTTCACGGCGCCGCAGTTCCCCGGCAGGCCCGGCTTCGAGGGATTCTCGCTCCGGCTCTTCGAGCCCGAGACCGGGCTGTGGCGGATCTGGTGGGCGTCGACGGTCGGCAACGGGCAGCTCGACCCGCCGGTCGCCGGCCGGTTCCGCGACGGCGTCGGCCTGTTCGAGTGCGACGACGTCATCGACGGGGTGGCCGTGAAGGTGCGCTTCACGTGGAAGGACATCACTCCCAACTCGGCCACCTGGGAGCAGTCGTTCTCCTTCGACGACGGCGCCACGTGGGACACGAACTGGATCACGCGGCATACGCGGGTCGGTGATCAGCAGCCGCGCTGACCGTGTACGCGATCTGCGGGCAACAGGCGCACGTCATCGTACGACTGTCTCTGTGACGATGACGCGCGTGAGCGAGTTCTTCGACGGGCCGGATGCGTTCGAGGCGTGGCTCGAGACGCACGGCGAGTCTGCCACCGAGGTGTGGGCGAAGATGGCCAAGAAGCACACCGGGATCGCGTCGCTGAACTGGAGCGGAGCCGTCGACGTCGCCCTGTGCTTCGGCTGGATCGACGGCCAGTCGCGACGCATCGACGACGATTGGTATCTCCAGCGATTCACGCCGCGTCGTCCCAGGAGCACGTGGTCGAAGGTCAACCGGCAGAAGGTGCAGGCGCTGACCGCGGCCGGGCGCATGCGTCCCGCGGGGCTCGCCGAGGTCGAGCGAGCGAAGGCGGACGGGCGCTGGGACGCGGCGTACGACAGCGTGGCGACCGCGACGGTGCCAGAAGACCTGGCGCAGGCGCTCGACGAGGCGGGCCTGACCGAGACCTTCGCGGGCCTCGACTCGCGGAACCGCTACGCAGTCCTTCACCGCGTGCAGACCGCGAAGAAGCCCGAGACGCGCGCTCGCCGGATTGCGAAGTACGTCGAGATGCTCGCGGCGGGCGAACGACCCTACCCGTAGCTCTGGGTCACACGTCCTTCGTGTAGCGGCGGCAGGGCACCGCGATCGTGCCACCCTCGGCGACGGCTGCGTAGTCGAACGTCCCTTCGTCGCGCCAACCCGCCCGCTCGTAGAAGGCGCGTGCCCGCGCGTTGCCCGCGACGACGGCGAGCCAGCTCTTGGCGTATCCGCCCGCACGGACTTGCCGCTCGGCCTCGCTCAGAAGCACACCGGCGACCCCGGTTCCCCGGTGGGCCGCAGAGACGTAGACCTGCTCGACCTCGTCCTTGACGACGAGGACGAACCCCGCGACTGCGCCGTCGACGACGGCGACCGTCATCTCGCCCACCCGCTCGGATGCGCGGACACGGAACGACTCGTCCGTTCGAGCGTCGACGAGCTCCTGCGGCACGAACCCGAGGTGCCCGTGCCGCCAGCCGAGCCGCCAGAGCTCGGCGATCGCGTCCGCATCCTGCTGCTCGCCCTTCCGCAGGACGACGTCGCCGTCGCTCGGCATCCCCTCAGTCGGCCGGACGGTAGGTGAGGATCACGCCGCCCGTGCTCGTGGGCTGCGACTCGACGAGCCGCAGCTTCTTCGCCTCGTCTGCGTCGCGAAAGAGCCGCTTTCCGCTCCCGAGCACGATCGGAAAGACGACGAGGTAGTACTCGTCGACGAGGCCGTGCTCGATCAGCGTCTGGACGAGGTCGCCGCTCCCGAGGACGGCGATGTTGCCGCCCGGCTGTTCCTTGAGCTTCGCGACCTCCTCGGCGACGTCGCCGCGAATGAGCTCGGCTTTGTCCCACTCGACCGAGTCGAGCGTCCTCGAGGCCACGTACTTCCGCGTGCTGTTCAGGTGCTGTCCGAACGGGTCGTCGGCGGGCGCGTTCGGCCAGAACGCTGCCATCTTCTCGTACGTCTTCCGACCGAAGAGGTACGCGTCCGTCGCGGCCATCCCCTTCGCCGCGCTCTCGCCGAGCACGTCGTCGAAGTACGGC
The DNA here is from genome assembly GCA_035718485.1 of Gaiellaceae bacterium. GTDB lineage: Bacteria > Actinomycetota > Thermoleophilia > Gaiellales > Gaiellaceae > JACCTU01. The sequence continues at coordinate 8,085 of DASTHC010000047.1, forward strand.
CGCTGCCAACCGCCGTGCCGGAAGCCGCCTTCGGTGTCCTCCTCGGGATCTCCGGGCGCCTGCAGCACACCGTCGAGCGAAAGAAACTCGACGATGCGAAGCGTCCTCACGCTTCGGCTCGCGCCTTCAGCTGCTTCGAGAAGAACTCGAGCGCCTTCCGCGTCTTGGTCTCCTGCTCTCCTTCGAGGTTCACACCTCGCTCGACGAGGTGTGCCCTCGTCCTCGCAGCGACGTCGAACGTTTCCGAGGGGGCGCACTTCGTCGACAGCTCGAGAATCATCGAGTTGTCGGGATAGAGCCACACCTCGGCGACCATCTTGCGGTCGAGGTCCGTCGGCGCGAACTTGAGCTTGAGGACGAAGATCGGGCCGAGCACCGTGAGGTCGTCGAGCGCGATGCCCTCGGGTGCGTGGTCGGCGTAGAAGGCGCGCTGCTCCTTCGAGAAGAGCCGGCGGAGCGGGCCGTTCCCGGCCACGATCTCGCGGACGTCTGCGGCCGGCGTGCCCTTCATCGATCCCGAGCAGACGAATCCTCCCGGCATCGCGTCCACCTCGACTCCGAAGCCCGGTGACTTGCGGATGCGACCCGGAAGCTCCGACGGGACGACCGGCCGAAGCTTGACGACCGAGTCGTCGCCCTTCTTCTGCACACGGCGGGCGCGAACGACGACACCGTTCTTGTTCAGCTTCAGGTCCGGCGTGTCGAAGAAGAACACCTGGCGGATCTGCGCGTCGAGCGGATCCATCCGGAGTGCCGTGATCGTGGTGCGATGGTCCGCCTCCGGAACGGTGAGCTTCAGCTCGACGGTGTCGGAGTCCTCGATCAGCGGGATCAGGCGGGCCATGTCGTCGTCGGAAAGACGGGGTGCTTTGTCGGCTGTCGCAGTCACTTTCTCCTCCTCCCCCGCGCCGACCTCGATGTCTGCGCGGCTACCAGGCAGCATGAACCGTCACACCAGGAAGTGCGAGCGGAAGGGCTCTTGGCGCGCCGCGACAGATGAAATGTGGCTCTAGCAGCCATCCTTCAGACTCTTGCCCATGCCGTTCGAGCTCGAGTTCGACGAGACGTTCGACGCAGAGCCGCTCGACCTGACCCGGTGGCTGCCGTACTACCTGCCGCATTGGAGCAGCCGCGAGCGCTCGGCCGCGCGGTACGACATCCGCGAAGGCGAGCTGCGCCTGCTGATCGAGGAGGATCAGGAGCCGTGGTGCCCCGAGCTCGACGGGGAGATCCGCGTCTCGTCGCTCCAGACGGGCGCGATGTCGGGACGGCTCGGCACCGCGGACGGCCAGCACCGGTTCAACCCCGCGGCTCTCGTCACGGAGGAGCAGCCGACCGTTCGCCTCTACACGCCTCAGTACGGCCGGATCGAGCTTCGCGCACGGGCGACCGACGACCCGCGGGCGATGGTCGCGCTGTGGATGATCGGCCACGACGGCGGCGAGCGCTCGGGCGAGATCTGCGTCTGCGAGATCTTCGGCCGCGACGTCGCGGCCGAGCATGTCGACGTCGGCGTCGGCGTCCACCCGTTTGGCGACCCGACCATCGTCGACGACTTCGCGAAGGTGCGGGTCGCGATCGACGCGCGCGAGTTCCACGTCTACGCCGCCGAGTGGACGCCGAGCGAGGTTCGCTTCTTCGTCGACGGCGAGCTCGTCAAGACGGTCGGGTCGTCACCTGCCTATCCGCTGCAGCTGATGCTCAGCATGTACGAGTTCCCCGAGGACGGTGAACGACGGGGCCCGTACCCGAAGGCGTTCGCCGTCGACTACGTCCGCGGCTACCGCCTGGCCGGCTGAACGAGCGACGCGGCGAGCTCGAGCACGGTCGGAACCACGAGGTCGACATCCTCAGGTCGCGTGCGCCAGTTGACGATCGCGGGCCGGAACGCCACCTTCCCGCCGTAGACCGTCGTGCCGAAGAAGACGCGGCCGTCGTCGAGCACCGCCTGCCCGAGCCGCCGATTCAGCTCGTCGAGCTCCCCCTCCGCGACGCCGGGAGGTCGGAAGCGGAAGCAGACGACGTTGAGCGCAACGTCCTCGAGCAGCTCGAGCTCGGGCGAGGCTTCAATCTGCTCCCCCAGGCGCTGCGCGAGCTGAAGGTGTCGCTCGACCATCGCCCGATAGCCGCTGCGCCCGTAGGCGCGAAGCGTCGCCCAGACGGCGAAGGCGCGCGCTCTCCTCGACATCTCCGGCGCAAGGAAGCTGAAGACGGGCCTGTCCGGCTCCTCGCGCCCGAAGTACGCGGCTCCAGCCGTGAACGCGCCGCGATGAAGCTCCGCGTCGTGCACGAAGGCCGCACCGCAGTCGTATGGCACGTTTAGCCACTTGTGTCCGTCGACCGCGACCGAGTGCGCGCGATCGATCCCGGACACGAGGTCGCGCGTCGAGGGTGAGACCGCGGCGAACAGCCCGAACGCGCCGTCCACGTGCAGCCAGGCGCCGTGTTCCTCGGCGAGGTCCCCCATCGCCGCGATCGGATCGAACCCGCCCGCGTTCACGTCGCCGGCGGTGGCGACGAGGATGGCCGGAGCTCCCTCGAGCCCGCGCAGCGCCTGCTCGAGCGCGTTGGCGTCGAGCCTGCCGGTCGCGTCGGACTCGAACGTCCGAACCTGCTGCCGGCCGATGCCGAGCATCATGAGCGCCTTGATCGCGCTCGCGTGGATGTACCCGCTCGCGAGCACCGGCACCGGCGGCAGGCCGGAGAGCCCCTGCTCCTCGACGTCGACGCCGTGCTGCAGCCCCCACCAGCGCCGTGCCGCCGCGAGACCGGTGAAGTTCGCGGTCGTCGCACCGGTCGTGAGCACGCCGCTCCACGCGGCGGGGAGGCCGAACAGCTCCTTCAGCCAGTCGACCGAGATCTGCTCGAGCCGCATCGCCAACGGCGAGCTGACCCAGTTGAACGCGATCTGGTCGAGCGCGCTCGCCAGCCAGTCGGCGCCGAGCGCGGCGGGCGTTCCGCCGCCCATCACGAAGTGGAAGAAGCGAGGGCCGGCCGACCGGGTCGCGGCGACGTCGGCAGCGTCGATGAGCGTGCGAAGCGCTTCGAGCGAGCCTGCGCCCTCCTCGGAAAGCGGACTGTCGATCCCGGTCACGGCCTCCGGCGGCTGCGGCGGCCGGACGAGCGCCTCGTCGACCTCGCCGAGGTAGCTCGCGGCCTCGGCGGCGACGAGCCGTAGACACTCGTCCAGCGCGTCGTGATCGAGGATCGGGTCGCTCACCGCGTCAACCGCCGGTCTGCTCGTCGATCGCCACCTCGTAGATGTCGACGCTCTGCCGCTTCCCGCCTTCGTCGCCGGGCGACATCTGGTTGAACATCTCGTCGATCCGGCGGACGTCCTCCTCCGTGTCGCAGAACGCGATCATCGCCGAGCTGCCTTTCTCAGTGTCCGCGAGGACGAGCACGCGCTTGATCGCGTCGCGCATCGTCTGCATCTGCGCCTGGTCCATCTCGCTCGGGCCGGTGCCGCTCCGGATCTGCTCGCCCATCTGCTCGAGCTCACGCTTGAGCGCCTCGGGGTCGGCGCCTTCGAAACGAACGAGTCGTGCGTACATCGGTGACCTCCCTTTCGGTTGCATTCGCGCGACGGGACGATCTGCTGCGTGCAGGACGAGCGAGCCGCTGTCGAGCTCGAACCGCACGGTCGCGGCGAGCGCACGGAAGAAGGCTGCCTCCTGCTGCATGACCTCCTCCCCGCACGCCATTCGTGTCGAGGCGAGCGGCGAGAAGCGAAGGCCCTCGCCGTCGCGCTCGTAGCTCCCCGCGAAGCGGTTGCAGCCGCCCGATCCGTGCACGCGGGATTCGGCCGGATCGAACACGATGTGCGGTGCGGGCGAGTGCACAGGCGCGCCGTCCAGCTCGACGAGCGTCCATTCGGTCCGCTCCAGCGGTACCGCACCCACGCCGTCCATGCTACGCGCCGCGGAGCGCGAATCTAGAGTGCCCACGTGGCCGTCGTGCGCTACCTCGTGGACGACGTGGACGCGGGGGTCGCGTTCTACACGGGTCGGCTCGGCTTCGAGCTCGAGCAGCGGATGGGGCCGGCGTTCGCGCGGCTGAAGCGCGACGACCTGACGCTCTGGCTCGCCGGGCCGACGAGCTCGGCGGCGCGCCCGATGCCAGACGGACGTCAGCCCGAGCCGGGCGGGTGGAACCGGTTCGTCCTCGACACGGACGACCTCGAGACCTGGGTCACCGAGCTCCGGCGGGCGGGTGTGCCCTTCCGGAACGAGATCGTCACGGGCCCGGGCGGAAAGCAGATCCTCGTCGAGGATCCCGCCGGCAACGTCGTCGAGCTGTTCGAGCCTGCGCGATGAAGGTCAGAGCCGCCGTTCTCGAGGAGTTCGGGCAGCCGCTCGTCGTCCAGGACGTCGACCTGGCCGAGCCGAAGGAGCGCGAGGCGCTCGTCCGGATCGAGGCGTGCGGCGTCTGCCACACCGATCTCTACGCAGCGTCGGGCGCCGACCCGACCGGCTACACCTCGTGCGTTCTCGGGCACGAAGGCGCCGGCGTCGTCGAGGCGGTCGGCCCGGGAACCTCGTTCGTCGCGCCCGGCGACCACGTCGTCACGCTCTTCGCGCCGGAGTGCGGAGAGTGCATCCACTGCCGCGACCACCGGACGAATCGCTGCATCGCGATCCGCGACCACCAGGGCGTCGGCCTGCTGCCCGACGGAACGACACGTTTCGCGCGGAACGGCGACCCGCTGCGCCAGTTCATGGGGACGTCCACGTTCGCGGAGTGCACGGTGATGCCGGAGATCGCGCTCGCGAAGGTCGATCCCGAGGCGCCGCTCGCGGCGTGCGCGCCGTTCGCCTGCGGCCTCTCGACCGGGATCGGCGCGGCGCTCTACACAGCGCACGTCGCACCCGGCTCCACGTGCGTCGTCTTCGGCTGCGGGCTTGTCGGGCTCGGCGCCGTCATCGGCTGCCGCCTGTCCGGCGCGGAGCGAGTCATCGCGATCGACCTCTCGGAGGAACGCCTCGCGGAGGCACGGCGCCACGGGGCGACGGACACGCGCGTCGCCGACGACGACACCGTCAACTGGATCCGCTCCGAGACCGGCGGCTACGGCGCCGACTACACGTTCGAGGCGACGGGCAACGTCCACGTGATGCAGCAGGCGGTCGAGGCCGCGCGAGAGGCGTGGGGCCTCGCCACGATGATCGGCGTCGCGGGCAAGGGCGAGACGCTCGACGTCGTCCCGCGGCTGCTGATCACCGGCCGTCGCGTGACGGGCTCGTCGTTCGGCGGCGTCAAGGGGCGCACGCAGGTGCCGGAGCTCGTCGACCGCTGGCTCGCCGGCGAGTTCGACGCGGAGGCGCTCGTCACGAACCGGATCCCGCTCGACGACGTCAACGAGGCGTTCGAGGCGATGGAGCGGCAGGAAGGCATCCGGACGGTCATCACGTTCGCGGGATGAAGAGCCTCACCGATCTGCGACGCAGCCATCGCGGACCCGTCATCACGCCGGAGGACGATGGGTATGCGGCGGCCTGCGTCACCTACAACGCGATGATCGAGCACCGACCGGCCCTGATCGTCCGGCCGCTCGACACGGCAGACGTCGTCACGGCGGTGCGCCATGCCCGCGAGGGCGAGTTGCCGATCTCGGTTCGCGGCGGGGGCCACAGCGTCGCCGGGCACTGCGTCGGCGAAGGCAGCGTCATGGTCGATCTGCGGCTGATGCGCGACGTTGACGTCGACGCCGGCGCACGAACGGCGACGTGCGGCGGCGGCACGCTCTGGGAGCACTTCGACCCGCCGTGCCAGCGGTACGGCCTCGCGACGCCGGGCGGGACGTTCGGCGACACCGGCGTGGGCGGCCTCACGCTCGGCGGCGGTATTGGGCATCTGATCGGGCTCTACGGCCTGACCCTCGACAACCTCCTCGCAGCGACGGTCGTGACCGCCGGCGGACAGATCGTCGTCGCTTCGGAGCACGACCATGCCGAGCTCTTCTGGGCGCTCCGCGGCGGCGGCGGGAACTTCGGCCTCGTCACGGAGTTCACGTTTGGCCTGCACGAGGTCGGGGCGCTCCTCGGCGGGCTGCTGGTCTACGACCTCGACGACACCAAGGACGTGCTCGAGGCGCTCCGCGCGCTGCGCGAGGACGGCCCGGAGCGGCTCACGTCGATGGCCGTCCTGTATCGGGACGCGCCGACGGGCGACTCGGGCATCGCGCTCTCGGTGGCGTTCTTCGGGAACGAGGAGGACGGTCGGGCCGCGATCGAGCCCCTCGCCGCCGTCGAGCCGCTCCGTGGCGAGGTCCGGCCGATGTACTACCCCGAGATCCAGGAGATCTTCGGCCGGGGCACGCCGGGCCTACGCCACTACTGGTCGGGACGCTTCCTGCGCGAGCTTCCGGACGAGGTGATCGCGCTCACGATCGACGCCATGGACGATTCGGCGGTCGAAGGCGGCGTGCTGCTCGAGCCCATGCACGGGGAAGCGACGCGCGTGCCTCCCGACGCGACAGCCTTCAGCGGCCGCGAGGCGAGGTACAACGCGACGTTCCTCAGCAGCTGGAGAGACGCCGAGCACGATGCCGAGAACATCGAGCGCGCGCGCGCGTACTCCGCGGCGCTCGCGCCGTGGGCCCTCTCCGCCGGCTACGTCAACTACAACGTCGACCTGCCGGCCGGCGAGCTCGCGTTCGGGCCACGCCGGTACGAGCGACTGCTCGCCGTCAAGCGCGAGTACGACCCGGAGAACGTCTTCCGGTTCAACCACAACATCGTCCCGTAGGCTCAGGCGGATGGACTCGATCGCCGAGCGATACCTGCGCCTCGGCCTCGGGCTCGGGAAGCACGTCGAGGGGCTCGTCGACGGCTACTTCGGACCGCCGGAGCTGGCCGAGGACGACCGGCAGTCGCTCGAGGAGCTCCTCGAAGAGGCGCGGTCGCTTCGCGCGCACGCGGCGAGCGCCGACCTCGACGAGCAGCGCCGGCGCTGGCTGACCGCTCAGGTCGACGGGCTCGAGTGTGTCACCGAGATGACGGCGGGCACGGAAGTGGCGTGGCGAGAGGCGGTGCGCCGCTGCTACGGCATCGAGGTCGAGCGAACGCCCGAGGAGCACTTCGAGGAAGCGCACGCCACGCTCGATGCGGCGCTCCCCGGCTCCGGCGACCTCGCCGAGCGCCTCGAGGCGTGGCGCATGACGCAGGACGTCCCGCGGGACAAGCTCCTGCCCGGCTTCCACGCGCTGGTCGACGAGCTCCGGATCCGGACACGCGACATCGTGGAGCTGCCCGAGGGCGAGCGGTTCGACGCCCAGCTCGTCTCGGGCCAGCCGTGGGGCGCCTACAACTGGTACCTCGGCGACCTCGAGAGCCGGATCGACATCAACACCGACCTACCGGTCCGCTCGTACTACCTCGCGATCCTGGCCGCGCACGAGGGGTATCCGGGCCACCACACCGAGGCCATCTGCAAAGAGGCGCGGCTCGTCCGGGGCGAGGGACGCGACGAGCTCTCGATCCTCCTGATCCACACGCCCGAGTGCCTCGTCGCGGAGGGCATCGCGACGAACGCGATCGAGCAGGCGCTCGGCGAAGACTGGACGGCACGGGCAGCCGAGATCCTGCGCGCGCTCGACATCCCGTTCGACGAGGAGATCGCGCGCGTGGTCGTGTCCGCCACGGGGCAGCTCCAGGAAGTCGACGTAAACATCGCCTTGGCTGTCGCCGAGGACGGCTGGAGTGAGAGCGCGGCCGTGGAGTACCACCGACGGTGGGCGCTGTCGCCTGAGGATCGCGCACGCCGCGCCGTCGCGTTCGACACACACCCGATGTGGAGCATCTACGTTCCGACGTACTCGTACGGCGAGCCGCTCGTCCGCGCCTTCTCGGGGAGCCGTGATGCCGGCTTCCGTTCCCTCCTCACCGAGCAGCTCACGACGGCGGATCTCCTCGACGCGTTTGCATTACGCGCCGACGGCGACAACTAGGGCTCGGAGTCTGACAGGGAGGAACGCCTTGACCACGTTCGACTGGGAAGATCGCAAGAGAGAGAACGCCGAGCCTGCGACGAGCGAGCCGGGTCCGTTCGCCGTCGAGCCGGACCCCCCGGCGCCGAGCCCGGTGATGCCCGAGACGCCGGGGACGACCGAGTCCGGCGCCGAGACGGCCATGCCGACGCGGCGCGCGCCGACCCGTAAGGCGAGCTCGCGCAAGACGACGAGCCGCCGCAAGACCGCCGCGCGCAAGACGTCCTCGCGGAAGACCGCCGCGCGCAAGACGTCGAGCAGGAAGACCTCGGCCCGCAAGACCTCGGCCCGCAAGACCTCGGCCCGCAAGACGGCCGCGCGCAAGTCGTCCGCTCGCAAGTCCGCCGCCCGGAAGACCTCCGCGCGCAGGAAGACGTCGGCCCGCAAGACGACGAGCCGCCGCAAGACCGCCGCGCGCAAGACCGCGCGCAAGACGACGGCCCGCCGCAAGACCGCCGCGCGCAAGACCGCGCGCAAGACGACGACCCGCCGCAAGACGACGGCCCGCAAGACCGCGAGCCGCAAGACGGCCGCCCGCCGCAAGACGTCCTCGCGGAAGACCGCGGCCCGCCGCAAGACCTCGGGCCGGAAGACGTCGAGCCGCAAGACCGCCTCGAGGAAGACGACGGGGCGCAAGACGTCGAGCCGGAAGACGACGGGTCGCAAGACCACGAGCCGGAAGACGTCGAGCCGCAAGACGACGTCCCGCCGCCGCAAGACGAGATAACCATTCCGGACCGCCGCCGAGAGGCGTCGATCCTGAGAAGAACCTGTGAATCGCTTGCGCGCGCACGCGCCGCGAGCGATGCTTCTGGCCGGTGCCCAGTCGCCCTCGAGCGGTGTACCGAAGCGGATGACACGACGCCGCCTCGCCGTCGCAGGGCTCGCGCTGGTCGCCGGGGTCGGCGTAGCCGCCACGGCCCTTGCCGCGAGATACCCGACGCCACGGACGAACGGCTTCCCCGGCGGCCCCTACTTCGTCGTCTCGTGCAGCTCGACGCACCGGAACAACGACGACCCGATCGTCTTCTTCAACCAGCCCGGGCGCTCGCACAACCACACCTTCGTCGGCAACCGCTCGACGGACGCCGACTCGACCCCCGCGACGCTCAAGGCGAACCCCGCGAACGCACGCTGCGGCCCGCGGACCGACCTCTCGGCGTACTGGTTCCCGACGCTCTTCGAGCGCGGCGACCCGGTCAGGCCGCTCGTGTCGATCATCTACTACGTCCGCCGAACGAACGAGGCCGTACGCTCCTTCCCGCCGGGGCTGAAGATGATCGCGGGGAACGCGTTCGCGAAGAAGGCGCAGTCGAAGGGCATTGCGTCGTGGAGCTGCGGACCGCCCGACGTCACGCGCACCTACACGGCGGTCCCGGGCTGCAGCGAGAACGACCTGCTGCACATGAACGTCAACTTCCCCGACTGCTGGGACGGCCGCCGGCTCGACAGCGCCGACCACCGCAGCCACATGGCGTACTCCGTCAACGGCAACTGCCCCGGCACGCACAAGGTCGCCCTGCCGTTCATGCGCATGCTCATCCTCTACCCGGCGGTGGCGAAAGGCTCGACCGTCGCGTCGGGGAAGTTCTCCGAGCACGGGGACTTCATCAACGCGTGGGACCAGGAAGCGCTCGACGAGCTCGTCCGCAAGATGAACTACGCGCACTGAGGACGAGGGGGGCGCCGCGCAACGCGGCGCTCCCTCGCGTCTACAGACCGCCGAAGGCCGGGCGCACCTGCTCGGCCGCTTCGTGCTCTTCTTCGCCTTCTTCTGCTTGCCCCGGAGACGCCCCGTCGGCCGAGCCGAGTCAAAGGTTCCGGCGCCAGAGCACGAGGGCGAGCGGGAGGAACGCGAGCGCGACGGAGTACGGCGCGAGCGGGACGTCGCGCCGATCGTCGGAGTCGACGGACGTGTCTCCACGGCCGATCATCTTCCGCACCGTGTTGGCGACGCCGGTCGTGGAGCCCTCGTCGTAAAGGGCTCCGCCCGTCGCCTGCGCGAGCGCGCGCGCGGTGTTCGGCGCGTTCGGGTCCGGCGTGTAGCCGCGCTCGGCACCACCGGCGAGCGTGAAGACACGCTCGTTCGCGTTCCCGTAGCGGACGAAGACGGTGCGGATCCCGGGCGGGCGCCGGAAGACCCTGCCGATGCTCGCGCTCGAAAACGGGCGGCTCTCCGCGTCGGTGAAGACGATCGCCACGCGGTTGCGCACCGCACGATCGTAGAAGTTGCGGTTCGCGAGCGCGGAGAGCGACCCGAGCGTCGTCGCGGTGACGTTGAAGCTCGCAGGCGGCGGCTGGTCGATCCCGACGGCGCGGTCGATCACCGCGCCGAAGACACCCGCATCCGAGGTCGGGAAGACGTGCGGCAGGAGGCGGTCGGTCAGCGAGGCGACTCCTGACGGCACGTCGTTGAGGTCGCGCCGGATCTCGATCGCGTCGCGCCTCGCGCGGTCGAACCGGGTCGCGCTCTTCAACGACTCGGAGGCGAGCATCGAGCGCGACGTGTCCATCACGAACCACACCTCTGCGTCCTGCCGCGATTCCGTTCCACTGTTGAGCGAAAGCACCGGTTGCGCAGCCGCGAGGCCGAGGAACACGCCGACCGCGACGATGCTCCCGAGCAGGAGGCGCCGGTGCGACGCCGCGGGCTGCGCGAGGCCGAGCGCGAAGCGGACGAGGTCGGCGCGGCGCTCCCCGTCGAGCAGGAACACGACCGGGATCAACGCCCCGACCGCGAGCAGCACGGCCTCCGGCGTCAGGAAGTCGACGCTCATCGGTGGCTCTTCCGGATCCAGTTCCGGATGCCTCGGTCGTGAGCACCAAGCGATGCAAGAACGCAGGGAGCGCTCGTACTGTCAAGTACGGGCGCGACTGAGGACGCGGCAGCGCGCGGCGCGCTCGCGGGCAAGGCGCCGGAGGCTGGGGCCGGGAGAGCCACTAATAGCCCGAGCCCGCGTCGCGGAGGCCGCCCATCGACGCCTCGTCCCGTGGCATGCGACCGCCGGGCGACTCGAAGCTCCGCGGCTCGTCCTGGAGCCGGCGCAGGACGACCTCGAGGTTGTACATCGCGTCCTGGTTCGTGCGGTCGAGGCGCACCGCCTCGGTGAAGAAGGCCGCGGCCGCGTCGAGCGACTCGACGCGCCGCTGCTGCTCCTGCCGCGGGGCGACCGCGGTCGCGAGCGCGCCGAGCAGGTTGATGAGCTCCGATCGTCGCTCGAGGTTCGACTCCGCCTCTGCGGCGGCGCGCAGCCGCACCTGCGCCTCGACGCGCGCAGCCTCGAGCTCGGGATGCTGGAATGCGGGCTCGCGCGGGTGCGACGCGAAGAACGCCTGCACGGCGTCGCGGTAGCGGAGGTCGTCGGGGACGCCGAGCAGCTGCCGCACCGGGTCGCCGGGCAGCAGCGTCGCCGGCTTCCAGAGGTCTGCGTCCCCCGGCGCCGTGCCGAAGCGCACGTCGTCCTCCGCGACGCGCTCGTCCCAGCGCTGCACGTCGAAGGCGGCGAGCAGGAGCAGGACCGCCGCGACGGCGGTCACGACCGCGAGGGCGAGCGGTGTCGCGACGCGCCTCATGCCGCCCTCCTCGGAACCTCGACGCGCGCGCCCCACCACTCGTTCACCGCGAGCAGGAAGAGGACGAGACCGCCGAGCAGCGCGAGCGCCGACGGGTTCGTGCCGAAAAGCGTGGAGTCGGCTTGCGAGCGGTTCTGCGCCGCGAGCTGGGGCGGCGTCACGATGTTCTCGGCGCCGACGATCTGCTTGAAGTACGCGAGGTCCTGGTCGTTCGCGAGCAGCGGCACGACGCGAAGCTCGATCCCCTTGGACTCGATGTTCGCGACGACCGACGAGAGCACCGACTCGTCGCTCGGCGCTGTGTCGAGGTCGGAGACGAGGACGATCGAGCCGTTCTCGATCTTCTCGTCGGCCAGCACCTTCTCGGCGAGCTCGAGCCCGCCCGAGATCTTCGTGCCGGCGCTGAAGCCCCCGCCCCACGGGTTCAGCGGGTAGACGACGTCGGTCCCGAGCTGCGGGTCCTGCACCGGCCTGCCGCGGAAGTAGCGCAGCATCGGCTTCACCTCCTCCGGCGGCGAGCCCGGAGGCAGCATCTCGTAGGCGACGTCGGAGAACGCGACCACGCCCATGCCCTGACCCCCGTCGCCGAGCATCTTGAGCGTGTTGTGGATGCGCCGGAAGACCGGGTCGGTGACGCTGAGCGAAACGTCGAGCACGACGACCGAGCTCGTGCCCGTCGGCAGGAACGACGCCTTCGTCGGCTCGAGCGAGCGTGCGGCGACGAACGCGAGCGCGAGCGCGAGCGCGAGCCCGAGCCCGAGCCCGAGCCGCACCAGCGTCGTGCGGATCCACATCGGCCGCAGCGACGCCACGTCGGAGACCGGGATGCCGGTCTCGCGGCGCGCAAAGCTAGGAGCGGCCATTCGTCCTCCCCGCGATCACATCGCGCACCTGGCCCGAGAGCGTCGCGGTGCGGTCCGCGTCCGGCACGTCCTGCTCCCATGCGAGCCGCCGCGCGTCGCCCGCGAGCTCGGACTGCCCGCCGGTGCGGAGCTCGTGCGCGAGCCGGTCGAGCGCGAGGCGCTGCTCACGCTCGATGCCGTGCTCGTGCGCGCGCTCGAGCACCACCAGCGCGCGCTCGATCGGCGTCAGCTTGACCCGTCGGAGCCGGCGGAGCCCGAGCGGCATGCCTGGGAACGCCTTCTGCACGAAGAAGAGCGATGCGACGAGCAGCACGAGCGCGAGACCGACGAAGAGCACGGTGACCATCGTCGGGTCGACGCGGTACGTCGCCGGCCGCACTCGCAGCGTCGCACGCCACGGCAGGTTGAAGTTCGGCTGCGCGGTCGGGTCGTTCCGATCGACCTCGGGCTCCGCATACCGCGACGCGATCGTGACCGCCGGCCACCGGACGACCTCGACGGGCACGCCCTCGTGGCGGACGACGACGTCGGGGAGGTCGAGGATCTTCGTCAGCGTCTCGGGCACGCAGACCGTCTTCAGGCACTCGAGCTGGTAGTCGTAGCGCAGCCGCGTGTACCGGTCGTAGTCCGTGCGCGTGACCGTCGGTTGCCCGACGGCGTCGAAGGGCCGGAACTTCGCATCGACGGCGACCTTGTCGGGGTCGAGCACCTCGCGGTCGACGAGCACGTCGAGCCGCGTGCCGAGCGGCGACCCGAAGAGCTCCGTCCGCGCCGAGAGCGACGTGCGTGCTGCGATGCCGTCGTCGCCGACGGGAAAACCGGCGCCCGACGGCTTCTCGTCACGGACGAGCAGCGTGAGCGCGAGCACGCCGCCGACGACCGCGAGCACGAGCGCGACGAGGAACGGCAGCCGGCCCTTCACCAGGTCCTCCCGCGCCAGAACCGACGGAGCTCGGCCCACTCGAGGAACGACGTGAAGATCTCGTCGCGGCGGTCCGAGGCGAGGACGACGGGCTCGAGGTCGTAGGCGCGCAGCGACCCGAGGAGGTCGGTGAACCGCTCCTGGTTCTGGTCGCTGCGCGCCGCCGCCTCGGCGGCGGTCAGCCGGACCGGCATCACCCGGCGCGTCCGCGGATCCCAGAACGGGACGACCACGCCGCCGATCGGCGGGAAGTTCTGCTCCCAGACCGGGTCCTGGATCACGACCGGCACGACGTCCCAGCGCTGCTGGAGCAGCCGCGTCCACGCGCCGTCGGGCGGCGGGTCGAGAAAGTCGGAGAGGACGAACACGAAGCTTCCCGACGGAAGCGCTCGGCGGTGCTCGACGAGGTGCTCGCACGCGAGCGCGAGCGTGTCCTTCGGCGCTCCGAACGACGTTCGCTCCGCCACGTCGCTCGTGTCCTGCTGCGTCCGCGGCGGCCGCCAGAACGGCTCCCCGTCCGCGAAGTCGAGGTAGCCGCTGATCCCGCGCGACGCGATCGCGGCGTCGAAGAGCACGTCGCGCGCGTGCGCCATCGCCTCGGGCTTCGAGAGCCACGGGAGCCACGAGGGAAACACGTCCATCTCCGGGCGGCGGTCGGCGACGACGACGACCCGCGGCGCCTCCTCGGCGAACTTCTCGCGGACGACGAACTCGTCCGTGCCCCGCGCCGACGACAGACGCGCCGAGGCGTTCCAGTCGATCGTGTCGACGTCGTCGCCCGGCCGGTACGGCCGCGAGCCGGCGACGTCGGAGCCGGGCCCGCGCCGCGCGCTCGTCAGCCCGCCGAACGAGAGACCGACGAGCCGGCGCCGCGGAATGAGCGGGACGGTCCGGTCGGCGTTGGCCATGGACTATCCCGGAACGACGGTGAGGTCGACGTCTTCGGGCTGCGGGCGCGGCGCGCGTTCGAGGCAGCGTCCCCGGAAGGCGTCGATCGCTGCGTCCCAGCCCGTCTTGCGCGCCTCGGCGAGGAACGACGGCCGGAACACGACGCGGTGCACGAGCACCGAGTTGAAGAGTCGCTCGACATCCTCGGGCACGACGTACGAGCGCCCGTGGAGCAGCGCCCACGCGCGCACCGCCCGCTCGAGCGCGAGCGAGCCGCGGACCGACGCGCCGATCGAGACGTCCTCGACCTCGCGCGTTGCGCGAACGAGGTCGACGATCCAGCGCTGGATCACCGGTGCGACGTAGACGTCCTGCGCCGCGACTCGGAGCTCCTCGATCTCGTCGAGGTCAAGGGTGGCCCGTAGGTGTCCGAGTGGGTGGCCGTGCCGCTGCTCGTGGAGGATCTTCAGCTCGTCGTCGGCCTCTGGATAGCCGAGCGCGGTCCGGAGGAAGAAGCGATCGAGCTGCGCCTCGGGCAGCGGGAACGTTCCCTCGTACTCGATCGGGTTCTCCGTCGCCATGACGAGAAACGGCTGCGGCAGGATGCGCGTCGCGCCGTCGACGGTGACCTGGTGCTCCGCCATCGCCTCGAGGAGAGCGGACTGCGTCTTCGGCATCGCGCGGTTGATCTCGTCGACGAGCACGACGTTCGAGAAGATCGGGCCGGGGCGGAACTCGAACTCCCGCTCCTTCTGGTTGTAGACCGAGAGGCCCGTGACGTCGGTCGGCTGGAGGTCGGGCGTGCACTGGATGCGCGTCGTCGTCGCGCCCTCGATCGACTGGGCGAGCGCGCGGGCGAGCACGGTCTTCGCGGTGCCGGGGACGTCCTCGAAGAGCACGTGGCCGCCGCAGATCATCGCGGCGACGACGAGCTTGATCTCCTCGCGCTTGCCGTAGACGACGGTCTCGATGTTGTCGAGGAAGCGGTCGGCGAGCGCGTAGGGGCGCTCGAACCGCTGGTCTTCCGTGTGCACGCGCGCAGCGTCGGTGGGCTCCATCGGGGCTCCACCTTTAGACGTCGGAAGGCTCATTTTGTAAGCAACCTAGCCGCCTCGACGTGCTCCTGGAGGACGCGATCGCCCTCGAAGCCCCACCAGAGCACGTGCGCCAGGCTCCAGCGCCGCATCCGCTCGCGGTCGAGGCCGAGCTCGGCGCTCAGGAAGTCGAGCCGGCGGGCCACGGTCGGGCCGTCGAGGGGCCGCCGGTCGCGGACGAGCGAGACGACGCCGAACTCGGGCTCGGCGACGATCGGCTTCGGGTCGATCGCGAGCCAGCCGCGATCGGCGCGCAGGACGTTGCCGCCGTGGAAGTCCTCGCTGACGACCACCGGGCCTCGCTGCGAGGCCGGGAGCTCTCGGAGCGCGGCGAGCGCCTCATCGAGAAGGGCGGGCTCGAAGGGGCGCGTCGCGAGGGTCTCGGTCCACCGGGGGGCCTCGTCCACGAGTCGGCGGAACGGCGGGCCGGGGTCTCCGGCGTCGAAGAGGCGGGCGAGCACGCGCGCGGCGTGCAGGAGCGCGTCTTCCTCGGGGAGCTCCCAGAGGGTCGTGCCCGGCTCGCAGCGCTCGAGGAGGAGTGCACCGAGATCGTCATCGTGCTCGAGCACGCGGATCGAGGCGTCGTCGGGCCAATAGTCGAGCGCGAGCGCCTCGTGCTCGTTCTCCGGCTCGACGAGGTTCAGTTTCAGCACCGCGCGGGTGCCGTCCCGGCGTTCGGCGTGCAGCACGAGCGCGATGCGCGCGTCGTACGGGTCGCCGAGTGTCAGACACCACCGCTCGGCGAGCGAGGCGACGAGGGCCGGAAGGCGATCGAGCCACGCTGCACCCGCGGGCGTCGCGCGCCACCACTCGAGCGTCGACGGAATCTTCAGCGCGACGGGATCGAATGCAGGACGTCGAGGTAGCGGCCGTAGCCGGAGCGGCTCGACCACTGCACGGCGCTCTCGATCGCCGTCCCCTCGCCCCACTCGTTGAAGCTGATCACGAACTGGAACTGCGCCTGCGAGTTCGCCATCCGGTAGACGCTCCTCCGCCACGACCTGATGCTCCGCCTCCGTGTCGGGCGGTCGTTCTTCGCGAAGAAGAACCCGGGCGAGATGGCGTACGCGAACGGGAAGAGATCGAACTCGTACTTGTTCGCCGCGTAGGGGTGCCAGCCGTCCACGGCGGCGACGCAGTCGCGGTAGCCCCGGAACGAGCGCATCACGAGGTACGCGCCGACGGTCGCGTTCGCCTGGGCCCAGCGCGTCGCCGCGTCGCAGCCGACGCCGTCGTCCTTGTCGCCGTAGACGAAGACCACGGGGCGGCCGCCGAGCTTCAGGTACGCAGGGCTCGCGGCGTACGTGTAGCGGATGTACTCGAGGTCCTTCTGGATGTCCTCGACCGACGGGTCGCCGTACCCCTCGAGCTCGTGATAGATCGCCCACTTGAAGCCGCGCTTCGCGCCGGCCGCCAGGTGCGTGTCGAAGCGGCGGTCGGTCGGGCTGCCCTGCCCCCACCAGGAGTACGTCGCGGCCGTGATGCGGCCGTACTGCATCGCGCGGATCTGTCGTTCGACGATGTTCGGGCTCCCGGCGTCGTAGAAGCCGAGCGACGGGCGGTAGTGCGTGAACGGGTTCATCTCCGCGTACGTCCAGCCCTCGGGGAACCACGGGTAGTACGCCGCGATGCGGATGGTGTTGAAGGGTGCCGCCGAGGCGCTCGAGGAGAAGAGCAGCGTGGCGAGCGCCGCGAGCACGAGCGCCCGGGATTTCACCGGACACTTATATCGTCTGTGAGGTGGAATCGACACTGCCCTGGAGTTGGTATTTCGACCCCGAGATCCTCCGTCTTGAGCAGGACGCGATCTTCCGGCGGAGCTGGCAGTACGTGGGCCACCTCGGGCAGGTGGCCGAGCCAGGGTCCTCTTTCGCGAGCCGGGCGGGCGACGTGCCGGTGGCCGTCACGCGGGCGCAGGACGGGGAGCTCCGGGCATTCCTGAACGTCTGCCGGCACCGCGGGTCGGTGCTCCTCGAGGGAGAAGGCAAGCGGGCGTCGCTCCAGTGCCCCTACCACGCCTGGACGTACGGGCTGGACGGGTCACTCCGGTCGGCGCCGCGCTCGGACGAGACCGCGCCGCGAGACGAGCTCGGGTTGATCCCGCTGCGGGTGTCGGTCTGGGGGCCGTTCGTGTTCGTGAACCCGGAGGGGTCGGGCGCCTCGCTCGAGGAGACGCTCGGCGAGCTCTGGGACGCGGCGCCGCTCGACGGGCTCGAGTTCCACCACCGGGTGGAGTACGGGCTCGAGTCGAACTGGAAGGTCGCGTGCGAGAACTACCTCGAGTGCTACCACTGCGCGGTCGCGCACCCCGGGTTCTCGGCGGTGATCGACGTCTCGCAGGACGAGTACCTCCTGCAGCGGCACCGCTGGCACTCGTCGCAGTTCGCGCACGTCAAGAACGACGGCGACGCGCGCGGCCAGTTCCACTTCGTCTGGCCGAACCTGAAGCTGAATGTCTATCCAGGACGGCCGAACCTCTCGATCGGGCCGGTGTGGCCCGAGGGGCCTGAGCGCTCGCGCGGGTTCCTCGACTACTTCTTCGTACCGGGCGAGGACGAGTCGTGGATCCGCGACCTCCTCGAGCTCGACGACCAGGTCGGCCGCGAGGACACTGCGCTCGTCGAGCGCGTCCAGCGCGGCGTCCGCTCGGGTGTCCTCACGGAGGGCCACCTCCTGGGCGAGAGCGAGCAGCTGATCGCCCACTTCGACGGCCTGGTCCGAGAAGCGCTGTCCGGCAGTCCGACAGAACCGCGTTAGGACGCGCGGCGGCGGCGGAACCACGCCGAGCGCGGCGGGAGCTCGTCGCCCTCACCGAGCGCCCGGGCGGCCGAGAGGACGTCCTCGGCCTCGACGCGCATGAGCTCCGCGGGCTCGAGCTCCTCGAGCGCCCGACCCGACACGCCGGCGAGCCGAAGCGCCTGCGCGTTCAGCGCCTGCTCGAAGATCGTCCGCGCGTAGCGCGCGTTCCCGAAGCCCTCGCCACGCTGAGCCGAGTCGAACGTCCGTCGCAGCGCCTCCTCGGCGCCGTCGGTCAGCCGGTACTCGTTCTCGCCCGCGAACCGCCGCGTGATCGAGAGCAGCTCGTCCGTCGTGTAGTCGGGGAACACGATCTCGCGCGAGAACCGCGACCGAAGCCCCGGATTCGAATCGAGGAACCGCGCCATCGGCCGCGGGTAGCCGGCGACGATCACCACGAGCCGGTGCCGGTAGTCCTCCATCCGCTTGAGCAGCGTCTCGACGGCCTCCGGCCCGAAGTCCTGCATCACGGCCTCCGGCGCGAGCGCGTACGCCTCGTCGACGAAGAGGAGACCGTCGAGCGCGCGCTTGATCGCGCGATCCGTCTTCAGCGCCGTCGTCCCGACGTACTGGCCGACGAGCCCGGCGCGGTCGACCTCGACGAGGTGCCCGCGCCGAAGCAGCCCCATCGCGCGGTACATCTCGGCGAGCAGCCGCGCGATCGTCGTCTTGCCCGTGCCCGGATTGCCGAGGAAGACGAGGTGCTGCGACGTCGCGACCTCCGGCAGACCGTGCTCGAGCCGCCTCGACTGCACCTGGAGGAACGCGACGAGCGCCCGCACCTGGTCCTTGACCGTGTCGAGCCCGACGAGCGAGTCGAGCTCGGCCTGCAGCTCCTCGAGCGAGCGCGTCGGCTCGCGCGCACGCAGCGGCTCGGGCAAGTCCAGCTCGCCCGCCACGCGCCGTACCTGCTCGCGCACCGCGTTGAGAACGTCATCCAGCATCGTCTCGGTGTGCCCACAGCCTAGGGCTACGATGCGCCCATGGCGACGGAGACGCTGCGCTCCCTCCTGAACGAGGCATTCCCCGACGCGAAGGAGCTCGACGTCGTCGACCGCACGGGCGGCGGCGACCACTTCCACGTCACCGTGCAGACGACGCGCTTCGACGGGCTGAGCCTCGTCGATCAGCACCGGCTGGTCTACGACGCGCTCGCGACCCCACTGGCCGACGGCACCATCCACGAGCTTCGGATCACGACGAGAGGAACCGCATGAGCGAGCTGGGCGAGAAGATCAAGGAGATCATCGAGACCGAGGACGTCGTCCTCTTCATGAAGGGCACGCCGCAGTGGGTGATGTGCGGCAACTCGATGCGGGCGCTCGAGGCGCTGCGCGCGGCGGAGGCGCCGATCGCGACCGTCGACGTGCTCCCGAACCCCGAGATCCGCCAGGAGCTGAGCGCGCTTTCGGGCTGGCCGACGATCCCACAGGTCTTCGTGAAGGGCGAGCTGATCGGCGGCGCCGACATCGTCCAGGAGCTCGCGGTCAACGGCGAGCTGTACGAGAAGCTGCGCGACGTGCTCGGCGAGGACTACCGCGCGCCGGGCGAGGAACGGACGCTCTCGCTCGCGACCGCGGCCGCGTAGCGCGCTAACCCTGGAGCTCGGCGAGGACGCCGCGGATCTGGGCGATGCTCGCCTGGATCTCCTCGCTCCGCCGCTCGAAGTCGGCGACCTGCGCTTCGAGCGTCCCGACTTGACTTGGCGCGGGGCGCGGCGCGGGAAGATCCTCGATGCGGACGACGATCGGGCGCTCGGGCTCGGGCTCGGCCTCCGAGAGGTGGCCGGCGGTGCGGAGCGCGGGCGCGGGCTCGGGCTCACGCTCCGGCTCCGGCTCAGCCGCGGGCTCCGGCTCCACCTTCGAGTCCATCAACCCGACCTGCTCGAGCAGCGTCGCGGCGAGGGCCTGCTCCGACACGAACCCGAACGAGACGAGCACCTCGCCGAGCCGCCGGCCCGTGCGCGCGTGCTCCTGCAGCGCGAGGTCGAGCTGGCGTTGGCTGAGCAGGCGACGCTCGACGAGCAGCTCGCCGAGGGGAAGCCAGGTCGACCGATCCGCAGTCACTTCAGGTCGAATCGGCCGCAACCGTGCGGAGCCAGTCCCTCGAAGGAGTGATACCCGGAGGCCCGGCTGCGGGCCGATAACAGCCCCGGCGACCCAATGAGCACGTCCCCGTTCGAACCACCCCTCACGCCTGCGGCCCAGCAGCCGGACGCCGGCCTCGGCAGCGCCCACCGGCGCGAGCTGACGCCCCAGGAGCTGGCCACGCTGCCCGTTCAGGCCTTGCTCGTACGCACGGGCCAGCTGACGCTCGACCAGCTCTCCGAGGCACTTCGCGAGAACGTCGCGACCGGACAGAGCGTCGAGGAGATCGCGGTCACGCGCGGCTGGGTCGCCGCCGACGAGCTTCAGAAGCTCCGCGAGGCGAAGGCGCAGTACGCGCCCGAGGCCGCCGCGGCGCCGCCCGCTCCTCCTGCCGCCGCGCCTGCCCCCGCACCCGCGCCGGCAGTGGCACCTCCGCCGGCCCCCGCGCCCGTCGCCGCCGTGCCCGATCCCGCGCCGGCCCCCGTCGTCGCGGCTGTGCCGGAGCCGGCACCGGTTCAGCCGGTCGCCCCGGTCCCGGCCCCCGAGCCGATCGCTGTCACCGTCCCCGCGTCCGCGGAGAGCGGGACGTCGGTCGGCGTCTTCCTCCACCTCGAGGACGGCGAGCGGATCTGGGTCGGCCGCTTCGAGAACCAGGAGGCCGGCGAGCTCCACGCGCAGTACCTGATCGACTCGCTGATGCGCCCCGAGCCCGGCGTCTGGCCTCGCTTCGGCGACCGCCTCGTCCGCCCCGAGTCCGTGGTGGGCGTCGAGGTCGTTCCCCGCACCGACTGAGGGAACTCGGCCGGAAGAGCCGCTTCCCCCCTCCGGGGGATTCCGCGGGGACGCTGATTGGGCGATGGTGATTACGAGGGAAGAACCACTCCCTCCTGGCGACAATCTGCGGCGAAAGGACCCTCGTTGAACAATCTTCGGACCGCCTCGGTGGCCTATGCCCCACAGGCGACCGTTGCGTTCGCCGAGCCTCCCGTGAGCCCTCCGGTCAACCGTTCGGTTGCATCGGTCCCGGCTCCGGCACCGACCCCTGTCGCCGCTCCCGTCACTCCGGTTGCGCAGCCGCCTCTTCAGTCGGTCGCGCCCGTTCCGTCCCCGCAGCCTGCGCAGTCCACGCAGGCTTCCGTCCCGGCACCCCTGCCGGAGACGCAGACGGTGGCGGTCTTCCTCCACCTGAGCAGCGGCGAGCGGATCTGGGCAGGGCGCTTCGATTCCTCGGAGCTGGCCGAGCAGCGCGCGGGCGAGATCGTCCGTGCGTTGAACCGGCCGGAGCCCGGCGTCTGGGCGAAGTTCGGAAACAGATTCATCCGGCCCGATGCTGTGGTCAGCATCGAGCTCGCTCAGCGACGCGACGACTGAATTGCACCACGACCGAGCCGGGTGGGGGCGGCCCATCCGGCTCGGCTTCACCGTGCAAAGAAACGACCCGCTCGGTCGTGACCGCGAAAGGCGGTTCGCTTCGCGCCTCCAAGGCGTGTCTGAGAAACCCGCCGTAGCGACACCTGCCCTGCTAGCTTCTTGAGCACGCAAATGGATGCGCTCGACGTCACCACCGGCCCCGTCGTGCCGACGGAGCGCAGTCCCCGCCCGCTCGCCGAGGGCGTCCACGTCGGCCACGTGCACCTGAAGGCCGCCGACCTGGAGAAGATCCACGACTTCTACGTCGGCATCCTCGGCTTCGACGTCGTCGTCCGGATGCCCGACGCGCTCTTCCTGTCGGCAGGTGGCTACCACCACCACCTCGGGTTCAACACGTGGGAGTCGCGCGGCGGGTCCGCGCCGCCGCCGACCGCCACCGGGCTCTACCACGTCGCGATCAACTATCCGACGAAGGCGGCGCTCGGCGATGCGCTGCGTCGCCTGGTCGACGCGCGCTACCCGCTCGACGGTGCGAATGACCACGGCACCCACATCGCGCTCTACCTCCGGGATCCGGAGGAGAACGGGCTCGAGCTCGCGTGGGATCGCCCGCGCGACGAGTGGCCGCTCGACGAGGAGGGCCACCTCGCGTTCGTCGGCCGGCCGCCCGACCTGAACGCGCTGCTCGCAGAAGCCGAGAGGGGCTAGTTCGAACGAGAAGCGCGGTGCAGCCGCACCGCGCTCGAGACACCCTTGAGGCGGACGTCGCCGACGAGCTCGAAGTCGACGGCGCCGTCACCGGCGTGCTGCTTCGCGTCCTCGCTCACGAGCACCTCGTGCGGCCGCGCGTAGTCGGCGATCCGCGAAGCGATGTTCACCGTGCGCCCGAAGTAGTCGCCCTCCTGCGCGATCACGGCGCCTGCGTTGATGCCGATGCGCGCCGGCACGGACATCGCCTGCTCCGTCTGCTCGACGAGCTCGAGGCCGCTGAGGATCGCCCCCTGGGAGTCGGGGAAGTGGAACATGACGCCGTCGCCGAGCCACTTGACCGCGCGCCCGCCGTGCGCCTGCGCGGCCTCCTGCACGACGATCGCCAGCCCCGCGGCGAGATCGGCTGCAGCGCGGTCTCCCCGCTCCTCGGCGAGAGCCGTGTAGCCGGTCAGGTCGAGGAACGCGATCGCCGGCGGCCGCCGCGGGTGCGACGGGACGACTCCGCGCTCCTCCATGTAGCCCTCGGTCACGGAGACGAGGTACTCGAGCACCGAGTGCTCGCGGTGGCGTCCCTGCAGCCACGGCACGACGCTCGCGACGAGCTCGGTGTACGAGGCGGCGCGTTCGTAGACGAGCTGGTCCTTCTCCTCGTTCGAGAGCCCCTCGAACGTCGCGACGCGCTCGCGGACGGTCCGGTCGAAGAACGCGAGCCCCGACACGACGAGGCGCTGCACGGTCCCGCCGTACAGGCGCGCGAACCGCGAGAGGTCGTCGGCCGTCGCGAGATCGAGCGTCGTCACGAGCCGGGAGAGCATCTCCGCGTCCTCGGCGCGGATCCGGTCGTCGGCGCCCCGCGGCAGGCCCAGCTCGCCGGTGAGGCGGCGCAGCAGGTGAGGCGAGCGCTCGAGCCGGAGCGATAGCTGCTCGTACGTCTCCGGCGCGCCGACGGGCTCGGGCAGGAACAGGAAGAGCGGGAACGAGAGCTCGCCCTCGGCCACCCCGCGCGCAACGTCGTCGATGGAGATCCCCGCGTCCTCGAACGCCGCCATCAGCCGCACCATGTGGACGTCGGACGACGGAAACAGACCGTCCGACTCGTCGCGCCCGAGCAGCCCGAGCTCCTCGAGCCGACTGACGTGCTCGACCGTGCACGGTGCGAGCTCGGCGAGCTCACGCGCCGAGATCCTGGCCATGCGCCGACTCTAGCTCCGGCGCTCCAGGCGACCGGGGATAATCACGGCGTGTCAGCCACGCGACTCACCACCGTCCGCGGCGAGGTCGAGGCAGAGATGCTCTGCGGGATGCTCCGCTCGTTCGACATCCGCTGCGCGAGCGGTCTCAGCGCGACCGAGGCCTCGGAGGGATTCGTCGCGAACCCGCCGCACGACGTGTTCGTCGACGAGGCGGATCTCGATCGTGCGCGCGAGATCCTGGCGGACTACGAAGGCGGCCAGGCGGGCGACGAGCCGACTAGGAGGGTTTGACGATCCGCGTCGACGCCTCGTCGACCGCGGCGCGTGCAAGGCCCTCGGCCCACCGGTAGAGCGCGCCGTCCTCGGTCCGCAACGCCTCGTCGAGCAGCGCATCGACCTGCTCGGCGACGGCGCGCGCAGCGTCGGCACGCGGGCCGGCGGTCAGCGCCCAGGCCCAGACCTCCTCGCGCGCCTCTTCGGCGCGGGAACGCGCGACCCCGAGCGGCACCGGCACGTCGACCTGCAGCGGCTCGTCGACGATGCGCAAGGCGCGCTCCGCGAGGGCTTCGATCTCGAGCCAGTCGGGACGGTCGGCGTCGAGCTGCGCGCGTGCCTGCTCGGTGAGCTCGGACGCGCGCGCCGCGGACTCGTCGCCGCGCGCGAAGGCGGCATCGACGGCCTCTTCGGCGGCCTCGAGCTTCGGGCGCGCACTGACGGCGGCGCGCTCGAGCGCTGAGAGGTGTGCGTCGACGAGGTCCAGCGTCGCGTGTGCTGCGCGGAGCGCGCCCCGTTCGAGGTGCCCGCGCGCGACGTCCGGGAGGCCGCGCGTCTCCGCGAGTGCCGCCGGCGCGTGGCGACGCTCGGCGGCGCGGAGCGCGGCCTCGGTCGCGTCGAGCCGCTTCGCGAGCGACGCAGCCTCAGCAGCGTCGACGACAATCTGTTCGGCCTCGTTCGCGAGGCGGATCGCGTCGACCGGCCGTTCCTCCGCGCGGCGCATCGCCTCCCGAGCGCCCTGCAGCTTCGCGTCGGCGGCGAGGAGCCGGTCGACCGGGAGTCCCGCGCCGTCGACGAGCGAACGCGCCTCGGCATGCTCCGAGAGCGCCTGCTCGAGCAGCTCAGGCTCGTGCGCGGCGAGCAGGTCGACCGCGCTCAGGTAGCCCTCGACCTGATCGAGCTTCGCCTGCAGCCGTGTCGATCGCCCAGCGTCGCCGCCGGCCTCGAGCTCACCCCGCACCTCGACGACCGAGCCGCGCACCTGGTCGTACGTCTCGCGGAGACGCGCATCGGCGGCCGGATCGCCGCTGTGCACGCTCCAGGCGTTCACGATCGCGTCGCTCTCGAGCGGGTCGGCCGGCAGCCGCGCCTGGAGCATGCGCAGCCGGCGCTCGAGCGGGCCGCCCTTGCGATACGACCGGACGAGCCAGACAAGGCCCACCACGGCGGTCGCGCCGAAGACGAAGCTCGACGGGTCCCCCGTCAGGAGCCCCGCGAGGCCCGTCGTCGCGATGCCGAAGAGCAGCCACCCGGCGAAGAGGTATCCGACGATGCGCATCCAGGAGACGTATCGGGCGGGAAGGCGCGAGCCATTACCGTTCGCCTCGTGTTGACGCTGTGGCAGGCGGAGTGGTGCCCGTACTCGTCGCGCGTCCGCGAGTCGCTGACCGAGTACGGCCTGGACTTCGTCGCGAAGCAGGTTCCGGCCTCGAGGCGTGACCGCGAGGCGATGCGTGAGGCGGTCGGCATCGACGCGATCCCGGTCCTCGTCCTCGACGACGGCACCGTGATCACGGACTTCCAGGAGATGCTCACCTGGATCCGCGAGCACCACCAGCGGCCTGCGGACGCCGACCGGCATCGCGAGAAGTGGTTCGAGGACGCCCCGCGACGCGACCCGAAGCACATCCTTACGTAACCCGAACGAGGGATACGGCGCAGGCTCGGTCGCCGTCGATAAAGTTAACCAGGTGAACGTTTCCCAGGTTAACGAAGTCGAGGTCGCCAACCGGCTGCGCCCCGCCCTCCTCCGACTCGCGCGCGAGCTCCGCCGCGAGATCCACTCGATCGGAGTGACGGGCGGCCAGGTCGCGCTGCTCGTGGCGATCAAGTACACGCCCGGCATCGGGGTCCGCGAGCTCGCCGCTCAGGAGCGGATGTCGCCCGCCGCGATCTCGAAGGCCGTGACGAAGCTCGAGCAGCAGAGCCTCGTCGAGCGCCGCGAGCTCGAGCGCGACCGCCGCCGCGTGGGGCTCCACGTCTCCGAGAAGGGCCACCAGGTGCTCCGCTCCGTTCGCTCGCGTCGGACGATCTGGCTCGCCGAGCGGCTGAAGGGCCTCTCCCCGGACGAGCTCCGCAAGGTCGAGGCCGCCCTCGAGCCCCTGGAGAAGCTCCTGCCGTGACCGCGCGAATGTTCAAGAGCCTGCGCAAGCACCGGAACTACCGGCTCTTCTTCGCCGGGCAGGTCGTGTCGCTCGCCGGAACGTGGATGCAGAACATCGCGCTCGCGTGGTTCGTCGTCGAGCTGACCGACTCGCCGCTCGCCGTCGGCGGACTCGCGTTCTGCCGCTTTCTCCCCTTCATGCTCTTCGGGCTCTACGCGGGCGTCGTCGCGGACCGCATCGACAACCGCAAGCTCGTGATGGCGACGCAGGCAGCGCAGATGCTTGTCTCGATCGCGCTCACGGTGCTGGCGTTCTCCGGCTGGGAGAACGTGCCGGCCGTCTATGCGCTCGCGTTCCTCGGCGGGAGCGCGCTCGTGCTCGACGCGCCCGGCCGGCAGTCGCTGACCTTCCAGATGGTCGGCCGCGACGAGATCCCCAACGCGGTCGCGCTCAACACCGGGCTCTTCAACGGCGCGCGCATCATCGGCCCGGCGATCGCGGGCGTGATCATCGGCCTCGGCGGCACCGGCGTCTGCTT
The DNA here is from genome assembly GCA_035718485.1 of Gaiellaceae bacterium. Taxonomy (GTDB): domain Bacteria; phylum Actinomycetota; class Thermoleophilia; order Gaiellales; family Gaiellaceae; genus JACCTU01. Next base: position 34,486 of record DASTHC010000047.1, read on the forward strand.
CCTGATCAACTCGATCACGTTCCTCGCCGTGCTCACGGCGCTCGCGCTGATGCGCGAGGACGAGCTGTTCAAGGTCGAACGCGACCCACGCAAGCGCGCGGGCGCTGCGATCGCGGAGGGTCTGCGCTACGCCTGGGGGAACGCCGACATCCGCCTCGCGCTCGCCGTGCTCGCGATCGCGAGCACCGTGGGCTTCAACTTCCACGTGATCATCCCCGTGCTCGCGCGCGACACGCTCGATGCCGGCCCGGAGGTGTTCGGCATCCTCAGCGCCTTCTTCGGGGGCGGCGCGCTGCTCGGCGCGCTCATCCAGGCCGCCCGGAGCAAGGCGAGCTGGAAGGGCCTGCTGCTCGGCGCGACGGGCTTCAGCATGGGGCTGCTCCTGCTCGCGCCCGTGACGACGGTGTGGCTCGCCTGCGCGATTCTCTTCGCCGTCGGCGTCTGCTTCACGCTCTGGGTTTCCAACACGAGCGCGATCCTCCAGCTGCGCGCCCCCGACCGGCTGCGCGGCCGCGTGATGAGCCTCTTCATGTTCGCGTTCGCCGGCCTTGCGCCGATCGGCGGCCTCTTCGCGGGCTGGCTGATGGACGTCGGCGGCACCGAGCTGGCACTCGCCGTCGGCGGCGCCGTCTCGCTCGTCGTCGTCGGGCTCGCCTGGGTCAAGCACACGGGCGTGACGCTCCGCCCGCGGCAGGTTCTAGTGTTCGCGGCGGAAGAGGAAGAGGCGTCGCGGGCGGCCTGAGCCGCTACTGATCGATGCCGGCGATCGTCCGGCGCAGATTCGCCAGGTTGTCGACGAGGCCGCGCTGCTGTTCCTCGAACTGCTTGACGAGCGTCTCGAGCTGCGTCATCAGTGCCTTCTTGTCCGTGCGGGCCGGAACCGCCGGGCGTGAGGTCACCTTCTCCTTCTCCTTCCGGCGGAAGAGGCCACGGCCCTTCTCGGGCTCGGCCTCCGTCTGGAACTCGAAGCGCACCGGCTCGCGGCGGGGCTCGGCGCCGGGCTTCGCGAGCTTGTCCCGGAGACCCGACCCGAAGCCGGTGTCCGTCGAGAGATCGACGCCGCACTGCACGAGGAGGACGCTCGTCAGCTGCTCGACCGTGACGAGCCCGGCCTCGACGAAGTACTCGCCGAGCTTTCGGCCCGTCCGGAACTGCTCCGCGAGCGCATGCTCGAGATCCTCGCGCGAGATGAGCTCCTGCTCGACGAGGAGCTCGCCGAGCGGCTTCCAAGCGGGGTCGGCTGCCATGGTTCTTCCATCGGCCGAAACGGCTCGAATCCTGAGGGTTTTACGGTCCGTTTACGTTCGCGGCACCCCTCGCTGACCGCCAGAGCGCAGAATCCCGACGTGAGGGGAAAGCTGCTCGCAGCCGTGCTCGGCGCAGTCGCCGCCGCGATCGTCCTGATTCCGACGTCGCTTGGCGAGAACGTCGCCCGGAGCCTGCTCGGGGACGGCCTCGTCCGGGCCGAGATCGTGGCCAAGCGCGACGGCGCGATCCAGGTCTTCCGGGTCGACCGCGGACGCGTGCGCGCCTTCAACAGAACCGCGCTGACGCTCAAGGAGCTCGACGGGTCGATCGTGGTCGTGCCGATCTCCCCGGCGACGAGGTTCGAGATCTCGGGGCGGCCGGTGCCCTTCGCGCTCATGCGGCGGGGGATGTGGGCCACGACGACCCGCGTCGGCGACCAACCCGCCGAGCACGTGCTGCTGGTGCGGCGGTGAACGCGACGGCCCAGCTCGCGTGGGGGCCGACCGTCCTCCTCGTGGAGGACGAGGAGTCGATCGCCGGGCTCCTCCGCTCGTACCTCTCGGCGCAGGGCTTTCGGATCGTCTGGGTCCGATCCGGCGAGGAAGCGCTCGCCGAGCTCGAGCGACACCCGATCCGCGTCGTCCTGCTCGACCTCGGCCTCCCCGGCATGGACGGCTTCGACGTCTGCCGGCAGATCCGCTACCGCTCGAAGGTGCCGCTCGTGATGGTGACGGCGCGCGACGAGGAGATCGACCGCGTCGCGGGGCTCGAGATCGGCGCCGACGACTACGTGTCGAAGCCGTTCTCGCCGCGCGAGCTCGCTGCTCGGCTGAAGGCGGTGCTGCGGCGCTCCGAGGACCGCATCGAGCGCGCTGTCCTCTCGCTGGAGGACGTCGTGCTGAACCGCGAGCGCCGGGAAGTGACCGTCGCCGGTCGACCCGTCGCGCTCACCGCGAAAGAGTTCGACCTGCTCGCGTTTCTGCTCGAGCAGCCGGGCATCGTGTTCTCGCGCGAGCTGCTGCTCGAGCGCGTCTGGGGCTTCGACTATCCGACGAGCACGCGCACGGTCGACATGCATGTTGCGTCGCTCCGCCGCAAGCTCGACCGGCCCGAGCTCGTGCAAACGGTGCGCGGCGTCGGCTACAAGGCGCGCGGACGTTGAGATCGCTTCGCGCGCGTCTCGTCGCCGCGATCGGACTGACGGTTGTCCTCGCGATCGGCCTGACGCTCGCGATCGGGTTCGAGCTGACGCGGCGGGAGGTCGAGCGTGCGACGCTGCGCGACCTCGGCCACCGCGCGGACGTGCTCGCGGAGCGCGAGCGCACCGCGCTGCTCCCCCTCGGCCGCCTCGGCTCGCTGCAGGAGGCGCTCGAGGTGCAGGACGAGCGCGTTGCGGCAGCGCCGCTGAGCGGGCCGACGCAGTACCTCGACGCAGGCGAGCAGCGCGAGCTTCGGAACGGTCACGGCGTCGAAGGCGTCCGCGAGGGGACGTACTACGCCGCACGTCCCGTCGCGCAGAAGGCGCTCGTGCTGCTTCGTCCGAAGCGGCTCGACGCAGCGACCTCGCGTCCCTTCCTGCAGGGGCTGATCGTCGCCGGCGTCTTCGGGATCCTGCTCGCAGCCGGCGCCGCGGTGCTGCTCGCGCGTGCGCTCGCGCGACCGCTGGGCCGGCTCGCGGACGCGTCGCAGCGGCTCGCCGAGGGGGAGCACCGGCCCGTGCCCGTCGACGGCCCCACGGAGATCGCCTCGCTCGCAACGTCGTTCAACGAGATGGGCGCAAAGCTCGAGCGTGCGCGTGCCGCCGAGCGCAGCTTCCTGCTCTCGGTGACGCACGAGCTGCGCACGCCGCTGACAGCGATCCGGGGCTACGCCGAGGCGCTCGACGAGGGCGTCGTCGACCCCCAGGAGGCCGGCGAGACGATCGCCGCCGAGGCAGGACGGCTGGAGCGGCTCGTCCAGGACGTCCTCGAGCTCGCGCGGCTGAACCGCATCGAGTTCGACGTCGAGCGGGAGCCGATCGACCTCGGTGTAGTGGCGCGCGACGCGATCCGGCGCTACGAGCCGCAGGCCCGCGCGTTCGGCGTCGAGCTCGTGCTCGACACGAACGGCGGGGCCCCCGCGCTCGGCGACGCCGAGCGGTCGCTTCAGATCGTCTCCAACCTCGTCGAGAACGCACTGCGCGTGACGCCGCCCGGGGGCCGCGTCTCGATCTCGACACATCCGGGCCTGATCGCCGTCGAGGACACAGGACCCGGCCTCGCCGCCGACGACGTTCCGCGCGCCTTCGACCGGTTCTTCCTCTGGTCCCGCTACGGCGACTCGCGCCGCGTCGGCACCGGGCTCGGGCTCGCGATCGTCAAGGAGCTGACCGAGCAGATGGGCGGCCGCGTCGCCGTCGAGAGCGACCCGGGCCGGGCGACGCGCTTCGAGGTCCGCCTTCCGGTTTTACAGGCGTCTGACGAGAAGCCCGAGAGCGGTTGACGCTCGGCGCCGACCATCCACGGGTCAATCGACCCTGGAGGGTGGGTTCATGATGATCAAGCTCCTCGTCGCGGGACTCGTGGCGCTCGTTGCACTGAGCGTCGCCGGAGTCGCCGCGGCAGAGAAGTTCAAGGGAACGAACGGCGACGACACGATCGTCGGAACCTTCGGCGACGACGTCATCTCTGCTCTCGCGGGCAACGACACGATCGACGCGGAGGGTGGCAACGACAAGGTGTACGCGGCTGCCGGCAACGACCGCGTCATCGGCGGCGGCGGGAACGACCTGCTCCGCGGCGGTGAGGGCAACGACGACCTGAACGGCGGCGCGGGGAACGACGTCGTCCGCGGACGGCCCGGCAACGACACGCTCACCGGTGGCGACGGCAACGACCGCATGTGGCCCGGCCACGGCGAGGACACGCAGTACGGCGGAGAGGGCGACGACGTGCTCCACGCCCTCGCGAACGACAACCAGCAGGACGTTCTCGACTGCGGTCCCGGCAACGACGTCGCGATCATCAACGCCCGCGAGCCGCACGACCTCGCGGCCGCGAACTGCGAGCGCGTGCGCCGCGTGATCCCGACACCGGCGATGGCGGCGTCGGACGACGGCTAGCGAATGGTTCCGGCGAGGGGCGGGGCCGCCGCCCCTCGCCGAGGTGTCAGATCTTCCGGCGCTTGCTCCGCGTGCCCCACTTGGAGCTCCGCCGCGTGCCCGAGTAGACGAGCCGCGGGCGCGCCATGCTCATGCCCTGCGCCTCGAACTGCGCGGTCTCACCGACCCTGCGAGCGACGTGCGAGACGTCCGCCTGCTGCTCCGGGAGGACGAGCGTGATGCCCGTGCCGTCGCGGCCGGCCCGACCCGTGCGGCCGACGCGGTGAACGTAGCCCTTGTCGTCGGCGGGCGGATCGAAGTTGATGACGTGCGTGACGTCGTCGAGGTCGAGGCCGCGCGCGGCGACGTCGGTCGCAACGAGCGTCGAAACCTTTCCGGACTCGAAGCGCGACAACGCTCTCTCGCGCGCGTTCTGGCTCATGTCGCCGTGCATCGCGACCGCGGCGACGTCGTGCCGCTTGAGCTTGTGCACGAGCCGATCGGCCCCGCGCTTCGTGCGCGTGAAGACGAGCACGAGGCCACGCTCCTCGTTCAGCAGCCCGACGAGCGTCTCGACCTTGTTCTCCGGCGTGACGGACACGAACTTGTGCTCGGTCTCGCCCAGCTCGAGGTGCGCGGGCAGCTCGGCGTCGTAGCGGCTCGGGTTGAACGTGTACGACCGCGCGAGCTCGCCGACCTCACCGTCGAGCGTCGCCGAGAAGAACATCGTCTGTCGCTTGCGCGGCAGGCGCTTCACGATCGCGTCGACCTGCGGCAGGAAGCCCATGTCGAGCATGCGATCGGCCTCGTCGAGGACGAGGATCTTGATTCCGTCGAGGCGGACGAGCCTGCGCTCGGCGAGGTCTTCGAGGCGCCCGGGCGTCGCGACGAGGATGTGTGCATCCTTCGCGCGCCTGCCCTGCGCGACCACGGGGGTGCCGCCGTAGACCGCCGCGACCTTGAGGCCCCGGGACGGTGCGATCGACTGGAGCTCGTCCGCGACCTGAATCGCGAGCTCACGGGTCGGAACGAGGACGAGAGCGGAGGGCCGCACATCCGAGGCGCTCAGGCGCTGGACGAGGGGAATGGCGAAGGCGAGGGTCTTGCCCGAACCGGTCGGCGACTTGGCGAGCAGATCCTGCCCGTTCAGGCCGTCCGCGATCGCAAGCTCCTGGATCGCGAACGGCGTCTCCACCCCTCGACGGGCGAGCGCCTCCACGATGTTCTCGGCTACGCCGAGCTGGCGAAACGACTTCATATGTTGTTCGACTCCTTGTGTTTCGGGTTCGAGATCAGCGGCTCGAAACACCCGAAGGAGGAACGAGAAGCGAAATCTCACAGGACGGCACAACGCCGTCCGTCGCCGCAGGGTAGCAACGATTCCTGCGGGTGCCGTCCCCCGTTAGCGTGGCGTTAACCAAGGAAGGCCTCAGAGAAGCCCGCCGTCCGCTACCGTGGCCGTGATCTTCGGACAGAGGAGTATCTGATCGCAGCGCAAGGATCGAAGGAAGAAAAGATCGAGATGGAGGGCGAGGTCGTCGAGGCCCTCCGCAACGGCTTCTTCCGCATCGCCCTCGACAACGGCCATGAGACCCTCGGCTACACGGCCGGGAAGATGCGCCGCTACCGGATCAGGATCTTCCCC
>DASTHC010000048.1:0-8246 GCA_035718485.1 Gaiellaceae bacterium
CTCGCGGCCGCGGACCGCCGGGACGATGCAGTACGCACACTTCGAGTTGCATCCCATCGACACCTGGACCCACGCCTGGAACGACCGCTCGCGGTGCATCGGGAGCGTCGCGGCGAAGCGGCGCTCCTCGGCTGTCCCGAAGCTCGACCGCGCGACACCCACGCCGCCAGCGCCGAGCCACTCGGCGAGGTGCGGGATCGAGCCCGGGCCGAACGCGACGTCGACGAACGGATAGCGCGAGAAGATGCTCTCGCGCTGTGCCTCCGCGTAGCACCCGCCGACGGCGATCACACGCTCGGGGTCGCGCTCCTTCAGGACCTTCGCGTCGCCGAGGTGGGCGGCGAGCCGCGTGTCCGGCTTCTCGCGGATCGTGCACGTGTTGAAGACGAGGACGTCGGCCTCCTCCGGCGCGACCGCCTCGCCGAGCCCGAGCTCCTCGAGCATGCCCTTGATGCGCTCCGAATCGTGCGCGTTCATCTGGCATCCGAACGTCGTGACGTGGTAGCGCCGCATCGATGCACAATGGTAGCCGTGCCCGATTCGCACTCCCTCGCGCTGTTCGCGGCCGCAGCGGTCGCGCTGCTCCTGATCCCGGGTCCCGCCGTGCTCTACATCGTGGCGCAGAGCGCACAACACGGGCGGGTGGCCGGGCTTGTCTCGGTGGGGGGCGTCCACGTGGGAACGCTCGTGCATGTCGCCGCCGCCGCGGTCGGGCTCTCGGCCATCATCGTCTCGTCGGCGCTCGCCTTCACCGTCGTCAAGTTCGCCGGAGCGGCGTATCTCGTCTATCTCGGGATCCGCCGCATCGTCACGCGTGAGCCCGGCCAGCGGATCGAGACGCCGGCGCAGCCGCTCCGGCGCCTCTTCGGCCAGGGCGTCGTCGTGAACGTCCTGAACCCGAAGACCGCGCTCTTCTTCCTGGCCTTCCTGCCGCAGTTCGTCGACCCCGACCGTGCGGTCTGGCCGCAGGTGCTCGTCTTCGGGCTGACGTTCGTCGCGCTCGGCTTCGTCAGCGACGGTCTCTACGCCGTCGCAGCCGGCAGCCTCGCGAAGTGGCTGCGCGAGAAGCGCCGCCTCGTCGGGTACGCGTCGGGGACGGTCTTCATCGGGCTCGGCGTCTCCGCGGCCCTCGCCAAGCGCGCTTAGCGGGCGACGTCGATCGCCCGCGACTCGCGGATCACCGTCACCTTGACCTGCCCGGGGTACTCGAGGTTGTCCTCGATCTCCCGTGCGATCTCGTGCGAGAGAAGCACTGCAGCGTCGTCGTCGATCTCGTTCGGCTTCACGATCACGCGGATCTCCCGGCCGGCCTGGAGCGCGTAGACGCGCTCGACCCCCTCGTGCGCCTCGGCGAGTCCCTCGAGCGCGGAGAGGCGCTTGATGTAGTGCTCGAGGCTCTCGCCGCGTGCGCCCGGCCGCGCGGCCGAGATCGCGTCCGCCGAGATCAGGAGCACGGCCTCGACCGTCTGCGGCTGCACCTCGTAGTGGTGGGCCTCGATCGCGTGCACGACGCCCTGCGACTCGTTGTAGCGCCGGGCGAGCGACGCCGAGATGAGCGCGTGCGAGCCCTCGACCTCGTGCGTCATGGCCTTGCCGATGTCGTGGAGGAGGGCGGCCCGCTTGACGGTCTTCACGCCGGCCTCGAGCTCGGTCGCCATCACACCGGCGAGGTGGACGACCTCGAGCGTGTGGCGGAGCACGTTCTGCCCGTAGCTCGTGCGGTAGCGCAGGCGGCCGAGGATCTTCACGAGCTCCGGGTGGAAGGTGCCGCAATTGGCCTCGAAGACCGCCTGCTCGCCTGCCTGCTGCACGAGGTCGTCGAGCTCGGCCTTCGACTGGTAGAAGGTCTCCTCGATCCGCGCCGGGTGGATCCGTCCGTCCTCGATCAGCTTCTGGAGCGTGAGCTTCGCGATCTCGCGGCGGATCCCGTCGAAGGACGAGAGCACGACGGCCTGCGGCGTGTCGTCGATGATGAAGTCGACGCCCGTCAGGTGCTCGAGCGTGCGGATGTTCCGGCCCTCACGGCCGATGATGCGGCCCTTCATGTCGTCGCTCGGCAGCTCGACGATCGAGACGGTCGTCTCGGCGGCGTGGCTCGCGGCGACGCGCTGGAGGGCGTCGGCGACGAGGTTCCGCGCGCGGCGCTTGGACTCCGCCCGTGCCTCCTCGTCGAGCTGACGGACGCGGCGCGCGAGCTCGTGGCGGACGAGCTCCTCGGACCGGTCGAGGAGGTGGGCGCGGGCGTCCACCTGCGACATCCCGGCGACCCGCTCCAGCTCCTTCAGCTCCTTCTCCTTCGCGCGCTTCAGCTCCTCGTGGAGCTCCTTCGACGCGGTCTCCCGATCGGCGACTCCCTGCTCGCGGCGCGAGAGCTCGTCCAGCTTCCGGTCGAGGTCCTGCTCGAGCGTCGCGACCCGCTCCGCGGTCTGCGCGATCTCGGCCCGGCGGGTGCGCACCTCATCCTCGATCTGCGCGCGAAGCGTCAGCTCTCGCTCGCGGGTCTCGATCTGGGCCTCGCGGCGGATCGCGTCGGCCTCTCGCTCGGCCTCGCTGATCAGGAGCATCCGTCGGCGGCGCAGCTCGCCGAGGCGGCCCTTCTCGAGCATCACGATCGTGACCACGGCCGCCACCGCTCCGACGACGATCCCGATTGCGATACCGGCGACGACGAGCATGCTCACCTCGAGCGGGTCGATTTGGCGCCCACCCGGCATCGTCGCCGCACGGCTTGTCGAATTCGCGGACGCAGGAGCACGCCGCGTCCGCCGGCGGCTATCGCGCCGCCGTCACTGTGTCGTCAGCTCGTTCGCTCGGGGTGGTTCGTGGAGCCTCGTGGTCGAACGTCGGAGGATGCTCGGGTACGGAGAATTCGGAATAAGCGCATATGCAGGGAAAATGTCGGATGAAGCCCCTGGAGTCTATCGCTCCTCAGGGCGCGTCCGCAATCACCGGCCCGAGGGCCGCCTCGACGGCCTCCTCGCCGAAGCCGCGCCGGGCGAGCTCACGGGCCGTACGCGGCCCGGCTCCGCGAGCAGCGACGATCAGCCGGGCACGCTCGAGCTCAGGGGCGAGCGCGCCGAGCGCTGCCGCGGCGGTCTCCGCCGCGACACCGTCGCGCTCGAGGCGCCAGCGGATCGCCTGGTCGCCGTGGCCGCGCTCGGCGAGAGACTCGGCAAGCCGTCGCGCGAAGCGCTCGTCGTCGACGAGGCCGACCGCCTCGAGCCGCCCGACGGTCTCCTCGCGAAGCCCGGGCGTCACACCACGGCGCTCGAGCCTGCGGTCGAGCTCGGCCGCCGACTGCTCGCGCCGCGCGACGGCCCGCAGCGCCGTATCAACGGCGCGTGCCCGCCGGAGCTCGCGCGCGAGCTCGCGCAGCCGTGTCCGTTCGAGCTCCTCCCCCACGCGGAGCCGCGACCGCACGACGACGTCCGCCGGCATCGTCCGCCAGCGCGCACCGTCGAGCTCGACGGCGACCTTGCCGCCCCGCAGCTCGCGGAGCGCGCTCACGACCGGCATCCCTACGCCGCGGGCTCTTTGACCTTCTCCGGCTCGGCGACCGCCTCGATCTCGGCCGTCGGCAGGAGCCGCGCCGAGACGACCTGCTCGGGACCGATCTGCGCCTGGAGCGAGAGCAGGATGCGCTGCGTGACGTCGGGGTGCTCGCGCAGGAACGCCGTGGCGTTCTGGCGGCCCTGGCCGAGGCGCTCCTCGTCGAAGCTGAAGTAGGAGCCGGACTTCGTGATCACCTTGCGCTCGACGGCGGCGTCGAGCACGGTGCCCTCCCACGAAATCCCGGAGCCGTAGATGATGTCGAACTCTGCCTGCTTGAACGGCGGCGCGACCTTGTTCTTCACGACCTTCACGCGCACGCGGTTGCCGTACGCCTCGACGCCCTCCTTCAGCGTCTCGATGCGGCGGATGTCGAGCCGCACCGACGAGTAGAACTTGAGCGCACGGCCGCCGGGCGTCGTCTCGGGGTTGCCGAACATGACGCCGATCTTCTCGCGGAGCTGGTTCGTGAAGAGGCAGATCGTGTCGGTGCGATTGAGCGTGCCGGCGAGCTTGCGGAGCGCCTGGCTCATCAGCCGTGCCTGGAGGCCGACGTGGCTGTCGCCCATCTCGCCCTCGATCTCGGCCTTCGGCGTGAGCGCCGCGACCGAGTCGACGGCGACGACGTCGAGCGCCCCGGAGCGCACGAGCAGCTCGGCGATCTCGAGCCCCTGCTCGCCGGTGTCGGGCTGGGACACGAGGAGGTCGTCGATGTTGACGCCGATCCGCTTCGCGTACGTCGGGTCCATCGAGTGCTCGGCGTCGATGAAGGCGCAGATGCCGCCGCGGCGCTGCGCCTCGGCGATCACGTGGTAGACGAGCGTCGTCTTCCCGGACGACTCCGGGCCGAAGACCTCGACGATCCGCCCGCGCGGAAGGCCGCCGATGCCGAGGGCGAGGTCGAGCGCGAGCGAGCCCGTCGAGATCGCGCCGATCGATACCGCCGCGTGGTCGTTCATCTTCATGACCGATCCCTTGCCGAACTGCCGCTCGATCTGCCCGAGTGCGGTTTCCAGTGCCTGCTCGCGATCCACTCTCAGCCTCCTAGCCCTGCCGTTTCGAGTACCTCGTACTGTGCCCCGGATGGGCGCAGCCGGGAAAGGTAAACAGCTGCGTCGGACGGACTGAACAGCCCGAGCTCGGGCAGTCGCGGCTGCAGCCGTGGGCGCTCCCGGAAGCGGATCACGGTCACGTGGGGCAACCAGGGCCTCCCCTCCCGCCGGTAGACGCCGAGCGCCTCGAGCCGGCCGAACAGATCGTCGGCGAAGGCGGTCGCGCGGCCTCCCTGGTCGTCGCAGGCGAGCATGCCGACGCTCCGTGTCTCGCGGTACTCGCGCACCCCGAGCTCGGGCCGCTCGGCGTTTCGTGCGGCCTCGCGCAGCGCCCCGGTGATCGGCTCGAGCTCGTGCGCGGGGCGCGAGCCGAGGAAGGCCAGCGTGACGTGAAGGTTCTCGGGCGGCACGGCGCGGGCACCGCGGAGCTCGCGGAGCTGCCAGGCGGCGAGCTCGTCGACGATGTCGTCCGGCAGCCGGAGGGCGCAGAAGAGGCGAAGCCGTGCATCCGAATCGACGGTAGCGGGAGGAGTGTCCCGCGCGTGTGTCAACTCTGTGCCAAGAGCCGCCGGACGAGGTGCAGTCCCGCGACCGCGGCGCGCGCACGAACGGCGTGGCGGTCGGCGGGGTAGTTGAAGTCGATCACCCGCGCCGCCGAAGGCGTCTCGACCGCGACGTACACGAGCCCGACGGGCTTCTCATCGGTGCCGCCGGCGGGCCCCGCGACGCCGGTGTCCGCGATCGCCACGTCGGCGCCGAGCCGCTCGCGCACGCCCGAGGCCATCGCCGCAGCGACCTCGGGCGAGACGGCCCCGTGCGCCTCGAGCATCTCGGGCGACACGCCGAGCTGGCGCACCTTCACCTCGTTCGCGTACGCGACGATCCCGCCCAGGAAGACGTCGCTCGAACCCGGGACGCGCGTCAGCCGCTCGGCGATCAGCCCGCCGGTGCACGACTCCGCCGTCGCCAGCGTGAGCCCCCGGGCGCGGCAGAGCGCGAGCACGTGCTCCTCGATCGGGCGCTCGTCCCGCGCGAAGAGCCAGCGCTCGACCGGCGCGACGAGTGCGCTCTCGAGCTCGTCCGCCTCTGCCTCGGCGCCGGGATCGACGACGAGGTCGACGTGGATCTCGAAGTCGCGCGCGCAGATCGTCGCCTCCACCCCGGGCCGCTCGCCGCCCGCCTCCTCGAGCGCGCGGGCGATCGCCGACTCGCTCGCGCCGAAGAAGCGGAGGACCCGCCGGCCGGGTGGTCGCGCGCGCTCGAGCACCCGCCGCACAGGGTCGGACTCGAGCGCGGAGGCCCAGAGCCGGCGCAGCTCGCCCGGCGGGCCGGGCAGGACGACCACCGCTGTGCCGTTCTGCTCCAGGACGAGCCCGGGTGCCGTTCCTGCGAGGCCGACCGAGCTCGCCCCTTCCGGGAGCGAGGCCTGCTTGCGGACCCCCGGCTCGAAGTCCGCGTATGGCCGGCGAAGCCGCTCGGCGACCGCGCGCGAGACGCCCTCGATCTGCCCGTGGAGATCCTCGTCGACGCGCAGCGGCCGTCCCAGCACGCGCGCGAGCAGCTCGACCGTCCGGTCGTCGTGCGTCGGCCCGAGCCCGCCCGACGTGATCAGCAGGTCGGCCTCGAGCCCCTCGCGGAGCGCGGCTTCGAGCTCCTTCTCGCCGTCGCCGACGAGCGTGATCCGCGCCGGCTCGACGCCGCGGGACAGCACCTCGCGCGCGAGGTACGGGCCGTTCAGATCGGTCCGCTCCCCGCGGACGAGCTCGCTGCCGGTGACGACGAGGAGCGCCCGTGGACGCGTCAACGCGCCGCGGGAGCGCGCCGGACGCCAGAGGCGTCCACGACCAGGAGCCGCGCCGGAGCCCGTGCAGTGCGACCGGCGACGACGAGGTCGACCGCGAGCGGACGCTGCACGTACATCCAGAGCTTGCCCCTGAGCTTGAACGACTGCTCGCGCCCGTGTCCGACCGTGCCCGACCACACGAGCTGGCCCTGCTGCGTCGCGCGACGAACCTCCATTCTCGTCGCGCCCCGCGTTGCGCGCACGACGAGCGTCGCCTCGGACGGCGAGCGGAGGTCGGGCGCCGCGACCGGCGTGCGCCGGTCGGGCGAGTCGTCGCCGGACTTCCACGCCGCGATCACGAGCGCGAAGACGACCGCGATGCCGGCGAGCGCGACGAGCACGACGATCGACTCAACGCGGCGGTTCCGGCGTCGTCCGGCATTGCTCCGCCGCGGCCGGAACGGCATTTCCTCCTCGCGCGTGACGTAGCGCGAGTTGTACTCGTCGACGTAGAGCTGCCCGTCGAGCCCGAGGAACTCCGCGTAGGTGCTGAGGAACCCCTTGACGTAGGTCTGCGCGGGCAGGATCTCGAATTGCTCGTCCTCGAGCGCGCGCAGGTACTTCGGGCGGATCTTGGTCGCCCGCTCGACGTCGGCCAGGTCGAGGCTCTGGCGGACGCGAGCCTCCCTGAGGCTGTTGCCGATCTCGAACACGAGGACGGATCGTAGCGCCGAACTGCGGAAGCGACTACGTGCGTCCGCGCCAGGTGAGGATCCCGTACACGACCAGGGAGATCGTCCCCGTTCCGGCCAGCAGGATCCCCGCCAGGCCCAGCAGCCGCCCGAGCCGCGCGGTCGTCGAGCCGCTCCGACGCACGAGCGTCAGCTGGGCCCGCCTCCGCCCCGAGCGAGCGAGGATCATCGCCGCCACGCCGAGCACGAGCGCGACCGGGATCGCGAGGCCCGCCCAGATCAGGTCGATCGTGACGTCACGATCGACGTACCAGATCGCGACCGGGAGCGCCGCGACCGCGAGCACGCCGAGTACGACCGACCACACAGCGGGCGCGTTCCTCATGCCTACTGCTTGACGTAGGGCCGCCCGATCGCAGCGGGCGGGATCGACCGGCCGATGACGCCGGCGACGGCGATCAGCGTGAGCACGTAGGGAAGCGCCTGGAAGAGCACGGCGCCGGAGTCCGAGTACGCGGGAAGCCGTTGCGCGAGCGCGCTCGAGAAACCAAAGAGGAGCGCGGCCCCGAACGCGCCGAACGGTCGCCAGTTGCCGAAGATCAGCGCGGCGAGCGCGATGAAGCCGCGGCCCGCGGTCATGTTCTCGTTGAACGAGCCGAGGAAGCCGATCGACAGGTACGCGCCCCCGAGCGCGGCGAGCATCCCGGACACGACGACCGCGACGTACCGCGTCTTGTAGACGGAGATCCCGACGGTGTCCGCCGCGCGCGGGTGCTCGCCGACCGACCGCAGCCGGAGTCCGATCGGGGATCTGAACATGACGAAGTACGACACGATGATCAGCACGAAGCTGAGCCACACCATCAGGTTCAGATGGCCGAAGACGTCCTCGAGGAAGTTGCCCACGACCGGGATCGAGCCGAGGAAGTCGATGTTCACGTCCGGAATGCGGGGGATGCCCTCTCCCGGCGTGCCCTGGTCGCCGTAGACGTCGATGAAGAAGTAGCCGGTGACGCCGAGCGCGAGGAAGTTGATCGCAGTGCCGCTCACGATCTGGTCCGCGCGGAGGCTGATCGAGACGAACGCGTGGATGAGCGCGGTCAGCCCGCCTGCGACGAGCGCCGCGGCGAGGCCGGCCCACCACGAGTTGAGCTTGTCCGCCGCGAGGAT
>DASTHC010000049.1:0-12591 GCA_035718485.1 Gaiellaceae bacterium
CTCCAGCTCGTCTTCCAACGTGTCGTCAATCGGTGTGGCCCGCCGGGACGCCCGGCGGGCCACACGTCGTTGCTCAATCGAACGCGTACTGCTCGTACTGGGTGACGTTGTCCTTCGTGACGACTGCGGCGGGAACGACGAGCATCCGCGGGACCTCCGGCGGAACGAGCTCGCCGAAGCCCTTGCCGAGGCCGATCAGGCGGGCCATGTTCACCGCGGACGCCGCCATGTTCGGGTTGTAGAGGAAGGTGGCACGGTAGAGGCCGCCCTCCTTGATCTGCTTCATCGCGTCCTGCGAGCCGCCGACGCCCGTGAGGAACATCTCGTCCTCGCGGCCGGCGTTCCGAATCGCCTGCACGACGCCCTGCGCCATGTCGTCATCGTGCGTGTAGACGGCGTCGATCTTCTTCTGAGCCTGGAGGATGTTCTCCATCACCGTGAGGCCCTTGTCGGGGTTGAAGTCGCCCGGCTGCGAGGCGACGATCTTGATGCCCCCGCCCGGACACTTCTGCTTGAGGGTGTCGGTGAAGCCCTTGGTCCGATCGGTCGTGACCGAGATGCCGGCGAGGCCCTGGATCTCGACGACGTTCCCGCTGCACTTCAGCTGGTCGGCGATGTAGGTCGCCGCGAGAACGCCGATCTGGTAGTTGTCGCCGAGGATCGTCGCAGTCGCCGCGTCCGGCGCCGTGAAGAGCCGATCGATGTTGACGACGCGGATGCCCGCCTTCTCGGCCTTCTGAGCGACCGGCGTCAGCGCTGCACCGTCCTGCGGCAACACGACGAGGACGTCGGGCTTCTGCGCAATCGCCTGCTCGATCTGCTGCGCCTGGGAGTCCGCGTCTGCGGCCTCCAGCAACTCGAAGTCGACGTCGTCGAACTGCTCGGCCGCAGCCTTGGCGTCCTTCGAGATCGCGCCGAGCCAGCCGTGATCGGTCGGCGGAACGCTCGCGATGATCTTGACCGTCTTCCCGGTCCCACCGCTCGCCGTCGTCTCTCCGACGGTGACCGTCGTCGTGACCGTCTCGTTGTCACCGCCGATGCTGCAGGCAGCCCCGCCGATCGCGAGCACCAGGCCTGCGGCGACGGAGATGAAGAGTCGCTTTCGCGACATGAGGTACCTCCTCGTGTGGTCAGTGGGGTCGCCCGGCCGTTCGGGCATCAGTACCGCGCCTCTGGACGCTGCAGCAGGACGGCACCGAGGACGATCAAGCCCTTCGTCACCTGCTGGATCTCGGTCGACAGATTGAGCTGGGTCATCAGGCTGAAGATCAACGCGAAGGTGAGGACCCCGAGGAACGTGCCGACGATCGTCGCCCGCCCTCCGGCGAGGCTCGTCCCCCCGATCACGACCGCGCCGATCGCGTCGAGCTCGTAGAGGTTTCCGCTCACCGGCGACGCGCTTCCGAGGCGCGCGCAGAGCAGAACCGTCGAGATGCCCGCGAGGAACCCGGACAGGACGTAGACGCTGAAGATGATCCTCCGGACGGGAACGCCTGCGATGCGGGCAGCCTCGCGATTGCCGCCGACCGCGATCACGTAGCGCCCGTAGCGGGTGCGGTTGAGGACGATCCAGCCGAGGATCGCGACGGCCAGGAACACGAAGACGGAGACCGGGATCCCGAGGATCCGGCCGGTGCCGAACCAGAGCAGCGAGAACGGCCGCGGGTTCCCGAACGAGCCGCCGTTCAGGTCGAGCAGGCTCACGGGCAGCTTGTCGTTCAGCAGGAGCGCCAATCCTCTCGCGATCGAGAACATCGCGAGCGTCGCGATGAACGGAACGACGCGTCCGTACGCGATCGACGTCGCGTTGACGCCGCCGAGGAACGTCGCGAAGAGGATCGCGCCGAGGATGAAGACGAGGCTGCTCGTGCCGTTCGATCCGACGAGGATGCCGCCGAAGACTCCGGCCGCCGCCACCATCGACCCGACCGAAAGGTCGATGCCTGCGGTGGCGATCACGAAGGTCATGCCGATGGCGAGCACGCCGACGACGCTCGCCTGGGTGAGCATGTTCCGGACGTTGTCCCAGGTGGGGAACGTCTCGGGCTTGAGGATCGCGCCGGCGATGAACAGGAGCACCACGACGATCGCGAGTGCGTACTCCTGGAACTCGAACGTCTTCAGCCGCTGGGCGAGCGCTGTGTTCACACGACCTCCTCGACGAGATCGGGGGCGTCCGTCGGCGCGACCGCATGTCGGAGCAGCGCGCGCTCGGTCGCCTCGGTGCCCGGAACCTCCGCGACGATCTCCCCCTCGCGCATGACGAGAACGCGGGTGCAGATGTGCGCGAGCTCCTCGAGCTCCGACGAGACGACGAGCACGCCCAGGCCCGAGCTCGCGAGCTCGCCGATGATCCGGTAGATCTCGGCCTTCGTCGCGATGTCGACGCCGCGCGTCGGCTCGTCGAGGAGTAGCACGCGGCACTCGTGGAGCAGCCAGCGCGCGAGCACGACCTTCTGCTGGTTGCCGCCGGAGAGCAGGCGGACGACGCGGTCCGGGTCGTCCGGGACCGTGTTCAGCGCCCTCAGCTCCTTGCGTGCGGTCTCGCGCTCCTTGCGAACGTTCAGCAGCACGCGCGAGAAGCGGTCGAGGTCGGCGATCGTCACGTTCTTCGTCTGGCTCCAGTCGAGAACGAGCGCTTGGGACTTGCGGTCCTCCGGCGCGAGCCCGAGCCCGTGGCGGATCGCAGTGCGCGGGCGGCCCGCTCGCAGGCGCTTGCCCTCGAGGAGGATCTCGCCCGCCTCGAGGTCGTCGAGGCCGTAGACGAGCCGGAGCAGCTCCGTCCGCCCGGAGCCGACGAGGCCGCCGAGGCCGACGACCTCGCCGGCCTTGACCTGCAGGCTGACGCCGCGCACCGACGGCAGCCGCTTCGCGCCGCGAACCTCCAGCAGCACGCGGTCGGTCCCGACCGGGCGATCCGGGTAGAGCTGCTCCACCTTGCGGCCGACCATCAGCTCGACCAGCTGGTCCGTCGGAGTCGTCGCCGGCAGGCCCGTCGCCGTCGTGCGGCCGTCGGCGAGGACCGTCACGCGGTTGCCGATGCGGCGGATCTCGTCGAGGCGGTGCGAGATGTAGACGACGCCGACCCCCTCTGCGGTGAGCCGGCGGACGACGTCGAACAGCGTGCCGATCTCTGCGTCGTCGAGAATTGCGGACGGCTCGTCCATGATCAGGAGCCGCACGTCCCCGGAGAGTGCACGCGCGATCGACACGATCTGCTGCGCAGCCGGGCGAAGCTTCCCGACCTTTGCGCGCACGGGAATCGAGTCGTGTCCGAGCCGGGCCAGCAGTGCCGCAGACTCGCGGTACATCCTGTCCAGGTCGAGCAGCGGCCCGCGCCGTGGCTCGTGCGCGAGGTAGATGCTCTCGGCGACGCTCAGATCCGGGACGAGGTCGAGCTCCTGGTAGATCGTCGCGACACCGCGCTTCAGCGATCCGGCCGGATCGCCAGGCGGAAGCGGCTCCCCCATGAACAGGATCTCGCCGCTCGTCGGCTCCTGCGCGCCGGAGACGCACTTGATGAGCGTCGACTTGCCGGCGCCGTTCGGGCCGAGCAGGCAGTGCACCTCGGCCTCGAGGACCTCGAGGTCGACTCCGTCCAGTGCTCTGACGCCGGGGAACTCCTTGACGAGGTTCCGGACCTCGAGGACCTTGGTCACGCGACCACCAGCCGGCGCAGGTTGATGTGCGCGATCCGAAGGCCGGCCTCGATCCGCTCGGGCGTGCCGCCCCAGACCGGATCCTCGTGCTCGACCGACAGCACTCCATCGAAGCCGCCCTCGTACAGCGTGTCGACGTAGCGCGGGAAGTCGACCTGGCCGAGACCCGGGATGCGGTAGCGCCACCAGCCCATGTCCCACGGGTCCTGCTCGCGCGTCGACACCCGCCCGAAGAACCCGAAGCGGTTCCGCTCGCGCTCGAACGTCTCGGCGTCCTTGGCGTGCGCGTGCGCGACGTTCCCGACGTAGGGACGCAGCGCCTCGATCGGATCGATGCCGAGCCAGAGGAGATGGGAAGGGTCGAAGTTGAGGTGGAGGCCGAGCGAGAACATCCACTCCCACAGCTCGGGCGAGTACGCGAGGTTGCCGGGATAACCGTCGGGGTGCCAGCCCTCCATCACGCAGTTCTCGATCATCAGCCGCACGCCGCGCTCGCCGGCGTACTCGACGAGCGGCGGGAAGACTCGCTCGGCCTCGCGCAGGTTCTCGGCGACGCTCCGTCCAGGGTCGCGTCCGATGAACGTCCCCACGGGGATGCCGCCGAGCGCCGCCGCAGCGTCGATGCACCGACGGAGGTGCTCGTGGTACTGCTCGCGCTCCGCGGGGTCCGGCGCGAGGTTGTTGTCGTAGTACGCCAGCGCGGAGACGACGAGCCCGTTGCCGTCGATCGCATTCCGCACCCGCTCGTGCTCGGCCTCGTCGAACGATTCCGCCTTGACGTGGCTCGCCGTGAACGGCCGATCGCCGAGCTGCGGCCACGCCGCGAGCTCGAGCGCCTCGTAGCTGTTGGCCGCCGCCCACGCGGCGACGTCCTCCAGGCTTCGCTCGGGCATGCACGCCGTCAGAAAGCCGAGCTTCACGACGCGACCGCCTGCGACCCGGCGACCGGTGCGCCGCTCGGCACGTCGACCCACTCGCCGTCGCGCGACGACGAAGCCAGCACCGCGTCGGTGATCAGGCCGGCGCGCAGGCCGTCGGCGAACGTCGGCGTTCCGTCCGGCATCGCTCCCCCGCGAACGGCCTCGTAGAAGTCGGCGACGAACGAGTCGAAGCAGTCGGCGTAGCCCTGCGGGTGACCGCCGGGAAGCGATGCGTAGCGCGCCGCCGCGGGAGAGAGCGCGGTGGGATCCCGCCGAACGATCGTCAGCGACTCGCGAGTCCCGCACCAGAGCTCCTCGGGGTGCTCCTGATCGAAGGCGAGCGCCTCCGCGCTCCCGTCGAGCTCGATCCAGAGACGGTTCTTGCGGCCGGCGGAGACCTGGCTCACGACGACCGAGCCGAGCGCGCCCGAGTCGGTCTCGAACTGGACGAGGGCCGCGTCCTCGGTCGTGACAGGGCGGGCAGCGCCGCTTCCTCCTCCCGACCCGAACGCACGCCTCCCGGGCTCCGTCATCCGTTCGGGGACCGCGGTGAGCAGGCGCGCCGAGAGCCTCGTGATGCGATGGCCCGTGAGGAACTCAGCGAGGTCGCACCAGTGCGACCCGATGTCCGCGAACGCTCGCGAAGCTCCGCCCTCCTCGTCGTCGACGCGCCAGTTCGTGTCGTCGGGGCGCAGGAGCCAGTCCTGGAGGTAGGTCCCGTGCAGCAGGTGAATCGCGCCGGTCTCTCCGCTGCGGACACGCTCGCGCGCTTCGCGAACGATCGGGTAGTACCGGTAGACGAACGGCACTCCGGCCTGCAGCCCCGAGCCGGCCGCAGCGTCGACGAGGCGCCTCGCGCCCGCGCCGTCGAGTGCGAGCGGCTTCTCGCAGATCACGTGCTTGCCGGCACCGAGTGCCGCCTCGGCCAGCGGGAGGTGGAGGTGGTTCGGTGTGCAGATGTGGACGGCGTCGATCTCCGGGTCGCGCACCATCGCCTCGGCCGAGTCGAACGCTCGAGCGGCGCCGAGCTCGGCCGCTGCGGCTGCGGCGGACTCGGGCGACGAGGCGGCGACCCCCGCGAGCTCCACCCCGGCGAGCCGGAGGGAGCGGGCGTGAACCCTGCCGATGAACCCGGTGCCCGCGATCGCGGCCTTCAGCGCCATCGGGCCGGGACGCTAAACGGAACTTCGTCCACTTGTCAAGCAAAAGTCGGCGATTTCTTCATCGACGGCTGGAACTTCGTCCAACCCGTGCTTTACTTTCATCGAATGGCGACGAAGCCTGCCACGACCATCTCGTCGCCGACGAGTGCGGGCGCGCTGCTGCACCTGATCCGCGAAGAGGTGGCCGTGACCCGCGCGGATCTGGCGCGGGTGACGGGGCTCGCCCGCTCGACGGTCGCTCAACGGGTCGACACGCTGCTCGCCGAAGGCCTCGTCTACGACACCGGAGGAAGCGTCTCCACCGGCGGCCGGCCGCCGGCCGTGCTCGCGTTCAACCGCGACGCCGGCATCGTCCTCGTGGCGGACCTCGGCGCGACCCACGCCCGTGTCGCGGCGAGCGATCTCGTCGGCACGCCGCTGGCCGAGCAGGCAGCCGACCTCGACATCGTGCTCGGGCCCGAGCCCGTTCTCGCGTGGCTGGACGAGCGCTTCACGGAGCTGCTCGGGGAGGTGGGCCGATCAGCAGACGACGTGCGGGGGATCGGGGTCGGCGTGCCGGGCCCGGTCGAGTTCCACAGCGGGCGGCCCGTCAACCCGCCGATCATGCCCGGCTGGGACGACTTTCCGATCCCCGAGTGGTTCGACGGCCGCTACCGCGCGCCGGTCCTGGTCGACAACGACGTCAACATCATGGCCCGCGGAGAGCATCGGATGCACTGGCGCGACACGAAGCACCTCCTCCTGATCAAGGTCGGGACCGGGATCGGGTGCGGCATCGTGGCCGACGGGCACATCCACCGAGGAGCCCGCGGCGCGGCCGGCGACATCGGTCACATCCGGGTCGCGAGCAGCGACGACGTCGTCTGCCGCTGCGGGAACATCGGCTGCCTGGAGGCGATCGCCGGGGGCCAGGCTCTCGCAGAGCGGCTCGCAGCCCAGGGTGCGGACGCGACTCGCAGCCGCGACGTCGTCCGTCTCGTCCGGAGCGGCCATCCCGGCGCGATCCGCATGGTCCGCGACGCCGGTCGAACGCTGGGCGAAGTGCTCGCCGGAACCGTCAACTTCTTCAACCCTGCGGTGATCGTGATCGGCGGCGACATCGCCGAGGCGCACGCGCAGCTCCTGGCCGGCGTGCGGGAAGGGATCTTCAGTCGGTCGCTCCCCCTCGCGACGCGCGACCTTCGCATCGTCCCGTCACGCCTGGGCGACCGCGCCGGTGTGATCGGCGCGGCGACGATGGCGATCGAGCACGTCCTCTCCCCCGACGCGGTCGACCGGGCACTGGAGCACGCCGCCTGACGCCGAGGTTTGAACCCCGCCGCCGAAAACGTCTATAAGCGGCAAGGTTTGGCGCCTCGAGCCCGGCAGTACGAAGCATTCATCTCCTACAGCCACGCGGCCGACGGCGCGTTGGCGGCGCAGCTCCAGCGGGCGCTCAATCGGATGGCGCGGCCGTCGTACAAGTGGTGGCAGTGGTGGCCGCCGCGGGTGTTCCGCGACCAGACGAACCTCGCGCCCATCGGGGACCTCACTGGCGAGATCCAGCGCGCGCTCCGGGCGTCCGACAACCTCGTCCTGCTCGCATCGCCGCTCGCGGCCGCAAGCCCCTGGGTCGACAAGGAAGCGGCGACGTGGCAGGGGACGAAGCCGCCGGGCCGGCTGTTCCTCGCGCTGACGGAGGGCACGCTCGAATGGGACGACGCGCGCGCCGACTTCGATCGCGCACGGACGAACGCGCTCCCCCCTTCACTCCGCGGCGCGTTCGACGCCGAGCCGCTCTGGGTCGACTTCACCGGCGTCCGTGAGGATCGGCCGTTCGCGCGCGATCCGCTGTTCCTCGACGGCGCAGCGAGCCTCGCGGCGGCGATCCGCGGCGTCGACAAAGACGCGCTCATCGGCGAGGACGTGCGACAGCGCCGCCGCGCCCGTCAGCTCGCCGGAGGGGCCATCACGACCGTGACGCTCCTCGCGATCGCCGCGACGATCGCGGCGATCTTCGCGCTCGTCCAGCGCGACCGGGCGAACGAACGCGCACGCCTTGCGCTCTCGCGACAGTACGCGGCGCAGTCCGTTTCCGCGCTCGACGTCGATCCCGAGCGGAGCGTCGCGCTTGCCGCACGCGCTGCCACGACGGCGCCGACTGACGAGGCCGACAGCGCGCTGCGCCGCGCGCTGCGAACGTCGAGGCTGCGCTCGATCGTGGACGTCGGCGCGAGCGTGAACGATCTCGACGCGGCGGCCGACGCGCCGGTCGTCGCGGCCGCGCTCGGACGAGGAGGCGTCCGCGTCTGGAACTCGCCGACGAGCTCGGCGCGGACGTTCGACATGGGCGGCCAGACGCTCCAGGTCGCGCTGAGCCGCGACGGTCGGCGCGTGCTCGGTGCGTCGGCGTCGCGGGCGTTCGTCTGGCCGACGGCAGCGAACGGAGCGGAGCCGCTCTGGCGCGTCGCGGCGCCCGACCCGATCCTGTCGGCGACGTTGAGCCCGGACGGTCGGACAGCGGCGATGGGCCACCGGGGAGGCGTCGTGCGGCTGTGGCGCGTGGACGGCGGCAAGCTCGCGCGGGAGCTACGGCCCCCTGGGCCGCCGGCCGCGATCACAGCCGTCGCCTTCTCGCCCGACGGTCGTCGCGTTGCAGCGTCCGCCGGCACGCGCGCGTTCGTCTGGGATGTCCGGCGTCCGAACCCGATCTTCGTGGGTAGACACGAGAGCGATGTCGCCGCGGTTGCCTTCGATCCGACCGGCCTCCGGCTCGCCGCGGGCGACGACAGAGGCTCCGCCCGGGTCTGGAGCCTCGCCGGCCGCAGGGTCACCGTCCTGATCGGTCACGAGGGCAAGGTGACAAGCCTCGCCTTCGCTCCCGACGGCAGGTCGCTCGTCACGGGAGGTGAGGACGAGACCGCACGGGTCTGGGACCTCCGCACCGGCACGACGACCGCCGAGCTCCGCGGACACGCCAGCCTCGTTCTCGGCGTCGCGTTCGGACGGGACGGCAAGCGGATCGTCACCGGCAGCGCGGATCGCACGCTCAGGTTCTGGGCGGTCGACGCGGACCCGGTGCGCGTGGTGCTCGTCGAGCCCGATCGCCTCAGGGTCATGGACCTCGCGTTCGACCCAGCCGGCAAGCGGCTCGTGACGGGCGGGAACCGCGCGATCCGGATCTGGGACCTGCCGTCACGGCGGCCGGTCCAGAGCGCGGCGCAGGGAGCGACGCCTGAGGACTGGGTCGAGAGCGTTCGTTTCGACTTCGGGGGAACGTTGATCGTGAGCGCAGGCGACGACGGCACCGTCCGGATCTGGGATGCGCGAACCGGTGAGTCTCGCGGCGCACTCGGACGTGCAGTCGGGCTCGAGCTGTACGACGCCGCGGTGTCGCCCGACGGCGAGCTCGTGCTCGCGGGCGGGAGAGGCGAAACGGCGCAACTCTGGCGTTGGCGCCAACGCAAGCTCGTCGCTCGTCTTCGCACGCCCGCAGAGCGCGTCGACGGCGTTGCATTCTCGCCCGACGGCAGGCTGCTCGCGGTCGGGGCCGGACGCGCGGTGCGCATCTGGCGCGACGGGTCCTTCGGCCGCCCGGCGATCGTGCTCAGGGATCAGAGCGGCACGGCGCTCAACGCGATCACCAGCGTCGCGTTCGCTCCCGACGGCCAGCTCGTCGCCGCCGGCAGCGACAGCGGCACCTGGTCGTTGTGGGACGCACCGACGCGAAGGCTCGTCGCACGGGTCAAGGCCCACCCCGATTCCCTCACCGACATTGCTTTCAGTCCCGACGGCGCGTATCTCGCGTCGGCCGGGTGGGACGGCGCGGTGAAGGTGTGGACGGTTCCCGGCGGCAGTCTTGTCACGTCGAAGCGGACAGCTGCCAGGCTGGAAGCCGTTGCGTTCGCACCGCACGGACGGCTCGTCGCCGTCTCTGGCGGCGGGGGTCGCACGACGTTGTTCGAGTGCGCGGAGTGCCGACCGCTCGACCAGCTCGTCTGCTTGGCGGCTCAGCGCCTGACGCCCGCCGTCCGTGCGCGCGAGGCCGATGCGTTCGCCGGCTGCGATTGACAGCACCACGGACCGGTGCCATCCTCGAACGGTAGGACAGCCGCCAAGGGAGCCGCACCCTGCCGTCCGTCGTTCCTGCACGCACGCTGGCCGTCGCGTTCGCGCTCGCGCTCTGCGCGGGGGTCGCAACAGCCGCCGAGGCCCGCGTCCGCGCGCCGAGCGGCGCAGCGGCGGACGCGACGCTCGAGCTCATCCTGACGGGCAACGAGGGCGCGGTCGCCGTCTCGGGCCGGACGACGTGCGACGTCGGCGACACGCGCGACAACGGACGGCCGTGCTCGTACACCGTCACGGAAGGACAAGACCTGACGCTGACGCCCCAGGGGAGCGGCTTCGTCGGCTGGAGCGTGTTCGAGTGCTCCGGCACCGGCCCGTGCACGATCGACGTGGACTCGGATCGAACGGTCGTCGCCACGTTCACGCCGACCAGCCTCAACGTCTCGGTCGAGGGCAGCGACCTGCTGGACGCCTCGGGCAAGCCGCTCGTCGACGCACAGGGCAACCCGATCCGGGGCCGCGTGACGAGCGCCGACGGCCGGATCAACTGCTCCGGATCGAACGACTGCCGCGACCGGCGCTATCCCGCGTTCGCCGAGGTCGTGCTGACCGCGACCCCGGCCTCCGAGTTCGAGCGTTGGTCCGGCGCCTGCCAGGAAGCCGGCACGTCGCCGACCTGCGCCGTGCTCCTCTCGGGCGACGACGTGGTGGGCGCGAAGTTCCGCGACGATCCCGACAACCCGCAGCTGATCCCGCCGCGGATGCGCTCCCAGCTGCGCGTCACGGTCGAGCCCGCCGGCTCCGGGACGGTCAACTCGAGTCGCTCGCGGCTGAGCGAGGCGATCACGTGCAACCCGACGTGCAAGGCGCGCTTCCAGCAGGGCGAGAAGGTGACGCTCGAGGCGGTCGCGAACCAGGCGGTCGGCGCGCGGTTCGTCCAGTGGCAGGGCGGCGCGCCCTACTGCGCCACGGGCGCGACGTGCCGCAGCTTCCCCGCGTTCAACATCACGTCGATCCGCGCGGTGTTCGCGTATCCCGGCCCGTGCGAGCGGCGCCGCGACGGCACGCGTGGCCGCGACCTGTTCGACGGCGGCCCGGGCGGCGAACGCTTCGTCGGCGGCGCCGGGAACGACCGCCTGCGGGGGATGGACGGGGACGACTGCATCGACGGCGGCCCCGGCAACGATCGGCTCGAGGGCGGCAACGGGAACGACCTGCTGAACGGCGGCCCGGGGAACGACAGCATCGACGGCGGCCCCGGCACCGACACGATCACGGCCGGCAACGGGAAGGACTTCATCTTCGCGCAGGACGGCCAGCGGGACACGGTGAAGTGCGGGAACGGCCGCGACGGCGCGCGCGTCGACCGCATCGACGCAGTCTCCGGCTGCGAGCGTGTCCGCCGCGGCTGATCAGTCCGCCAGCGGATCGAGCAGGTCGATCCTGAGCGACGGGACGCCGCGCCCCTCCGGGAAGTGGAACTCGTACTTGCGCCCGGCGCGCTTCTCCTTCGCGCGGAACGCCTTGAGCCGCTCGCCGAGCCGGTTGTTCCCCTCGTTGTAGGTCATGTGCACGACGAAGTCGTCGTCGTCGCGCGACTCGGAGATCATCTGCAGCGTCGCCATCTCCGGGTTGTCGTCCGTGCCGTCCGCCGACACGACGTAGTGGTCGGCGACGATCTTGCGGAAGAAGTCCGTCTCGACGTTGCGGTCGCTGCCGTGGTGCGGGAGCTTCAGCACGTCGACGTGCAGGGGCGAGCGGCGGAGCAAGCCGGCCTCGCGAAGCCCGGCGAGGACGTCGTCGCCGCGCGCGTCGCCCGTCAGGAGCATCGTCTTCCGCTTCGCGCGGGCCAGGACGACGATGCTCGAAAGGTTGTAGACCGACGAGTCGAGATAGGCGGCGATCTTCGACTCCGACGGCTTGCGGCGGCGGACGTCCCGCTCCCACGCCTTGTGCAGGTCGTCGAGCCGCTCGCGGCTGGGACCGACGACGACGAACTCGAGGCCGTCTCCCCAGTCCACCGTGTCCGGCGCCGCGACGAGGCCGTCGAACGGATGGTTGACCTCGAGGTCGAGCGCGTTCGCCGCGTCGCGGAGGCTCCGGCCCTGCCCGATGCTCGCCGCGACGAGCTTCGCGGGCTTGCTGAGGCCCTTCGTTCCGACCCCCGAGCCCTTCGCGAGCGC
The DNA here is from genome assembly GCA_035718485.1 of Gaiellaceae bacterium. GTDB lineage: Bacteria > Actinomycetota > Thermoleophilia > Gaiellales > Gaiellaceae > JACCTU01. The sequence continues at coordinate 11,973 of DASTHC010000049.1, forward strand.
AGCGACCGCGGCCGGAACGCCGGCGGGGCCGCCGCCGCCGACGACATCCTCGAAGCTGTTGTGCCACAGACCGAGGATCTCGAAGCTCGGATCGCGGCCCTCTTCCTGCTCGCGCGCGACGGCCTTCACGAGGTCGAGGACGCCGTGGATGTGGTCGTCGTCGATGTGGCTGACGGCGACGAGCTGGAGCTCGAGCGTGCCGCCGTCGGCCCGGCTCGTCCGCAGCTCCTCGAGCCGCGGGCGGAGCGTGCGCTTGAACACGCCTGACGGCCCGCCGTCGATCACGGCCACGAGCGGGTCGGACGTCGAGCCGTAGTGCAACAGCAGGCTGTCACCCTGGTCGGCGGGCAGCGACTCGAGCGTGAAGATCACGTCACACGGCCTGCAGCGAGCGGAGGACGTCCAGCATCCCGTTCCCCTGGAAGTGGCGCTCGCGCCCGAGGTCCGTGGCGTTCTCACAGAGCACCTGCTTGATCCGCTCCGGCTGCCCGACGAACTCGTAGTAGCGCGCCATCAGCAGCGCGGCGGCGGCGCTGACGTGCGGTGCCGCCATGCTCGTCCCGTCCATCGTCGTCAGCTTCCCGTCGGGCACGGGCGCGGTGATCTTCTCGCCGGGCGC
>DASTHC010000050.1:0-8704 GCA_035718485.1 Gaiellaceae bacterium
TCCACGAGGTTCCCCCACTCCGTCCACGAGCCGTCGTAATTTCGCACGTCTTCGTACCCGAGCAGCTCGCGAAGGACAAACCACGTGTGGGCGCTCCGCTCGCCGATGCGGCAGTAGGCCGTGACCTGGCGGTCGGGCGTGATGCCCTTGCCGCCGTAGAGCTCGCGCAGCGCGTCGGCGCTCTTGAACGTCCCGTCGTCGTTTACGGCCTGCGCCCACGGGATCGACTCCGCGCTCGGGATGTGCCCGGCCCGCTGCGCGCCTTCCTGCTCGTAGCCGGGTGCCGCGATCAGCTCGCCCGAGAACTCCTGCGGCGAGCGGACGTCGACGAGCGCGTCCTTTCCGATCGACTGGAGCACGGCGTCGCGGCGGGCGCGGATCGTCTCGTCACGGTCGCGCGCCGAGTACGACGCCGCGGCCGTCTCCGGCACATCGGTCGAGAGCTCGCGGCTCTCGTCGATCCACTTCTGCCGGCCGCCGTCGAGGAGGCGGACGTCCTTGTGGCCGTAGATCTTCAGGTACCAGTAGGCGTAGGCGGCGAACCAGTTGTTCTTGTCGCCGTAGACGACCAGCGTCGTGTCGTTCGAGATCCCGCGCTCGCCCATCAGGCGCTCGAAGGCATCCTTCTCGACCAGGTCGCGCTCGATCGGGTCCTGGAGGTCGTCGCGCCAGTGGAGCTTGATCGCTCCGGGGATGTGGCCTTCGTCGTAGAGGTCGGGGTTCTCGTCCACCTCGGCGACGACGAGGTCGTCGTCGTTCAAGTGCTCCACGAGCCACTCGGTCGTGACGAGCACCGGCTTGGCATAGCCGTTCTCGGCCATCGTCTGCCCTCCCGTTACTTTCTGATTTGAAGTAACCCTATCGACCAGGACGCGCGAGGTGAAGAGTCGCTTCCCGCGACGTCAGGCTTCGCGGCCTACGTCAGAAACTCGGAGACGGCGTCGCCGAGCTCACGCTCGGACACCGGCCCCTCGAACCTCGCCTTGATCTTGCCGTCGGGCCCGACGAGAAAGACCCACGGCTCGCTCTGGAGCTTCCACTCCTTGAACCAGCGGTTCTCGCCGAGCGCCGGGTTGTTGCCCTCGTAGACCTCGACGTGGATGAAGCGAACCGATGTCGATGCGAAGCGCTCGCCCACGCGCTCGACGATGCCGACGACGGGGCCGCACGTGCGGCTCTGGCAGTACTTCGGCGTCGCGAACACGACGACGAACGGCTCGTGCCGGTCGAGCGCGTTCTTGATCGACGTCCGCAGGAGCTCCGTGTCGGGCGGCCTGGCCGTCGTGATCTGCTCCGCCGGCGCGTCGTCGAGCGTCGGGTTCTTCGACGGGAACGCGTCGTCCCCGAGCGCCGGCGAGCGCGAGTCCTTCTGCACGACGACGTTGCCGACGCCCTGGATCTTCTTGGCGCCGCCGACCGGCTCCGCGAGCAGCCAGTACGTGCCCGCCGAGGGCACGTCCAGCCTCGTCACGTAGATCTTCTGGCCGCCGCCGATGGCCTCGAGCCGCGCGGTTCCCGTACGGAAGGGCTTCTGGTTCAGCCCGCGCGACAGCCACACGCGTGCCGTCGGTCGCTCGACCGAGCGGGCGCGGTGCGTGACCACGAGGAACGAGACCCGAACGGGCCCGGGCGCGTAGTCGTTGGTGCCGAACACCAGACCGACGTCTTCACCCGGGCGCTGCCAGAGAGCCTGGAGCGACCCCGGCGAAGCAGCAGTGCTTGGCGTCGTCGAGGCGGCGTCGTTGGACCCACAGCCGAGGCAGCTCAGTACGAGACCGACTGCCAGAACGGTGGCCGCGCGCACGCCTCGACTGTACCGAGCGTGCTACCAGGCGCCGTCGGAGATGCCGAGCCAGCCGAGCTTGCCCATGAACAGCGGGCACGCGAGGGCGATGAGAACTGCCAGGTGGGTGAGGCGAGCCTTCATCATCGTGTTCGAGTTCACCTCCTCTCGCTCTTTAGAACCGGAAGTCCTGCAGGGCTTCTGCAGCGCGCCGGTAGAAATGCGCAGCCTCGCGGTCCTCGCCGTTGCGGGTCGCCAGGTCGCCGAGGGCGACCCACGCCGCAGCGCGGTGACTGACCGATGAGAGCTGCTCGAACGTCGCGTCTGCAGCGCGGAACTGCTCGGCTGCATCGTCGAGCCGACCCTGCTCGAGCAATGAGCGACCGAGGACGAGCTGCGCGTTGCCGATCTCGTCCAAGAAGTCGACCCGCCCCTCGAGCAACCGCAGCGCGTGGCGCGACTGCTCTTCCGCCTGCTCGAGGTGGCCGGTGCGAAGGTGAACCTGTGCGAGCGACGACACGGCCTGCGCCGCGTCGGCGTCGTTCCCCATGTCGAGGGCGATGCGGAAAGCTTCCTTCAGGTGCGGGATCGCCTCGTCGGGCTTCCCGAGCATGAAGGTGAAGGCGCCGATGTTGTTGTGCAGGCGCCCGACGTGCCGGTGCTCGGCGAGATCCTCGTAGATCGACTTGGCGTGCTCGGCGTACTTGCGCGCGAGCACCCAGTGGCCCTCGCGGTCTGCGAGCACGGAGGCCTGGAAGTACGCGTGCGCCATCGCGGGCTGGTCGTCGACCGCGCGGGCGAGCTCGAGCGCGCGCTCGACGTCTTCCTTCGCCGCCTGGAAGTCGCGCTGCCTGCGGTAGCACCGCGAGCGCGCCTCGAGGATCTTCGAGCGCAGGAGGTCGGACGGAAGGCCCGAGCGCTCTGCGAGCTCGAGGGCCGCGTTGAACAGCCCGAGCGCCGTCGAGATGCTCGAAAGCTTGTAGCGGGCGACGCCGAGCTCGTACACCACTTCGGCGCGCTCGACGTCCGAGACGTTCGCGCTCTCGACGAGCCCGCGCGCCTGCTCGAGGAGCGGGATCGACTCGCGAACCTGTCCCTCGATCGCCATCGCGCGCGCTTCACCGGTGAGCGCACGTGCCTCGAGCTCAGGCGAGCCCGTCGCGAGCACCGACGCCCGCGTCGCCTCGTAGAGCTCGAGCGCCGCGGCGCACTGGTCGGAGCGCATGAGCGCCTCGGCCCGCGCGAGCGCGCCTTCGACGCGTCCACGCTCGTCGGTGGAGACACCGTTCGCGAGGAAGCCGGCGTCGCAGTGGAGGCGCTGCGCCAGCCACTCGATCGTCTCCGAGGTCGGCCGGGTCTTCCCGCGCTCGATCTGGCTGACGTACTCCTTCGAGAAGCGGTCGCCCGCGAGCTCGCCCTGCGTCATCCCCGCGGCGACGCGGAGCTGGCGGAGGCGCTCGCCGAGGCCCAGGGCTGCGGGCTTCGTCGTGCGCTGGTGGCTGCGGACGGTTCGGTTCATGACGGCGAGGAGAGAGTGTTCTCCATACTTCACCAAAGTGCAAGTCGTTCTCGTTCGGTATCCCCCTAAAGGGGCATGTCTCCACGAGATTCGGGTCAACCAGGATGGTTCGAAATCACTTGATCGAGTTACTTGACACGGACAGACACGGCTCCTAGAGTGAGCTCCAACCTTGCCGCCCGGCCGGACGCCAGGCCAGGCGCAGGGGGCGCGCCAGGGCGACACACAACCCGGTGGCGTGGCTGGGCCGCAGAGCCAAGGCCACCGGGTAGTCGCCTCAGGTGGGTCAGGCGCAGACAAGGAAACCCCCGGGGGGCCGCAGCCCGGGGGGTTTCCTTTTCTAGGGGCGTTTTCCGCTCAACCAGGCGGCTCTCGAGCTGGTGATGGCGCCGAAGTCGTCCGGCGAGAGGAGCCCGCCGACCCGGCTCGAGATCGAGCGGAGCAGGCCGACGCCGAGCTGGATCCAGGCCTCGGCGCTCGCGTCGCGGTCGGCCGGAATGCCTCCCCGCGCCTGCCCTTCTCGGATGATCCCCTCGAAGAAGGCGTGCACCTCCCGCAGGTTTTTCCGAATCGCCTTCCGGATCTCGGGGTCTTCGGCGGCCTGGTTGATGGCCTGCACCCAGAGGCTCGTCGGCTTGCACTCGCCGCGCTCGTGGAAGGAGCGGGCGACCCGCGAGATCGCGTCGGTCCAGCGGGCCGGGTCGGGCTCGGCCGCGAGCGCCTCCTCGATCGCCTCGCGGAAGCGGCGCCACCCCTCCTCGAGGCAGGCGAAGTACAGCTCGCGCTTCGAGGCGAAGTGTCGGTAGAGGATCGGCTCGCTCACCCCGGCCTCACGGGCGATCTCCGCGGTCGTGGCTCCGTCGTAGCTCTGGTTCGAGAACACACGGAGCGCGGCCTGGACGAGCGCGCGGCGGCGCTCGGCCGCGGGCAGGCGCTGCGGGGCGGTCGCGCTCACGCTGCCTCCGCCGCGAGCACGGGCTCATGCCGGACCTTGCGCACGGTCGCGACGGCGACGACGGCGCCGGCGAACGTCACGATCGCGCCGACCCGGAGGGCCATCGAGTAGCCGTCGACGAACGCCTCCGGCGTGTGTCGTCCAGCGATCCCGTGCGCGAGGATCGCGCCCAGCGTTGCGATGCCAAGCGAGCCGCCGACCTGGCGCATGCTGTTCATCACCGCGGACCCGACCCCGGCCTTGTCGACCGCGACCGAGCCGATGATCGCCGCCGCGGACGGCGTCATGGTGAGCGACATCCCGACCCCGCCGATCAGCAGGCCGGGAAGCAGGTTGAAGAACCCGGCGGTCGTCCCGAGCGTCGAGTAGTAGAGGAGCTGGATGCCGAGGAGCGTCATCCCCCCGGTCATCAGCCAGCGCGAGCCGACGCGATCCGAGAGCTTCCCCGCGATCGGGGCGCACACGATGATCAAGAGCGTCATCGGCAGGAAGGCGGCGCCGGCCTGGACGGCCGAGAAGCCGAGGATGCTCTGCATGTAGAGCGACACGTAGAAGAAGATCCCGAACATCGCGAAGCCGACGAGCAGGATCACCACGTTCGCACCGGCGAACGTGCCGTTCCGGAAGAGCGAGAGATCGAGCATCGGGACGCGGGTCCTCAGCTCCCAGACGACGAACGCAACGAGGAGCACAGCGGCGGCTCCCAAGAAGCCGACGATGCGCGCGGACGCCCAGCCGTAGCTGTTGGCCTCGATCAGCGCATACGTCAGCGAGAACAGCCCGATGCCGGAGAGGAGGAGGCCCGTCAGGTCGAGCCGCTGGTTCTCGGACATGTCGCGCGACTCGTCGATGAGCAGGTAGCTCGCGACGATGCCGAGAATCCCGACCGGCACGTTGATCAGGAACACCCAGTTCCAGCTCGCGTGCTCCGTGATCAGTCCGCCGACGAGCGGGCCGATCGCGAGTGCGAGCGCGGAGACGCCCGCCCAGATGCCGATCGCCGTCCCGCGCTCGCGCGGCGGGAAGGTCGCGGCGATGATCGCCAGCGTTGCGGGGTTCATCAGCGCGGCGCCGACACCCTGGACGATCCGCCACCCGATCAGGCCTTCCCCGCTGTCGGCCAAGCCGCAGAAGAGCGACGAGACGGTGAAGATCACGATCCCGAGCACGAAGATGCGGCGCCGGCCCATCAGGTCGGCGAGCTTGCCGCCGGTCAGCATCAGCGCTGCGAAGCTCAGCGCGTAGCCGGCCACCACCCACTCGAGCTCGGAGAGCCCCACGCCGAGGTCGCGCTGGATCGCCGGGATCGCGACGTTCACGACCGTGTTGTCCAGCATGATCATGAAGAGGCCGAACGCGACCGCGCCGAGCGTCCACCACTTGCGGTTCTCGCTCGAGTAGAGGCGCTGTCTCACTTGCAACTCCTAAGGGTTAGTGATCACTAGGTTAGTGGGCACCCAAGCTATCAGTGGCTAGGATCGCCGCAATGTCCGACTTCGTCTGGTCGCCTTCGCGAGAGCGATTCGAGCAGGCAAACGTCGTCCGGCTCTGGCGCAGGCTGGGCTGCGAGAGCTACACGGAGCTGCACCGGCTCTCGGTCGAGGACCCGGAACGCTTCTGGCCCGCGGTGGTCGAGGACCTCGACCTCGAGTTCACGCGGCGCTGGGACCAGGTGCTCGACGAGTCGGCCGGGATCGAATGGGCGAAGTGGTTCGTCGGCGGCCGGCTGAACATCGCGACGAACTGCGTCCATCGCTGGGCGACGCGCCGCCCGGACGACGTCGCAGCCGTGTTCCTCGGAGAGAACGGCGAGCGGCGCGCCCGCACGTACCGCGAGCTGTCCGAGGAGACCGTGCGGCTGGCGGAGGCGCTCGTCGAGCTGGGCGTCGCGCCGGGCGACCGCGTCGCGATCTACATGCCGATGTGCCCCGAGGTCGCGGTGGCGGCGCACGCGTGCGCGCACGTCGGCGCGGTTCAGCTGCCTGTCTTCTCGGGCTTCGCCGCTCCGGCCGTCCGGCAGCGGCTCGAAGCCTCGGAGGCGAAAGTGGTGATCTGCGCCGACGGATCGTTCCGGCGCGGCCGCTGGATGCCGATGCGCGAGACGGTCGACGAGGCGGCAGCCGGGCTCGACGTGCAGGTAATCGAGTGGAACCGCCGGAGCGCCGAGTGGCCGGAGCTCGTCGGGCGGCAGCCGGGGAAGCTGCCGGCACTCGACGTCGAGTCCGAGCACCCGTACCTGCTCACGTACACGTCCGGCACGACGGGCCAGCCGAAGGGCGTGCTCCACGTTCACGGCGGCTTCCTGGTCTCGATCGCCCGCGAGGTCGCGTACCAGACCGACGTGAACGAGGGCGACGTCGTCCACTTCGCGACCGACATGGGATGGATCATGGGTCCCTGGACCGTCGTGGGCGCCGGTGCGGTCGGCGCGACGATCGTCTTCGCCGAAGGCGCGCCCGACTGGCCGGACGACAGGCTCTGGCGGACGATCGAGCAGGAGCGCGTGACGATGCTCGGCGTCTCGCCGACGCTCATCCGCGCGCTGATCCCAAAGGGCGAGCCGCAGGCCGACACCTCGTCCCTGCGCGCGATCGCGACGACCGGCGAGCCGTGGAACCCCGACCCGTACCTCTGGCTCCACGAGAAGGTCGGCGGCGGGCGAACGCCGATCGTCAACCTGAGCGGCGGCACGGAGGTCGGCGCGTGCTTCCTTTCGGTCTGCGTCGCGTACCCGATCAAGCCGGTCTCGCTCGGCTTCCCCGCGCTCGGCGAGGACATGGACGTCTTCGACGCCGCTGGAAGGTCGGTGCGGGGCGAGGTCGGGGAGCTCGTCTGCAAGCGCCCGTTCCCCGGGATGACCCGCGGGATCTGGGGCGATCCCGAGCGCTACCTCGACACGTACTGGCGGCGCTTCCCCGGCGTCTGGACGCACGGCGACTGGGCGTCCGTCGACGGGGACGGCTACTGGTTCCTCCATGGACGCTCCGACGACACGCTCAACATCGCGGGCAAGCGCATCGGCCCGGCCGAGCTCGAGTCCGCCGCGGTGTCGCACCCCGCGGTCGCCGAGGCTGCGGCCGTCGGCGTCCCGCACGACGTGAAGGGCGAGGTCGCCTGGATCTTCTGCGTCCGCACGCCGGACGCGGACGTCACCGAGCAGGAGGTCGCCGTGCGCGTGGCGGAGGAGCTCGGCAAGGCCTTCACGCCCGAGCGGATCGTCTTCGTCGGCGCGCTCCCGAAGACGCGCTCGGCCAAGATCGTCCGCCGCGCGGTTCGTGCGAAGGTATTGGGGAAGGACCCGGGCGACCTGTCGTCGCTCGAGAATCCCGACTCGTTGGAGGAGATCGCCCGTGCCGTCTGATCTGACCGGCATCGCGCTCGTCACCGGAGGCGGCCGCGGGATCGGCGCGAACATCGCGCGCGAGCTCACCCGCGCCGGCATGCGCGTCGCCGTCTCCGCCCGGACGCGCGCACAGGTCGAAGAGGTCGCGCGCGAGATCGACGGGCTCGCGATCGAGGCCGACGTCTCGAAGCGCGAGGACGTCGAGCGGATGGTCGAGACAGTCGAGCGAGAGCTCGGGCCGATCGACCTGCTCGTCGCGAACGCCGGCGTGATGATCGAGGAGACGGCCGCCTGGGAGGTCGACCCCGACGAGTGGTGGCACGTGCAGGAGATCAACGTGCTCGGCGTCTACCTCTCGACGCGCGCGGTGATCCCGGGGATGCTCGAGCGCGGCCGGGGCCGGATCGTGATCACCGCGAGCGGTGCGGCGTACCTGCCGGGCTCCCGCGGGACCGCGTACAGCACGTCGAAGGCCGCGGTGAACCGCTACGGCGAGACGCTGGCGCTCCAGCTCGAGGGGCGGATTCCCGTGTTCCCGATCAGCCCCGGACTCGTGCGGACGGACATGATCGGCGGCCGGCTCGGCGACGACGCGCCGTGGACCCCGCCGGAGCTCGCGCCGGAGCTCGTCCGGGAGCTCGCGTCCGGGCGGTTCGACCGGCTGAGCGGCCGCTACCTGCACGCCGAGCACGATCCGCCCGACGAGCTCGAGGGCCGGATCGACGAGATCCTCGAGAACGACCTGAACGCGGTCCGGCTGCGGCGCGCCTAGCGGAGGGCGATCCAGGTCTGGCGCGCGCGGGCGAGCAGCTCGTCCCCTCGGTAGACCGCCGTGCCGGCGAAGCCCTTCCGCCCTTCGCGGCCGAGCGGCCAGGCGACCACGACGCACCGCTCTCCCGGCGAGGGCACGCCGAGGACCTCGCCGGTCATCCGGCCGAGCAGCCAGTCGCCGCGCCCGTCCCAACCGACGCCGATCGCACCGGGGCAGTCGAGCGCGGCCCAGACGAAGGTGCGCGAGACGTCGTCCGGCGCGAGCCAGGGCGCGGCGAAGACGCCGGTGCCGTCGACCGCGCCCGCGAACACGCCCAGGCCGTCGTCGCGCGC
>DASTHC010000051.1:0-3851 GCA_035718485.1 Gaiellaceae bacterium
GCCCAAGAGCTCACCCGGCCGAAAGTCGATCCGCTCGGGGGACGGCGTGGTCTGACCGTCGTAGTAGCGCTCGATCGTGGGAATCGCATCCCGCGCGTACGAGTCCGGATACCCGTCGACCGGATCGTCGTACAGGACACAGAGAATCTTGGCCAGCTCTGCCTCACCCTCCCATGGTCGAGTCCGCCGACAGCGCGCCGATTCTAGACCTCACCGCGACGACGTCTGCGGGAGTCGTCACACGTGCTCCGCGACCGCGGGCGGGCCCTCAAAGAGACGCTGGAGCACGCGCTCGTCCTCGGGCTCCCCGAGCAGGTGCACCTCGTCGCCGACGCGGAACACGTGCGAGCCGCGCGCCTGCAGCGCCTGCCCGTCCTGCACGACGAACGAGACCCACGCGCGCTCGCCGAGCGGCAGGTCTCGGATCGCGCTGCCGACGACACGCGAGCGCGGGCCGACCGTGTAGCGCTGCACCTGGCCCGGCTCGCGGAGCCGGATCGAGACGTCCCACGGCTCCGGCTCGACCATCCGCATCGGGACGCCGAGCCGCTTCGCCACGTACGGGATCGTCGCGCCCTGGACGAGCACCGAGAGCAGGACGACGACGAACACGATGTTGTAGATCGAGAGCGAGTCCTCGACGTCGGCGACGAGTGCGATCGCCGCGAGGAGGATCGGCACGGCGCCCTTCAGGCCGCCCCACGCGATGAAGAGCTTCTCGTTCCGGCGGAGGCGCACGCGCTGCAGCAGGAGGAAGACGGCGATCGGCCGCGCGACGAGCGCGACGACGAGCGCCAGCACGACGCCTTCCGGAATGTCGCCCCAGATGTCACTCGGCCCGACGATCGCAAGGCCGAGGGCCACGAACACCGCGATCTCGGCGAGCGTCGCGAGCGACGTGTGGAAGCGCTCGATCTCCGTCTTGTACGGCGCGTGCACGTCGCCGATCAGCATTCCGAGGATGAAGACGGCGAGGAAGCCGGAGCCGTGCAGCTCCGCGGCGACGCCGTAGACGATCCCGCCCGCGACGAGCACGCGGATCGGGTAGAGCCCCTCGCGCGGCAGCGACACCCGCTGCATGAGCGGGATCAGGAGCCGTCCGCCCACGAGGCCGACGACGAGCCCGACCGACATCTCGAGCAGCAGCTCGCGCGCGATCAGCCAGAGGGAGCCCTCGTCGGACGTTGCATATTCGAGGATCCCGATCATGAGCGCGATCCCGACCGGGTCGTTCGCGCCGGACTCGCCCTCGAGGATCGTGCCGCTGCGCCCGCCGATCTCCTTGTTGCCGAGGACGGAGAACATCACCGCCGGATCCGTCGGTGCGATTGCGGCACCGAGGAGCCACGCCGTGATCCAGCTGAAGTCGAGCACGTAGTGGGCGGCGAGGGCGACGATCGCCGCGGTGAGGAAGGTGCCGAGGATCCCGAGCGTCGCGATCGGGTACGCGGACGCGCGGAAGCGACGCCAGCCGACGTGCATGCCGCCGTCGAGGAGGATGACGATCAGCGCGACGACGCCGATCCGCTCGACCGTCACGATGTCGATCCCGAGCGACGGCCAGAGGTCGGACGCGACTGCGGCGGCGACCAGGAGCAGCGCAGGAGCGGGCACCGGCAGCCACTGCGTCGCCTTGAACGCCGCGATCGCGAGGAACATCGCAAGCGCCACGACGAGGACGTCGGTGTTCAGCGCGTCGAGGATGCTCACGGGTCCGAGCGTATCGGGGTTGCCCGGAAACGGCTAAACGCCCTCCGCGGTCGTCTTAGATAGGTGCGATGCGGACCGCGTTGATCGGACTTTCGCTCCTCGGGCTTCTCGCGCTCGTCGCCGCGGGCAGCAGCGGCAACGAGTGGGGCGGCGGCCTCGAGGACAGGACGGTGCCCGGCGCGTTCGTGGACTACGCGTTCACGTTCGCGGTCCTGCTCATCCTCGGCATGTTCGCGCTCGTCGTCTGGGCGATGACCGGACCGGGCGGGGGCGTCAAGGTCGAGCGGCCCCGCGGCATGGGCGTCATCAGCTTCATCTTCCTGATGGGCGCGCTCGCCTTCTACTTCACATACTCGGGCGCCAACCCCTTCCGCGACCGGCAGACGGAGCAGCGCGGAGAAGCCGGGATGCCCGGCACGCCGCCCGACAGCCCGAAGGGATTCGACAGCGCGCCGGGTCCCCAGTTCCAGTGGTGGGTCGCGATCCTCGCCGGTGCGGGGGTCGTCGGCATCGTGCTGTACGAGCGGCGCCGGCGGCCGCCGCGGCGCGAGCACACGGCCGCCGAGGAGCTCGAGGAGGTGCTGAACGAGACGCTCGAGGAGCTCGAGCTCGACCCCGATCCGAGGCGCGCCGTCATCCAGGCGTACGTCCGCATGGAGAACGTGCTCGCTGCGCACGGCCACGCGCGCCAACCGCACGAGGCGCCGCTCGAGTACCTCGCACGTGTGCTGCGCGAGCTCGACGTGCGGGCCGAGGCCGCTCACGCGTTGACCGAGCTGTTCGAGCGCGCGCGCTTCAGCCGGCACGAGATCGACGCGGCGATGCGCGCCGAGGCGGTCGCGTCGCTCGAAGCGGTGCGCGACGACCTGAGGCAGGCGGCGTGAGGCACGTCCTCCTCCGCTGGGTTCCGCTCGCGGCGCTCGCCACGGCGGCGGTCGGGCTCGTCCTGATGCTCGCCCCGGTCGACCGCGAGCTCGTGCTCCGGATCTACGCGCTCGTCGTCGGAGGGCTCGCGATCGCGACGCTCAGCGCGGCGACCGCGTTCGTGGCACGCCGGACGAAATCGGCCTTCGCGGCCGCGCTTCGCACCCGACCGGTCCACCACGGGCGCCCGGAGGAGCTCGAGCGGCTCGAGCGGCAGGTCGCGCTCTCGGTCGAGAACACCGCCGACTTCCACTTCCGGCTCCGGCCGACGCTTGTCGCCGCGACCGACGCGGCGGTCTGGCGCCGCTACGGGTTGCAGCTCGAGCACGCCGAGCCGGTCCTCTCGCCCGAGCTCTGGGCGATCGTCGACCCGGAGCGCCAGCCGCCGCCCGACCGACGGGCGCCCGGCCCGCCGCTCGCGCACATCGAGTCGGCGGTCGACGAGATCGAGAGAATACGAGCGTGAACGAGCAGCTCTCGATCGAGCAGGTCGGCGAGCAAGCCGAGCGGATCCTCGACGAGGTCGAGAAGGCGGTCGTCGGGAAGCGCTCCGCGCTCGAGACGTGTCTGCTCGCGTTCCTCGCGGACGGGCACGTGCTGCTCGAGGACTACCCAGGCCTTGCGAAGACGCTGATCGCGCGCTCCTTCGCGCAGGTGTGCGACATGCGCTTCCAGCGCATCCAGTTCACGCCCGACCTCATGCCCTCCGACGTCACGGGCTCGGCGATCTACGACCAGCGGGCCGGAGACTTCGAGTTCCGGCCGGGGCCGATCTTCGCGAACCTGCTCCTCGGCGACGAGATCAACCGTGCGCCGCCGAAGACGCAGGCCGCGCTGCTCGAGGCGATGCAGGAGCGGCAGGTCACGATCGAGCGGACGAGCCACCAGCTCGAGCCGCCGTTTCTCGTGATCGCGACGCAGAACCCGATCGAGTACGAGGGCACGTATCCGCTGCCCGAGGCGCAGCTCGACCGCTTCCTGATCCGGCTCGGCGTCGGCTATCCGGAGCGCGAGGAGGAGTGGCAGCTGCTCGAGCGGCGGATCGAGCGGGCGGTCCTCGGAAAGCGCGACGCGCTCGAGCTCGTGCTGCTCGGGTTCCTGGCCGACGGGCATGTTCTGATCGAGGACTTCCCTGGCCTCGCGAAGACGCGGATCGCGCGCAGCTTCGCGCAGACGTTCGACATGACGTTCGCGCGCATTCAGTTCACGCCGGACCT
>DASTHC010000052.1:0-12966 GCA_035718485.1 Gaiellaceae bacterium
GGTGGCCGACTTGATGTGTCGTGCCGGGTCGGGGTCGACGGCGCGGCGCTCACTCGACGAGTAGTAGCTCGCGTCGGCGCTCGCAAACTCTTCGCCGTTCTCGAAGCCGAGCAGCCAGACGAAGGTGTGCCCGTCGACCCACGGGCCGAGGATCCGGAAACCGAGTCGCCGTCGCAGTGGAGCGACGTGCTCGCGCCACTCGGCGATCCAGGCGTCGAGCTCGCCGTCCTCGATCTCGTAGATGCGCAGCTGCCACTCCACGGGCTGCAAGCGAGCGTACGTGGCGATGTGGGCGTCACGCCGCTTACGTCGGTGCCTGTCGTGGGGGGCTGAGCTTCCGGCGACCGGCCGTGTCGTACAGGCCGTAGCCGTTCGGCGGATACGCGCCGACGGGTGCACAGCGTTCCGTACCCTCGTCAACGCGCCAGGGGAACTCGCCGTGCCCTACTCGCTGATGTCTACGACGCAGAAGCGGTTGCCCTCGGGGTCGGCCAGGATGACGTAGTCCGCGTCCGGTGGGCGCTTGTCCCAGTGCACCTCGGTCGCGCCCAGCGCGAGCAGGCGTTCGACCTCAACGGCCTGATCCTCCGAGTAGAGGTCGAGGTGGATGCGCGGCGGGATCTGCAACGTCGAGTTGACGCGGTCGAGCGAGAGGTTCGGGCCGAGGCCGTCCTTCGGGCGGAGCAGCACGAAGTCGTCGCTGTCGCTCTCCCGACGCTCGTACCCGAGCGCCGCCTCCCAGAAATCGGTCTGGAGTTGCAGATCGTCCACGCGCAGAACGACCGAGCCGATGCGGATCACGTGGGCATCGTACGCAGCACTTTTACGCAGCGTTGACACAGTTCGCGCCCCGGCGCGACTACTCTCCGCGAGTCCCGAACCGAAAGGAACTCGACTCGATGCGCCGTTCGATCCTCGTCCTCGCCGCACTCCTCGCCCTCGGCACCGGCGGCACCGCCGCGCTCGCCGCCTCCGGTGCGAAGGAGAAGCCGAGAGCAGCAGTCGCCGTGAAGGCCCACGGCAGCCTGCTCCAAGCGGCTGCCACCTACCTCGACCTCGACCGGAAGGCGCTCGCCCGTGAGCTCCGCTCCGGGAAGTCGCTCGCGCAGGTCGCGGGTGCTCGCAACAAGAGCGTCGCCGGCCTCCAGACCGCGATCTTGAACGCATTCAAGGCGAAGGTCGACGCGGCCGTCGCGGCCGGCAAGCTGGACGCGACGCGTGCGCAGAAGGTGCTCGCAGCCGCGCCGGCCCGCATCCAGAAGCTCGTGAACCGCGTCCCGAAGGCACGGCCCGCGAAGGCGAAGGCACAGCTTCGCGGCGGCTTCCTGAAGATCGCGGCCGACTACCTCGACCTCGATCGCAAGGCGCTTGTCCGCGAGCTCCGGTCGGGCAAGTCGCTCGCACAGGTCGCGACGACGAAGAGCAAGTCCGTCGACGGTCTCGAGGCGGCCATCTTCGCCGGCTTCAAGGCGAAGGTCGACGCCGCCGTCGCGGCGGGCAAGCTCGACGCGACGCGCGCGCAGAAGCTCCTCGACCGCGCGCCTGCGCGGATCGAGCGCCTGGTCAACCGCGCGCGCGGCTAATTCGGGGGACACGGAGGTAGCCTCGCGCCGTGCGGGGCTACCTTCGATCGCTCGACCCGCAGCTGCCCCGCGACGTCTGGCTCCTGCAGATCGGCGGGGTCGCGAACTCGTTCGGGAACGGGATCGTCTTCCCGTTCCTCGCGATCTATCTGCACAACGTGCGCGGGTTCGGGATCGCGACGGCCGGCATCGCGATCGCGATCTCGGCAGCTGCGCAGCTGACCGCAGGCGTCGCGATGGGCCCGATCATCGACCGGCTCGGCGCCCGACCCACCCTCGCCTGCGGTCTCGTCGTGCAGGCGTTCGGCTTCGGGCTGCTGCCGCTCGTCCGCGAGCCGTGGCAGGCGTACGTCCTGCTCGCGATCGAGGGCATCGGGAGCGCGGCGTTCTGGCCGAGCCAGTCGACGCTCATCTCGCGCCTCACCCCAGCGGAGCGGCTGCATGCGGCGTTCGCGCAGCAACGCGTGACGATGAACCTCGGGGTCGGCCTCGGCGGGCTCGTCGGCGGCCTCATCGCGACCGTCGACAACCCGACGTCGTTCACGGTCCTCTTCGTCCTCGACGGACTGACGTTCCTCGCGTACGTCGGCGTGCTCGCGTTCATCCACGACCCCGGCACGAAGCCGCTCCGCGAAGGCGAGTCGGCGGGCTCGTACCGCGAGGTGCTCCGAGACCGACTGTTCCTCGGCCTCTGGACACTCAACTTCCTCTTCGTCGCGGCGGGCTACTCGCTCCTGAACCTGCTGCCGCCGTTCGTCCGCGACCACGGACACCTGAACGAGCGCCAGATCGGGGTCGTCTTCTTCTTCAACACGATCACGATCGTCCTCGCGCAGCTGCCGCTTTCCCGATGGATCGAGGGACGCCGCCGCATGCGCGCGCTCGCGCTCATGCCGTTGCTCTGGGCGGTTGCGTGGCTCGGGATCGACGCGACCGGGTACTGGCTCGAGGCGACGACGGCATTCGTCTTCGTGACGTTCTTCGTGATCGTCTTCGGCGTCGGCGAGTGCTTCCACGGCCCGGCGCACCAGGCGCTCGTCGGCGAGCTCGGCAGCGATCGTCTCCGCGGCCGGTACTTCGCGCTCCACTCGATGTCGTGGGGACTCGGCGGGACCGTCGGCCCCGCTGTCGGCGGCCTGATCCTCGCGCGCGCGCCGTTCGCGCTCTGGCCGCTCGCCGCCCTCGTCCTCGTCGCAGCGTCGGCGGGAGCGCTCGCGCTCGAGCGGCTCGTGCCGCAGCCGCTGCGACGGATTCCTCGCGCCGAGCGCGAGCCGGGCCTCGTCCACGGCGACCTCGAGCCGGCGCCGGCAGGTCTAGGAGAACGGGCAGGCGGGTAGAATCCCCGCGTCATGACCGCGCGTACGGAAGATCCGCTCAGTACCGATGCCCAGCCTGCCTCGCATCAGGCGCCGCAGCCGTGCCGGTATCGCGGAGATCGCCGCGCGGCCGCGCGTCGCTGAGCTCAGCGCGCAGGGTCTCACCTGGCTTCACGTCAGCGCTCCCGACGCGGAGACGGCGCTCGAGCTCGCGGAGCGCTTCGGCTGGCACCCGCTCGACGTCGAGGACATCCTCTCGAAGCGCCAGCGACCGAAGGTCGACGTCCACCCGGACTACATCTTCACCGTCCTGCACTTCCCCTGGTACGACAGCGCGGTGCAGCGGCTGAACGCGGCGGAGCTCGACATCGCACTCGGCCACGACTACCTCGTCACGATGCCGAACGTCCTACTGCTCCCGGTCGACCGGCTCTTCAACCGCTGCGCGGAGGACGAGGAGTTCCGCGAGGAGCTCTTCTCGAAGGGCTCGGGCCGCCTGCTCTACGAGGTGCTCGACGACCTCTTCGACTACTGCTTCCCGATCCTCGACAAGATCGCGCACAAGCTCGACAAGATCGAGGACGACATCCACGAGGTGCGCTCCGAGGACCTCGTGCGCGACATCTCGAACGTCAAGCAGGAGATCATCTCCTACCGCAAGATCATCAAGCCCCAGCGGCCGACGCTCCGGCTGCTCGAGCGGTCGGTCGAGCGCTTCCTCCCCGAGAACCTCGAGCTCTACTTCGACGACCTCGTCGACGCGTCCGAGCGCATCTGGGATCTGCTCGACAACTACAAAGAGGTCGTCGAGGCGCTCGAGCAGACGAACGAGACCGTGATCGCGCACCGCCACAACGACGTCCTGCGCGTGCTGACGGTCTTCAGCGTGATCCTGCTCCCGCTGACGTTGATCGCGAGCATCTTCGGGATGAACGTGCAGTTCCCCGGCTGGGAGACGCACGCGGCGTTCTGGGTCATCGTCGCCGTGATGGCGGTGACGATCGGCGGGATGCTCGGCTTCTTCCGCCTGAAGCGCTGGCTCTAGCTCACGCGGCCGCGCTCCACGCCAGGCGAAGCCGCTCCCGATAGAACACCCAGAGCAGCAGGCCGACGACGAGAAGCGCGACCTCGTCGAGCGGACCGGGCACAGGCAGGACACCGAAGCCGGCGAGCCCGCGCAACGGTCGCGGGATCTTCCCGTCGGTCGCGAGAAGCTTCACCGCCCTGAGCAGACGTCGTGCGGTGGCGACCATCGCAGCGCGCGTGCTAGCGCGCGACCACCGTCAGGTGGTGCCGCGACGGGATGTACCAGCGGAGCACCCGCCCGATCGGCGTTCGCTTGCACCAGCACTCGGGCGGGCAGCCGCACTCGCGGCCGCTCGGGTTGTGGAGCCGGTCGACCAGGCTCCGCGGGCCGCCCGCCCGGGAGCGGTCGCGCGCGGCGAAGCCGAATTCGCGCTCGGCGCACCCGGGGCAGTAGAAAGCGACGACGGGCTCGTCGGTCGGATCCTCGGGGTCCGCGCAGACGAGGGCCCGCCATCCCCGCGCCTGTGCGGTCTCCGCTCGGCACTCCTCGCATCGGAGCACGGCGGAACCCTATAGACCCCGCCGGACTCGATTCAACCGGCTACTTGACCTTGATCGAGACCGTCCGGGAGACGGTCGCCCCGTCGAGGGTCAGCGAGAGGGTGAGCTTGATCGTCTTCTTCTTCGCGGTCTTCGGGGCGGTCCCGATGCAGCCCGCGATGTCCTCCGGAAAGACGGCCGCGATCTTCAGCGTCTTCTTCCCGACCTTCGCGACGCAGCGGACGAGGCCGTCGCTCGTGTTCTCGTTGAGATCGCTGCGGAAGACGCGCATCGCGGCGCCGTACTGCTTGCCGACCTTGACCGTCTTGAGGGTCGCGAACTCGCTGATCCGCAGCTGGACCACCTGCTGCGAGATCGCATGCGGGCTCGCGGTGCTGTCGTCGCTCGCCGCGCCCGCGGTCGTGTGCACCCAGTAGCGGAAGGCGCCGTTCGGCACGCCGCCGAGCTCGCTCTTGTTCACCATCAACCGGAAACCCTTGTAGATGTAGCCGTACGCCGTCTGCGACGTGACGCGCTCGAAGGTCGAGCCGTTCCAGCGGAGCAGATGGACGTCCTGTGCGGACATCTCGAGCTCGTACTCGACGCCGTTCGGCTGCTGGCCCGTCCCAACGTTGTTGTCGGAGTCGATCAGGATTTGCACGAGCTCGGTCGCCGCGAGCTGCGAGCGGTTGCCGATGCCGACGACGAACGTGATCGAGCCGGCCGAGTTGCTGCCCGTGACGACCCGTGTGATGTCCGGGTCGCCGTCGCCTGCCGCGTCCGGCACGGTGTCGAAGTCGTAGGTGTGCGCATACGCCGGCACGGCAAACGCGAGTGCGAGCGCGAAGAGCGCGGGAACGAGACCCCTGGGCGACATGGCGTTCCTTTCGATCGGGCGGGAGATGCTCTTTGGCTTCTACGTGCTTCGCGTCCGGCTGTCAACGTCTGGTAGAAGCGGCCTCGTGACGAAGCAACTGTGGGCCCCGTGGCGGCTCGATTACATCCAGAGCGCGGACGAGCAGGAGGGCTGCGTGTTCTGCGTTGCCCAGGAAGGCGAGGACGCACTCGTCGTCCACCGCGGAGACCACGCGTTCGCGCTGCTGAACCGGTTCCCCTACGCGTCGGGGCACTTCATGGTCGCCCCGTACCGCCACGTCGGCGACTTCGGCGGGCTGACCGACGACGAGGCCCGCGAGATCCACCGGCTCGGAGCCGAGGGGATGCGGGCGCTCTCGGAGCTCTACTCGCCCGAGGGCTACAACGCCGGCTGGAACCTCGGGCGCGTCGCGGGCGCGGGCGTCGTCGACCACGTCCACCTGCACGTCGTGCCGCGCTGGGCGGGCGACACGAACTTCATGCCGGTGCTCGCCGACGTCAAGGTGATCCCCGAGCACCTGGAGGCGACGCACCGCAAGCTCATCGACGCCTGGCCGCGCTGATCCCTCGATTGCGGCACGACGGAGGCTTGGCCCGCGCCGATGATGTACGCATGCTCCTCCGTGAAGACGGACAAACGATGGCCGAGTACGGCGTCACGCTCGCGGTGATCACACCCATCGTGATCATCGCGTTCGCGACCCTCTCGGGCCGCATCTTCGACATGGTCGCCCGCGTCGTCGGGCTGCTTCCCTAGCGCGAAGGAGACAACGCGGCCGCCAGAATGCCGGGCATGGAGCTCGGCATCTACACCTTCGCGGAACTTCGCGGAGACGTCACGCCGCGGCAGCGCGTTCTGGACCTGATCGACGAGATCGAGCTCGCCGAGCAGGTCGGGCTCGACGTGTTCGGGGTCGGCGAGCATCATCGTCCCGACTTCGTCGTCTCGGCGCCGGCTGTCGTGCTCGGCGCGGCGGCGGTACGCACCGAGCGGATCCGCCTGACGAGCGCCGTCACGGTGCTCAGCTCCGACGACCCGGTCCGCGTCTTCCAGGAGTTCGCGACCGTCGACCTGCTCTCGGGCGGGCGCGCCGAGATCATGGCGGGTCGCGGCTCGTTCATCGAGTCGTTCCCGCTCTTCGGCTACGACCTCGGGGACTACGACGACCTGTTCGCGGAGAAGCTCGAACTGCTGCTCCGGCTCGTCGAGTCCGAGCGCGTGACGTGGTCGGGGAAGCACCGCGCGCCGATCGACGACCTCGGCGTCTACCCGCGGCCGGTGCAGGATCCGCTGCCGGTCTGGGTCGCCGTGGGCGGCAGCCCGCAGTCCGCGTCGCGAGCGGGCCGGCTGGGGTTGCCGATGGCGCTCGCGATCATCGGCGGGATGCCCGAGCGCTTCGTCCCCTTCGTCGACCTGTTCCGGAAGTCCGCCGCGGCTGCCGGCCATTCGGATCTCCCGGTCGGGATCAACTCGCACACGTACGTCGCAGAGACGTCGCAGCAGGCCGCCGACGAGTTCTTCCCGCCGTACGCGGAGATGATGAACGCGATCGGACGCGAGCGCGGCTGGAACCCGATTGCGCGCCAGGACTTCGACGCGCTGCGGACGAGACGAGGCGCGCTCGTCGTCGGCAGCCCGCAGGAGGTCGTCGAGAAGATCCTCTTCCAGCACGAGCTGTTCGGGCACGAGCGCTTCGTCGGCCAGATGAGTGTCGGCGACCTCCGGCACGACAAGGTGCTGCGCTCGATCGAGCTGTTCGGAACCGCGGTCGCGCCGGCCGTCCGCGCAGCACTCGGGCGCGGAGGAAGCTCCGGGGCGCAGACGTCTCCGGCCGCTTCCTCCTGAGCTCCCCCGCGTGGGGGCTCCCCGTTTTCATCAACGGGGATGCGTGAGAGCGTTCCCGGGACGCTACGGAGTGCGCCCGCGCCGAGCAACGTCCGTTCGGCCAGAGTTTCGGGGAGAGCCGCCGGAGACCGCCGGCCCTCCCCTGTCCTAGCCGGCCCTTCATGGAAGCGAAGGAGCCGTCTGGCCTCCGAGCCTCGGAGGCCGGAGCTACTGACCCCGCACGCCCGCCGTTCTTGCGGATTGCTTCGCTCGACGGTCCTCGGTCACCGCTCGTCGCGCTGCTGCTGCTGCCGCCAGCGGTGGAGTGTCTTCGACTTCTTCGCGGACTTCGGTGTAGGCGGAGGAGGCTTCGGGTCGTGCTCCTCGAGCCAGCGCCCGGCCTCGTCGTCGGGATCGATGCCGACGTTCCGCTCTCGCTCGGTCAGCTTCTCGACGCGGCGCCCGCTCAGGTGCTTCTTCGGCATCGCACAAAACGTAACGAAGCGGCGCTTCGCGCCGGTGCGCGAGACTGGCGCCCGTGGTCGTCCGTTCCATCGCGACCGAGGAGGACGTCGTCGCGCTCACGTTCGACGATGGTCCCTCGCGGCCGTGGACGGAGCTCGTTCTCGAGGCACTCGCCGAGCTCGACGTCCGGGCGACCTTCTTCGTGCAGGGCGCCGCGGTGGACGACGAGACGTCCGCGCTCGTCGTGCGAACGGCACGCGAAGGCCACGAGATCGGCAACCACACCCACAGCCACTTCTCGTTCGACGAGGTGCGCGACGAGACGGTCGTGCGCGATGAGCTGGGCCGGACGCACGAGCTCCTGGCGTCGCTGATCGGACGTCCGCCCGATCTCGTCCGCCCGCCCTACGGCCGCGGCGCTGAGCTCGTCGACGCAGCTGCATCCGCTCTCGGCTATCGCGCGACGGTGAACTGGAGCATCGACCCGGAGGACTGGGACGAGCCGCCCGCCGAGGAGATCGTCGAGTGCGTCGTCGAGGAGCTCCACCCCGGTGCGATCGTCCTGCTCCACGACGGGTCGCCGCTCCGCGAGCGGGCGCGCTCGCGCTCGGTCACCACGGAGGCGCTCGCGACGCTCGTGCCCGAGATCAGGTCGCGCGGCTACCGCTTCGCGACGGTCGGCGAGCTCCTGGACGGACATCGTGCGTGACGAGCTCCGCACCCTCCTCGAGCAGCTCGTTGCGATCGACTCCGTCAACCCGACGCTCGTCCCGGGCGGCGCAGGCGAAGCCGCAATCGGGCGCTTCGTCGCGGCGTGGCTCGACGAGCGAGGCATCGACGTCGGGTACGACGAGCTCGCTCCGACACGCGCGAACGTCGTCGGACGCGTGCCCGGCACGGGCGGAGGGCAGTCGCTGCTGCTGAACGCGCACCTGGACACCGTCGCGCTCGGCGGGCTCGACGCAGGCCTGACGCCGCGCGTCGACGGGAACATGCTCTACGGGCGCGGCGCATACGACATGAAGGCGAGCCTCGCCGCGATCATGCTCGTCGCCGCGGCGGCAGTCGAGCTCGAGCTCGCAGGAGACGTGATCGTCACGGCTGTCGCCGACGAGGAGGCGCACAGCATCGGCTCGGAGCGCATCGCCGACACGATTCGCGCCGACGCCGCGATCGTGGCCGAGCCGACGGAGCTCCGGCTCGCGATCGCGCACAAGGGGTTCGTGTGGCTCGAGCTCGAGACGCTCGGCCGCGCCGCGCACGGGTCGCGCTACGACGTCGGTATCGACGCGATCGTGCGCATGGGCCCCACGCTCGTCGGGCTCGCCGAGCTCGACGCACGCCTGCGCGCCGACGGTGGCGAGCACGCGCTACTGGGCGGCGCGTCGCTGCATGCGTCCCTGATCGAAGGCGGCCAGGAGCTCTCGAGCTATCCGGAGCGATGCGTCGTGAAGGTCGAGCGCAGGACGCTGCCGGGCGAGTCGGTGGAGTCCGTGGAGGCGGAGCTCCGCGCGGTCGCGGGCGACGCGAGGGTGACGACGACGTTCGCGCGCGAACCGCTCGAAACCGTTCGGGACTCTGCGATCGTTGGGGCGCTGGCCGTGGGTGCCGAACGGATCTCGGGCGACGCGCCTGCGATCGTCGGCGTCCCGTTCTGGACGGATGCGGCGCTCTTCGCCGCCGCCGGCATCCCGACCGTCGTCTTCGGCCCGGCAGGCGACGGCGCGCACGCTGAGAGCGAATGGGTCGACCTCGACAGCGCGGCAACGACGGCCGCGATCCTCCTCGAGACCGCGCGAACGTTCTGCGCATGACACCGCTCGAACGCGCCACCGACGCACTCGCCCGCTACGCCGGGTCGGACGACCTCTGGTTGAAGCGTGAGGACGTCCACGAGCTCGGCGCGTTCAAGTGGCGAGCGACGCTCCCGGTCGTCTCCGCGTTCGTCGGCGCCGGCCACGCTGCGGTCGTCACGTCCTCGACGGGCAACCACGGCGCGGCGGTCGCGTGGGCCTGCCGGCAGCTCGGCGTTGCAGCGGTCGTCTTCGTGCCGCCGGGCGCCGCCGAGCGCAAGCTCGCGCTGCTCGGCGAGCTCGGAGCGGACGTTCGCGTCGCGGGAACCGACCTCGACGAGGCCAAGGAGGTCGCGCGCGCGTACGCCGACGACGCGGGGCTGCCGTTCTTCGAGGACGGCGCGGAGCCGCTGCAGTACGAGGCGTACGGTGCGATCGCCGACGAGATCCTCGACCAGTCTCCTGTCACGCCCGGAACCGTGGTGACGCCGATCGGCAACGGCGCACTGGCCGGAGGCATCGGTGCGGCGCTCCGCCGCCGGGCGTCCGGCGTTCGGCACGTCGGCGTGGTCGCGGAGGAGATGCCGGTGATGGCGGCGAGCCACGAGGCGGGCGAGCCGGTCGACGTCGACGCCGGGAGCACCGTCGCGGACGGTCTCGCGGTCCGCGTCGCAATCCCGCTCGCCGTGTCGCGACTGAACGCTGTGGTCGACGACATCGTCCGCGTGTCGGAGCGCGCGATCGCCGACGCGCTCGTCGTCTGCCACGATGCCGACGTGCTCGTCGAGCCCTCGGCGGCGGCAGCGCTCGCCGCGGCGCGCAACGGCTACGACGGCCCGGTCGTCCTCGTCATGACCGGCCGGAACGTCGACCCTGGGCTCGTGGCCCGCGCACACGAGCATCCGGAGTCCTTCGCCGGGTCGGGATGAGGCAGAGCGCAAGACCGTCGGCGCGGCGGGGTCTGTAGCTGTGGCTCCCCGGGGACATGGGCGCTGGGCGCGCCGATCGGGAGGCCGACCTCGCCGACCATGGCTTCGAGGCGAGGGGTGACTGACGACCCGAGCCCCGCCATGCGGCCGGCGGGGCTCGCCTTTTCTCTCGTGTCAGGCCACGGTCTCGAGCCGCGTGCGAACCTCGTCGAGCGCCGCCTGCTCCGGAGGGCTCACCTCGACACCGTCCTCCTTGTGCGCGGCGGCGACCTTCGACGCGGCCGTAAGGACGAAGTCCCGGTATGCCGCGGTCTCCTCGGGCGTCGCCTTCGCGCGCAGCGCCGCGGCGGCGTCGCTCACCTGCTGCAGCCCCTGCTCGTGCAGCTCTTCCGACGATCCAAACTTGTGCCGGTCGAACTCCGGCTTGGTCGACACGATCTCGTCGAGCAGCTCGCTCGCGCCATGCTCCTTGCGTGCGTCGGTGTACGCGCGTGCGAGTGCGAACGTTTCGCGGAAGGTCCCGCCGCCCGCTGCGGTGATGACGATCATGCCGGCGGTCATCGGCGCTTCCAGGATCAGGTCCCACTCCTCGGGTTGAAAGTCACTTTTCGTCGTCATCGAGGCTCCTCTCTTCGGCGCCAGAGTCGCGCCAGGAAGTACGTCGGAACGAGCCAGACCAGTAGAAAGCCGAGCAGCGCTGAGCCCGACGCGCCCTGAAGCAGAAGGGTCAGCGCGAAGACGACCAGCAGCGTCAGGCTGAACACGAGATAGGCGCCGGTGAAGACGACGAGGACAGCGCCGCGCACCGCGGCTCGCACGACCGATCGTCCTCGGTCGGTAGACCCCGGCAGGCCGGAAAGCGCGCTCCGAAGATCGGCATTGGACCGCGCCGTCAGCACCCTCCCGATGCGCTCGGACACCTCGTCGAGCGTCAGGCGGCCGCCCGCGTAGTGCTCCCGCAGCGCCGCCGTCGCACGGTCGCGGTCACTGTCGCCGGCGAACATGGCGCCATCGTATCCCTGAGAGCACTAGTCTCTTTGGCAGGCGTCCCCGCGTGCGTTGATGCGAGCATCAACCCCTCGCGGGCGGCGTGCGTGGGGGCCTCGCGTCGAGACTCAGCACCCCTGCGTGAAGGGACGGGCGGCGATTGACCGAATGTGAGAGATCGAAGCGTGGCCGGGGGTGCCGCAGTCTCTGGTGACGCCCACTGCCCAGTGGGGGCGGTCTCTCTTGGGGGGCCGCCCTTCGTGTTCACGAAGAAACCCCGCCGTGGCGGGGCTTCCGCGAGAGCGGGCGATGGGGCTCGAACCCACGACCCTCAGCTTGGGAAGCAAGGGCAGAGGGGACTAACGGGAAGCGGCGGGAAGTCGCGCGTGGAGGTAAGCCACCCGAGTGCCCTGTCCCCACGTCGGGTTCCCGTTCGTTCCCGTCTGTACTTGCCACGACCTTGCCAAAACGACCGTTGCTCGTCGTCGGGATTCGGAACGCGAGCGAACCAACTCACACAGCCCTTCTCGTCGTTACAACGGAGAGTTAGGCTCCACGGCAGTCCCCGCGTGCGTCGGCGGCCCGGCGGGCGCGGGGCCTTCAGCTATGCCCGGCGTGGCTGAGGTGTGCCTATTGCGCCACCCCGGAACGCTCGTTCCCAAGTGGTCCTATACGCCGGCGCACGCAGGCGCCTACGCTCTTCGACCTCGTGCTCGGGCGGGCCGCAGCCCGGGCCAATGGGCGAGGCCGCCCCGACCCCTGGGCGGCCTCGCCCGTGCCTCGTCCGAGTCATGTCACACGAGCGCGAACCACGTAGCGTCCAGAGCCGGGTTCCCGCGTGCGTTCTCTGGACAGGCAGCGTCTGCTTCGAGCTACCCGGCGAAGCGGGGACGGCCGTGTCGGACGTACCGCCGGGTGGTCGGCGCGAGCAGCAAGCTCAGCATGACCACATTGAGCACGACCGTACCCCACCATTTCGTCCCGGTGCCGAGTGCGTAGACGAGGTCGCCCACAGCCACGACGGTGAGGAAGGCCCAAGCAGGCCAGAGTCCTCGCATCAGACCGACGGTCGCGAGGACGACAACGGCCCCGCCGATCACGAGGCTCGTGTACAGCCCGCCGGAGACGAGGAGCAGGAGCAGCGCCCCAATGATCAGCGCCGCGAACGCGGCAACGGTGGACGGTGGTCGTCTCAGGGTCGCATCGTAGGCTCGTCTCGTGAAATCGCGAGCCCTCTATGCCCTGCGCGGAAGAGCCAGGGATCTACTCGCGCTTCGATCGCGAGAGAAGCAATGAGCTTGTCGTACAGGCTTCGTCTGAACGGGCGGAGGGTCGCGCCCGCGCGGTTGCAAACGACTTCGCGCGGAGCGGCGTGACCCGTTACGGGCAGGCGGACGTGGGGCACCTCGACTGAGAGGCGGACGTGGGGCACCTCGACTGAGAGAAGGTTGAGCCTTGACTGAGGCGCTGACGTGTAGCCGCTGCCGGCGCACCCGACCGGCGGGCCGGTTCCGAGGCCGGCTGAAGCTCCGCTTCGAAGGGCGGGAGCTTCTCTGCCGGGCTTGCGAGGTTGCGTGGTGGCGAGATACGCCGCGGCCGCGGAAGGATCTACTGGCCGAGCGAGTT
>DASTHC010000053.1:0-4602 GCA_035718485.1 Gaiellaceae bacterium
AGCGTCCGGTTCAGCTCGCGGAGCGACAGAACCCGCATCGCGCCTACGCTATCCGCGTGTCCGTCCGCGTTCGCATGGCGCCGAGCCCGACCGGGATGCTGCACATCGGGAACGTCCGAACGGCGCTCTTCAACTGGCTCTACGCACGCCACGAAGGCGGGGAGTTCAAGCTCCGGATCGAGAACACGGACACGAGCCGCGAGGTTGCGGAGGCGGTCGACCAGATCCAGGAGTCGCTCCGGTGGCTCGGCCTGGACTGGGACGGCCCGCACACGTTCCAGCTCGACCGCATGGACGACTGCCGCGAGGTCGCGCGCAAGCTCGTCGCGGAGGGGAAGGCGTACGAGGACGAGGGCGCGATCCGCTTCAAGATGCCCGACGAGGGGACGACGGGCTGGGACGACGTCGTGCGAGGGCGGATCGATTTCCCGAACGAGCAGCTCGAGGACGTCGTGCTCGTGCGGTCCGACGGGCGGCCGACGTACAACTTCGCCTCGCCGATGGAGGACGTGTGGGACGGGATCACCCACGTGATCCGCGGCGACGACCACGTCTCGAACACGCCGAAGCAGATCAACCTCATCCGGGCGGTCGGCGCCGAGCCGCCGATCTACGCACACGTGCCGAGCGTCTTCGGCACCGACGGCAAGAAGCTCTCCAAGCGCCACGGCGCCGTCACGGTCGAGGAGTTCCGCTCGGCCGGCTACATCGCGCCGGCGCTGATGAACTTCCTGGCGCTGCTCGGTTGGGCGCCCGACGGCGAGACGACGATCATGTCGGGTGACGAGCTGGTCGAGCGGTTCGACCTCTCACGCGTGCAGCCGAGCCCGGCTGCGTTCGACTTCGAGAAGCTCGACTGGATGAACGGGGTCTACCTGCGGGCGCTTCCGCCCGACGAGTACGCGCACGAGCTGCTGCTCTACCTCGGTGAGCAGGGATACGACTGGGACGCGGAGCTCGTCCGCAAGGCGGCACCGCTCGTGCAGGAGAAGATCGAGCGGCTCGGCGACTTCCCCGCGTTCGCCGGGTTCCTCTTCCAGGACATCTCGCTCGACGGCCAGCAACTCGATCCGAAGGTGCTGTCCGAAGCCGAGAGCGTCCTGCGCGACGTCGAGCCCTTCACCGCCGACCGGATCGAGGCGGCGCTCCGCGAGCTCGCGGAGCGTCTCGAGCTCAAGCCGCGCGACGCGTTCCAGCCGATCCGGATCGCCGTCACGGGCTCGAAGGTGTCGCCGGGGCTGTTCGAGAGCCTGGAGCTGCTCGGGCGCGAGAGGGCGCTCGAGCGCCTCAGCGCCGCCCGATCCTGAGCGGCTTCGGTCGGGCGAGTGGGTCGAGCGCGCGCTGGAACTGCAGCCACGCGCGGCGCCGGAACGCCATCGTCGGCTGGGGCAACGCCGCGTGGTGCGGCTCGGAGGTCGGTCGCCTGATTCTCACTTTCAATTTGTAAACGTCTTGGGACGCCCAAGAGATACGGCGTGTTTTGAACTAGAATCCGTCCCTTGGCGTCGGGGGTCGGCACAGTGCTCGTCGTCGACGACGAGCCTTCACTTCGGCTTTTGTGCCGAGTCAACCTGGAGCTCGCCGGGCTCCGGGTTCTCGAGAGCGGCACGATCCCGGAGGCACGGCGCCTGCTCGACGCAGAGCCCGTCGACGTCGCGCTGCTCGACGTGCACGTCGCAGGGCACGACGGACGCGACCTGCTCGACGAGCTCCGCGCCGCCGAGTCGCCTGTGCGCATCGTCTTTCTCACCGGTAGCGCCGACATCCGCGGCGCCCGGCTCGCCGCCGCAGACGCGGTGCTCGCGAAGCCGTTCGAGCCGGACGAGCTGGTTGCGGTCATCCAGCGGCTCGTCTCGGCTGCTCCTGTAGATTCGACTATGTGAGCGTCGCCGCCGTCAGGACGCCGGCCGAATACGAGGCCGAGCTCCAGCGCTACCTCTTCGAGCGATCCGAAGAGGGTCGCGCCGTCCGGGTCGGCGAGAAGGAGATCTCCGAGCAGGCCGCGATCGTCGCCCGGTACGCCGGCCTCTTCTCGCGCGAGCAGGTCGACGCGCTCCGCGAGCTGGAGGACGCGTCGTCCGGCGACGAGCGCGAGCGCCTGTACCGCCTGCGCAAGACCTGCGAGGCCGGGATCATCGCCGCCGAGCTCGCGGAGCGCGACGACGCGCTCGAGAACGCGATCCTCGCGGCGCGGGTCGAGTGGCAGGGCGAGCAGCTCCCGCTCCGGTCGGCGCAGGCGAAGCTCGCCGTCCTCGCCGACTACGGCGAGCGCGAGGAGCTCGGCGAGCTCCAGGCGCTGACGTCGGCGGAGTTCAACGACGAGCGGCTCGACCTGATCCGCGCGGGCGAGGAGCTCGAGGCCGACCTCACCGGCGACCACGATCCGATCGCGCGCACCGAGGAGGAGAAGCAGATCTCGCTGCGGGAGCTCGAGCGCGCGCTCGCCGACGCGAGCGATCGCGTGACGGAGTCCTGGGAGCGCATGCGCGCGACGTGGTTCGAGCGCCTGCTCGGCCCCGAGCGCGACGAGCTGCCGAGCTCGGCGCACGTCTCGTGGATCCGGCGGCTCTCCCCGCTCGAGTCGACGTACACGAAGGAGCGCTCGGTCGAGGTCTGCATGGACACGCTCGCCCGCCTCGGCTTCGACCTCGAGAACGAGCCGAACGTGCGCCTCGACCTCGAGGACCGTCCGCAGAAGTCGCCGCGTGCGTGCGTCATCGCGTCGGATCCGCCGAAGATCGTCCACCTGATCACGCGCGCCCAGGGAGGGCTGCACGACTACCAGGCGTTCCTACACGAGGCCGGCCACGCGCTCCACTACGCGGGCGTCGACCCGTCGCTCGACTACACGTTCCGCAAGATCTCCCGCGACCACGCGCTGACGGAGATCTACTCGTACATCATCGAGGCGATCACGCGCGAGCCCGAGTGGCACGAGCACTACTTCGGCACGCCGGAGAACGCGGAGGCGCCGGTCTTCCTCGAGGCGCTGCTCTACCGCCGCTACACCGCGAAGCTGCAGTTCGAGCTCGCGTTCTGGTCCGACTTCCCCGACGGCGCCGGCGGCGAGGAGTACTCGAAGCGGCTGACAGGAGCGACCGGCATCCGCTACCGGCCCGACGCGTTCCTGTCCGACATGGACGCCGGCTTCTACTCCGCCGACTATCTCCGCGCCTGGATCCGCTCGTCGCAGCTCCGCACCTATCTCGTGCGCGAGATCGGCGACGATTGGTGGCGCAACCCGAAGACCGGCGACCACCTGCGCGAGCTCTGGCGCGAGGGCACGAAGCCTTCGAGCGAGGAGATCGCCGCGCGCATGGGCTTCGCGCCGCTCGACACGGGCCCGCTCGTCGCGGAGCTCGGCGGCTGAGTCCCTCCGACGAGGCATCGTCGTGGAGGGACTCGTGAGCCGAGTCCGCTACGACGCCTACTACACGTACGACGAGCTGACGTCACTGCTCCGCGAATGGGCGGAGCAGCACACGGCGCTCTGCTCGGTCGAGTCGATCGGCACGTCGTACGAGGGCCGGGAGCTCTGGCTCGTCACGGTGACGAACACCGAGACCGGGCCACACGACGAGAAGCCGGCGTTCCTGGTCGAGGCGAACATCCACTCGGTCGAGGTCACCGGCTGCTCGGCGGCCCTGCACCTGCTCGAGCGCCTGCTGACCGACTACGGCGCCGACGAGAAGGTGACGCGTGCGCTCGACAGCCGCACGTTCTACGTCATCCCGCGGCTGAACCCCGACGGCGCGGAACTCGCCCTGTCGGAGCATCCGCGCTACGTCCGGTCTTCGGTGCGGAAGTACCCGCTGCCCGAGCGCGAGGACGGCCTCCAGGCGGAGGACGTCGACGGCGACGGCCGTATCCTGACGATGCGGCTGCGCGACCCGAACGGCAACTGGAAGGCCCATCCGGACGCCTCGGCGCTGATGGTGCGCCGCGACCCCGACGAGGACGGCGGCGAGTACTTCCGCCTCCTGCCGGAGGGAACGATCCAGAACTACGACGGCGCGACGATCAAGCTGCCGCCGCCGGCCGAGTCGCTCGACCTGAACCGCAACTTTCCCGGCGAGTGGGGGCCCGAGGCCGAGCAGCGCGGATCGGGGCCGTTCCCGACGTCCGAGCCCGAGATCCGCGCGATGGTCGAGGCAGTGGTCGCCCGCCCGAACATCACGGGCTACATCGCGTACCACACGTTCTCGGGCGTGCACCTGCGGCCGTACGCGTCGTACCCGGACGACCACCTGCCGACCGGAGACCTTCGCGTCTACAAGCAGATCGGCGAGGTCGCGACGCAGCTCACGGGCTATCCCGCAGTCTCGGTCTTCCACGAGTTCGCGTACGACCCGAAGCAGTCGATCAAGGGGTCGGCGCACGACTTCATGTACGACCAGCGCGGCATCTTCTCGTGGACGACGGAGTTCTGGAGCCCGCAGCGGCAGGCCGGGATCACGGACTACAGGTTCATCGAGTGGCTCCGCGACCATCCGCCGGAGGACGACCTCAAGCTCTACCGCTGGTCCGAGAAGAAGCTCGGCGGCCGCGGCTACGTCGACTGGAAGCCGTTCGACCACCCGCAGCTCGGCGAGGTCGAGATCG
>DASTHC010000054.1:0-6835 GCA_035718485.1 Gaiellaceae bacterium
TGCCGCTGCGGGGGCTCGCAGAACAAGCCGTTCTGCGACGGCTCGCACCGGACGAACGGGTTCACCGCCTGAGAGCGGCTCGACCGAACGATCGTCCATTCGACGGATGGCGGCGGCGCCGGCCGGCAGCGATCCTTCCCGGCGATGCAGCCGGGGAAGGCGCACTGGGTCGACAACGCGACGTGCTCCTGATCTCGGCGTTCACCGAGAGCGGGATCGTCTACAAGGCGCTCGAGGCCGGCGCCGCGGGGTTCATCGCGAAAGAGGCCCGCCAGCTGCAGATCATCGACGCGGTCCTCGCGTGCGCGCGCGGTGACAACGTGCTGCCGCCGGAGCTCGCGTCCGGGCTCATCTCGGAGATCCGACTTCGTGCGTCGAACGACCGGCCGGTGCTGACGAAGCGCGAGAGCGAGATCCTGAAGCTGATCGCCTCGGGGAAGAGCCTGCCCGACATCGCCGGGGAGCTCTACCTCGGCGTCACGACGGTCAAGACGCACGTGCAGCATCTCTACGAGAAGCTCGGCGTCTCCGACCGCGCGGCCGCGGTCGCCGAGGCGATGCGCCGTGGACTCCTCGAGTAGCGCTCAGAGGCCGAACGGGAACCGGTAGTTCGCGGGGATCGTGCGCGGCCGGCGGGAGCCGAACAGGACGACGATCTCCTCGTGCGGCGTCAGCCGGACGCCGGCCGGGTCGCCACTGACGCGCCGGCCGTCGACATAGACCCGCGACGCGCGTTCGAGCGGCACGCCCCACACGCCGAAGAACTCGCCGAGTGTGAACGCCCGGATCGTCGGCGACTCGACGTGGATCACGCCGCTCGTGTCGTGCGTGTGGAGCGGCGAGATGAACCTGTCGTCGGCGTCGATGCCGATCCCTGCGGGGACGGTCACACGCTTGCCGTTCGCGAAGACGTCCAGGTGCTGGTGGATGTGCAGGACGGTTCCCTCGGCGGCGAGCGCCGGGAGGTGGAGCTCGTTCAGCCGTTGCCGCAGCGCGCCGACGTTCCGCGGCCAGGGAGGCCCGTGCGCCAGCTCGCCGGAGAGGTGCGCCGGGACCGCCGTGGAAGCCTGCGCAGGACCTTGCCGCGAGGCGAGCGCAACCCCGAGGAAGACGGCCCCGGCGAGCGCCGGAAGCGTTGCAACAACAACGAGTCGGCGCATGTCGGAAGCCTCGCCGAGACGTCGTCCGAGCGGCATCCTCCGATCGGAGGATGCACCCGGCCGTATCGTTCGGCCTCTGAACGAGCTCGTCCTCGTCCGGCACGGTGAGACCGAGTGGACCCGCTCCGGTCGTCACACCGGCTGGTCCGACATCCCGCTGACGGACGAGGGCCGGAAGGAGGCCGAGGCGGTCGGCCTGTCGCTTCGCGGGCGCACGTTCGAGCGCGTGTTGACGAGCCCGCTGTCACGGGCGTCCGAGACCGCCCGGCTCGCCGGCTTCCCGGACGCGGAGCGCCGCGACGAGCTGAGGGAATGGAACTACGGCGCGTACGACGGACGCACGACGCCCGAGATCCGCCAGGAGCAACCGGGGTGGACGATCTGGTCGGGCGACGTGCCGGAAGGCGAGTCGGCCGATGAGGTCGCCGCGCGCGTCGACCGTCTGCTGGATGAGCTCCGCGCGCTCGACGGCGACGCGCTCGTCTTCGCGCACGGCCACCTGCTGCGCGTCCTCGCCGCACGGTGGCTCGGGCTCGATCCGCGAGAGGGCCGCCACTTCGCCCTCGACCCGGGGACGGTCAGCGTCCTCGGCTACGAGCGGGAGACGGCGGTCGTCCGGCTCTGGAACGCGCGCAGCCTGGCCTGAGCGTCAGGTCTGCGTGTCACGGCCGCTCACGCCCCACGTATCGGAGAGGAGGTAGCCCTCGGGGAACGGGTCGTCGGGGTCGACGTAGACCTGCCAGACGCCCGTGATCCAGGCGCTGCCGCGGATCGCCGGCACGATCGCCGGCCGGTCGGCGACGCGCGTCTCGGAGACGATGCGTCCGTCGAACGTCGAGCCGATCGCCGAAGCGTGGGTCATCGACTCGCCGACGCGCATCGACCCGCGGGCGTGCAGGACGGCCATGCGCGCCGACAGGCCGGTGCCCGTCGCGGAGCGGTCGAGGCGCCCGGGTGCGACGACGACGGCGTTCTTCGTCACCTCGCCGACGCCACGCCACGGCTCGGCGAGCTGGACGATGCTCACGCCCGCGATTGCGTCGTTCTCGGGATGGACGCACGTCAGCTGCTCGCGCGCAGCGGCACGGATCCGCTCACCGGCGAGCGAGAGCTCCCGCGCCTCGCTCGGCTCGATCGCGAAGCCGAGCGCCTGCGCGTCTGCGATCGCGTACCACATGCCGCCGTACGCGACGTCGACGGAGATCGTCCCGAGCCCGCCGACCTCGAGCGGCGCGTCGAGCTCGTTCGCGAAGCACGGCACGTTCGTGAACTCGACGCTCTCGCAGCGGCCGTCGAGGCACGACGCGCGCGCCTCGACGACGCCGCCGGGCGCCTCGAGGCGGACGACCGTCTCCGGCTCGTGCAGTTCGACCATCCCCGTCTCCAGCAGCACGGTGGTCGTGCAGATGGTGTTCGAGCCCGACATCGCCGGGTACTCGGTCGGCTCCATGATGATGAACCCGGCGTCGCAGTCCTCCCGCGTCGCCGGCACGACGAGGTTCGCGTGGCACGCGACGCTCCCGCGCGGTTCGCGGAGGAGCAGGCGGCGCAAGCCGTCGCCCTCGCGTTGAAGCGTCTGCATCTGTTCGAAGACGGTATCTCCCTGCGGAGGCAGCACTCCGCCGACGATCACGTTCCCGATCTCGCCGCCGGCGTGGCAGCCGACGACGGTGATCGCGCGGCGCGCTCGCATCGCGCGACGATAACTCGCCTAGGGCGTGAGCCGGTAGACCCGCCCCTCGAGCGACGCGGCGTACAGCTCGCCGCGCGCGTCCTCGCCGAACGTCGACAGGTTCGCGATCGTGGACAGCTCCCGCCGGACGTCGGTCGCGGCGCCGTTCTCCACGCGCAGGCTCCAGATCGCGCCGCTGCAGTAGTCGCCGAAGAAGTAGCGGCCGCGCGCCTGCGGGACCGCGGAGCCTCGGTAGACGAACCCGCCGGTGATCGAGCACCCGGCGCCGTGGTCGTACGCATGGACGGGGAAGACGAGTCGGCCCGAGCCGCTTGTCGGCTTCGCATCGATCCTCGTCACGCCCTCGAAGACGTCCCAGCCGAAGTTCACGAGCCCGCCGACCTGCGCGCGCGGCAGGTAGTTCACCTCTTCCCACTGGCCGGCGCCGACGTCGGCGAGGTACAGGTCGCCGCTCGCGCGGTCGAACGAGAAGCGCCACGGGTTGCGGAGTCCGTATGCGACGACCTGCACGGCCGGCGTCCTGCGTGAGATGTCGAGGCGCAGGAGCTTGCCGCGCCGCTGGCTCAGGTTCTGCGCGACGTCGTCGGGGTCCTCGCAGCAGCGTCCGTCGCCGATCGAGACGTACAGACGGCCGTCGGGGCCGAACGCGAGCTGCCCGCCCTTGTGCTCGCGGCTCGCGCCGGGCACGCGGAGCACGACGCGCACACTCTTGCGGAGCGCGCTCGTCCCGGCTCGGTTGGCCCGATACTCGGCGACGCGCGAGTCGCCGAACAGATCGGTGTAGAAGACGTAGAACCGCCGGTTCCGCGCGTACGCCGGATGGAAGGCGACGGAGAGCAGTCCCTGCTCGCCGCCGGAGACGACGAGGTGCGTGATGTCGAGGAACGGCGCGGGCCGGAGCCGTCCGGCCACGGCGACACGGATGCGGCCCTCCTGCTCGACGACGTAGAGGCGATCGCGTTGCGACCTCGGCGCGGTCACGTGGACGGCGGAGCGGGTCTTGAAGAGCGGCTGGAACGTGGAGCTCGACGAGCGCTCGCGCGCTGCGGATCCCGTGGCCGCCGTCGCGGCGAGGACGAGCCCGACAGCGAGGGCGAGCGCCTTCATCGCGGCAGCGTAGGAGCGTTATGGTCTGGTGAGAAGGGCCAGTTCCTGCCATGTCGACAGGACCACTTCTTGCGCTCCACCTCGACCGCGCGCAGCCGCTCGGACTCCAGATCGAGCGGCAGCTTCGAGCGCTCGTCGGGTCGCCCGACCTCGGGCTCGGCGCGGAGCTTCCGTCCACGCGCGCGCTCGCGGCGGACCTCGGCGTCTCACGCGGTGTCGTCGTCGGGGCGTACGCGCAGCTGGCGGCCGAGGGGTACATCACGCTCCGGCGGGGCGCCGTCCCAACGGTCGCCGCGCTTGCGCGAGAGCCCGAGGACGTCAGCGTCGACTTCGACGTCCCGATCGCGGCGGCCCGGTTCAACCTTCGGCCCGACCTGCCCGATCTCGGGCTGTTCCCGCGCGCAGACTGGCTCGCGGCCGAGCGGGCGGCGCTCCACCGCGCGGCGAACACCGACCTCGCGTACGGCGAGCCGCTCGGCGCGCGCCGGCTGAGGCGCGAGCTCGGGCCGTTCCTCGCGCGCACGCGCGGTGTGCTCGCGACCGTCGACCGCACGTGTATCGCGGGAGGGTCGTCGCAGGTGCTGCACGTGCTCGCCGCGACGCTCCGCGCGTCCGGCGCACGCCGCGTCGCCGTCGAGGATCCAGGCCACCGCTGGCGGACACGGACGCTCGCGTCGTCGCAGCTCGAGATCGTCCCGATCGCGCTCTCGGGCGAGCCCCTGCCGGAGGTCGACGCGATCGTCGTCAGCCCGGACCACCGCTTCCCGCTCGGAACGTCGCTCCCGCCCGACGCACGGCGCGCGCTCGTCGACTGGGCCGTCGCGGGAGACCGGCTCGTCGTCGAGCACGACTACGACGGGCACTTCCGCTACGACCGGCCGCCGGCGGGGACGCTGCAGGCGCTCGCGCCCGAGCACGTCGCGTACGTCGGCGGCGCGAGCGCGCTGCTCGCGCCGACGCTCCGCCTCGGGTGGGCGGTGCTGCCCGCGCGGCTCGTCGAGCCCTTCGCCAACCGGATGTTCGCGCACGCGGTCGCGCCGCCTCGCCTCCAGCAGCTCGCGCTCGCCGAGCTCATCGCCCGCGGGTACCTCGATCGGCACCTGCGGCGCGCCCGCGCGACGTACCGACGCCGGCGCGAATCGGCGATCGCGGCGCTCGAGCGCCGCCTTCCCGACGCGCTCGTCGGCGGGGCGCCCGCGGGGCTCTACGTGTCGGTCGCGCTCCCGCGAGGCACCGACGAGGCCGGGCTCCTCGCCGCCGTCCGCCAACGAGGCATCGCGCTCGACGGTGTCAACGAGCACGCGCTCACGCCGCAGCCGCCCGGGCTTG
The DNA here is from genome assembly GCA_035718485.1 of Gaiellaceae bacterium. GTDB lineage: Bacteria > Actinomycetota > Thermoleophilia > Gaiellales > Gaiellaceae > JACCTU01. The sequence continues at coordinate 5,290 of DASTHC010000054.1, forward strand.
CGCTCGGGTTCGCGGCGTCACCTGAGCCGACGCTGCGCCGGGCGATCGAGCTTCTGGAAGACGCGCTCACGACACAGAGCTAGAGTCGGCCGATGCAGGAGCTCGCCGCCGCCGGTGAGCAGGGACTCGTCGACGCGCTGCGCCGGGGGGACGAGGAGGCGTTCGCGTCGCTCGTCGAGGAGCTCAGCCCCTCGATGCTGCGGGTTGCACGGCTCTACGTCCCGACCCAGGCGATCGCCGAGGACGTCGTGCAGGAAGCGTGGGTCGGCGTGCTCCGCGGCATCGACCGGTTCGAGTCTCGGTCCTCGCTGAGGACCTGGATCTTCCGGATCCTCACGAACATCGCGAAGACGCGCGGGATCCGCGAAGGCCGAAGCGTCCCGTTCTCGTCGCTCGGAGGGGACGAGCCCGCCGTCGACCCTGAACGCTTCCTCGGCGGTCACTGGGCCGCGCCGCCGCGGGCATGGGAAGGCGGCGAGCGCCTGGAAGCCAAGGAGACGCTCGACTTGATCGAATCGGAGATCGCGAAGCTCCCGCCGGCGCAGGGCGTCGTGATCACGATGCGGGACATCGAGGGGTTCGACTCGGAAGAGGTGCGTAACGTCCTCGGCGTCTCCGAGACCAATCAACGCGTGCTGCTGCACCGGGCGAGATCGAAGGTGCGGCGCGCGCTCGAGGAGTACATGGCATGAGGCCCGACCGTGAGCTGAGGTGCGTGGAGGTGGTGGAGCTCGTCACCGCCTACCTCGAGCGACGGCTCGGCGCGCCCGAGGTGGAGCGCTTCGAGCGGCACCTGACGGCCTGCGACGGCTGCACGACGTACCTCGACCAGATGCGGGTGACGATCGCCGCGACCGGGAGGATCCGGGACGACGACATTCCTGCGGGCCTCTTCGAGCGTCTGGTCGCGACGTTCCGACTCGTAACAGGAGGTGCACCATGAGCTTCGTCTCACGCGGCTTCAGGGGCCGCAGGCGCGACGACTCCGACGACGACGCGCGCACTCCGCCGGGCCAGTACCTGACGGACGACTTCCCTGTCCTGTCCGCGGGACCGACCCCGCACACGCCGCTCGAGCGGTGGTCGTTCGAGATCCGCGGCGCCGGCGAGCCGAAAGTCTGGAGCTGGGACGAGTTCCGCGCGCTCCCGACCGAGAAGCCGAAGGTCGACATCCACTGCGTGACGCGCTGGTCGAAGCTCGACACGGAGTGGGAAGGCGTCTCGGTCGACACGCTCCTCGCGGAGGTCGGCGAGGAGGCGCCGTATCTGCTCGCGTTCTGCGACGGTGGCTACACGACGAACCTCGCGCTCGAGGACGTGACCGACGGCAAGGCGTGGGTCGCGTTCGCCTACGACGGCGAGCCGCTCGACCCGGAGCACGGCGGGCCGGCGCGGCTGCTCGTCCCGCACCTCTACTTCTGGAAGAGCGCGAAGTGGGTGCGCGGGCTCCAGCTGCGCGACGACGACGAGCCCGGCTTCTGGGAGACGAACGGCTACCACCTGCACGGGGATCCGTGGCGGGAACAGCGGTACTGGGGCGACTGAC
>DASTHC010000055.1:0-3965 GCA_035718485.1 Gaiellaceae bacterium
AGGTCCCCGAGCTGCCGCGCGAGGAGATCGTCGACGTGATGATCGGCTGCGGCTTCCCGCAGGACCGCCAGGGCATGAACCTGGCCCGTCGTGCCGCGCTGCTCGCGGATCTGCCGGCCTCCGTGCCGGGGACGACCGTGAACCGCTTCTGCGCGTCCTCGCTCCAGACGATCCGGATGGCGTTCCACGCGATCCGCGCCGGTGAGGGCGACGCGTTCGTCGCCGGGGGCGTCGAGTCGATCACGCAGGTCGACGGCTATCCGAAGGACAGCGAGGAGCTCCACCCCAAGCTCTTCGGTGACGACGCGCCGATCGCGAACGTCTACATCCCGATGGGGCTCACGGCCGAGAACGTCGCCGAGCGGTGGGACGTCTCGCGCGAGGACATGGACCGTTTCGCGCAGCGTTCGCAGGAGCGCGCCGTCGCGGCGCAGGAGTCCGGGTTCTTCGAGCGGGAGATCACCCCGTGGGACGGCGTCGCCAAGGACGACGGACCGCGCGCTGAATCGACCATCGAGAAGCTCGCCTCGCTCGAGCCGGCGTTCAGGCCCGGCGGCAAGGTCACCGCGGGCAACTCGTGCCCGCTGAACGACGGCGCGGCTGCGGTGGTCGTGATGAGCGACACGCGCGCGAAGGAGCTCGGCCTGCAACCCCGCGCGCGGATCATCGCGTCGGCTGTCTCCGGCGTCGAGCCCGAGATCATGGGCGTCGGGCCGATCGGCGCCGTGCGGAACGTGCTCGCGCAGGCAGGCATGACGATCGACGAGGTCGACGTGATGGAGTTGAACGAGGCGTTCGCGGCGCAGGTCCTCCCCGTCTGCCGGGAGCTCGGCGTCGACCCGTTCGGCGAGAAGCTCAACCCGAACGGCGGCGCGATCGCGCTCGGCCACCCGTACGGGATGACGGGTGCCCGGATCATGTGCACGCTGCTGAACGACCTCGAGACGCGCGACGACACGATCGGCCTCGAGACGATGTGCGTCGGCGGCGGTCAGGGCATGGCGATGCTCGTCGAGCGCCTCAACTGAGCGAACCGATCCTGCTCATCGGCGGGCTCGGCCAGGGCGCGTGGGCGTGGCGCTGGGTCGAGCCGCTGCTCGCGCGCGACCACGACGCGCGCGTGCTCGTCCCGCGCGGGACGGGCGCGCTCAGGGACGTGCCGGCGCGGCGGAGCGTCGTCGAGATGGCCGAGGACGCGGCGGAGCTGCTCGACGGCCGCCCGACCCACGTCGTCGGCCTCTCGATGGGCGGCTACGTCTCGCTCACGCTCTCGCTCGCGCACCCGGAGCTCGTGCGCTCGCTCTTCCTGATCGGCACGGGGCCCGGCGGGCCGAACCGCGTGCCGCGCCCGCAGCACATCCGCGAGGCATATGAGGCGGCGGTGGCGCTCGGGCCAGGCGAGTACGAGCGCACGACACAGCGACTCTCGCTCGCGCCCGGGTGGCCCGAGGCGAACCCCGAGCGGTACGACGAGATCATCGAAGCGCGGATGGCCGACGTCTCGTCGCTCGACGTCATGTGGTCGCACCTCGAGGCCTGCTACGAGTACTACGACGCCGCGATCCCCGTCGAGCAGATCGAGGCGCGCGCGCTCGTCCTGCACGGGACGGAGGACGTGGTCGTGCCGCCGGAGAACGGCCGCATGCTCGCCGCCCGGCTACCGAACGCGGAGTACGTCGAGGTCGAGGGCGGCGGCCACAACCTGCCGCTCGAGCTCCCCGACGACGTCGCTCAGCGCATCGACAGCTGGGTCAGGCTCGCGTCGCTGTAGACCTTCTCGCCCTTGAAGAGCCGCTGCTCGCGGTCCCAGGGAAAGAGGATGACGACGTTCCACGTCAGCTGCTCGCCGGTCGGCTCGTGGTCGAGCCACTTGTTCGAGTGCGTGCCCGTGACGCGCGCCCACTCGCAGACGCCCTGCGGGCCGATCACGATGTCGGTCAGGTCGAAGTGGATGTCGGGGAACGCCGTGAGCAGCTCGGTGTAGAACCGCGCCGCGCCGTCGTGCCCCTCCCAGCGCGCACCGTCGGGCCGCACCTCGTACACGCAGTCGTCGGTGAGCGTCGAGATGAGCCCAGGCAGGTCGCGGTTGTCCTCGGCGATCGAGTGCTTCTTCCAGAGCTCGCGGATCGCCTCGTGCTCCTCCTGCGAAACCTCGCGCCGCAGCTGCTCGACGACCTCGTCCCGCTCTATGTGCTCCGGAACTGTTGCCATAGCTCCTCCATCGTCGTGGTCCGACCGGCCCGGTGCGACAGATCGTACGGCGTCACGTTGACCGCGCGCACGATCCAGTCGTCGCCGACATCGAGGACGTTGATGCACGCGGGCGACTGCTCGAGGTTGCCGAGAAACGTGCGGCCGCCCGTGAGCGCCCGCGAGAGGATCGCGCGGTTGACGCCGCCGTGCAGGACCGCGAGTGCGACGTCCCAGTCGTCCGCGGCGAGCAGACGGTCGATCGCAGGCAGGACCCGGTCGAAGAGCGAGCCGATCGTCTCGCCGGCGAGGAACCGCGCGTCCTCGGGCACGACGTCCTTGAACGCGTGGCGGAACGCGCGCTCGAGCTCGTCCTCGGGGATGTCGGCGAGGCGGCCGGTCTCGAGCTCGCGCAGGTCGGCCCACGCCTCCGGATCGTGGTCGGGCGCGACGATGCGGGCCGTCTCCTCGGTGCGGGGCAGCCCGCTCGTGACGACGCGGTCGAAGCGGATCCCGGCGAGGGCCTCGGCCGCCGCGTGCGCCTGGCGGCGGCCCTCGTCGGTGAGCGGCACGGCCTCGGCGCGGACCGGGCGGCCGTTCTCGAAGTACGACACCGCCGCGTGGCGCATGAGGTACAGCCGTCGGCGCGTCACTCGTACTTCTCGAGGTACGCGGGGTTCGAGATGCGCAGCTTCTCGGCGACGTGGGCCTTGAGCTCGTCGAGGAGGGCGGGGTCCGCACCGCCCGCGCGGATCGAGCGCGCGAGCTCGGCGAGCCGTTCCTCCCCAAGTAACAGACTGTTACTTGCCTCGAGCTCGCGCCGCGCGATGCCCAGCGCGTTCATCGCCACGAGCGTGCGGAACTTCAGCCGCTGGTCGTCCGCGCGCGGCAGGACCTCCGAGGCCAGGAACTCGAACACCGCCTCGATCAGCTCCGCTGCGTTCGGCCGGTCAGGCACGCCCGATGAGGTCGAGGAGCTCGTACTCCATCTCCGCCGCCATCCGGCCGAGCACCGCGTACTCGACGCTTCGGTCCTGGCCGTTCAGGTGACGCCGGCACTGCGTGAGACAGCCGACCGCCCACTTGACGTTGCCGAGCACCTCCCAGACGTCGAGCTCCTCGGGCGTCACGTCCCGGCCGGTCAGCTCGTTGTAGCGCTCGAGGTACGGCTCCACCTCCCCCACGCCACCGAGCCGCTTCGCGTCGACGCCGAAGCGCCACGCCCGCACGATCGGCCACGCGACGTCCTCGACCGGATCGCCGACGTGCGCGAACTCCCAGTCGAGCACGGCAACGAGCCCGTCCGAGTCGACCGCGAAGTTGCCGATGCGGAAGTCGCCGTGGCAGAACGTGAGCTCCTTCGCCGCCGGGAGTCGCTCGCGCACCCACGCGAGCCCGTACTCGATCGCGGGGTGCGGCTCGCCGACGGAGTCGAGCTCCTCGTAGAAGCGCGTGATCACGTCCCCGCGCGGGAGGAAGTCGAGCGGCTCGATCGCGTGGATCCGGGCGAGCTGCTCCGCGAGCTCCTCCCCGAGCCCTTCCGGCGGGTCGCGCACGATCCGCCGGCCGATCGTCTCGCCGTCCACGCGCTCCATCGCGAACGCCTCGTGGCCGTCGACGTCGCCGAGGTACTCGACGGGACGGGGCGCCGCGACGCCGGCGGCGACGGCCGCCTCGAGTACGCGGAACTCCTGCTCGAGCGTCAGCGTGTCGCGATGGATCACGCCGACGGCCGCGCGCCGGACGAGCAGCTGTGTCCCGTCCGTGAGGTCGAC
>DASTHC010000056.1:0-27392 GCA_035718485.1 Gaiellaceae bacterium
CGGAGCTCGTTCGCGATCGCGACGTCGCGCCGGGCGTGGCCGAGGCCGATGGGTGACGAGACGTAGACCGCGCGCCGGCGGCGCCTCTTGGCCCTTCTCCAGCTCCGGGCTGGAGGCAGCGATGGTCGCACCGACTCCGCGAACTCGCGGAGGAGCTTGTTGATCTGCACCGGGTCGCGCGCCTGCGGCAGGTGCCCCGCCCCCTCGAGCGTCACGAGCGTCCCGCCGGTCGCGTCGGCGAGCGCGACACCTCTCGCGTGCGGCGAGATTCGGTCGCGGTCGCCGTGGACGACGAGCACCGGGCAGCGCACCCTCGAGGCGAGCCCGCGCACGGCCTCCTCGCCGAGCGACGGCGCCAGTTCGGTCGCGATCAGCGTCTCGGGTGTCGTCTCGAGCCCCCAGCCGACGGCGTCCTCCGTCTGCTTCGTCGAGTGCGGCTCGTTGAGCGAGTTCTCGAAGAAAAACCAGAGAAAGTCCTCGTAGGCGCGGAGCCAGTACCGGCGGTTGTACTTCGCCCAGCCCTCGTGGCCGTCGGGCTCGTCGTCGAACGAATGCAGTGCGCGTTCCACGTGCGGCGGCGCGAGCGGGAGCGCGGGCGCGATCACAAACAGTCCCTCCACACGGTCCGGGTGCCGGTCGGCGAGGACGAGCGACCTCTGGACGCCGAGCGAGAGCGTGACCAGGACCGCCCGGTCCGTCTCGCTCGCGTCCAGAACTGCGAGGGCGTCCTCCGCGTACTCGAGCTCGGCGTAGGCCTCGGGCTCCTGCGGCCGGTCGGAACGCCCATTTCCGCGCGGGTCGAACGTGACGACGCGGAAGTGCCGGGAGAGGTACGGCACCTGGAGCTTCCAGCAACGGGAGTGCACGATCGCCCACGGCGGGACGAAGAGCAGCGTCTGCGCGCCCTCGCCGTAGCGCTCCCAGTACGTCCGGACGCCGTCGCGCTCCACGTATCCGTCGGCGTCGTGGTAGCGGGCGCGCGACTGCTCGCGGGCCGTGGCTGCGGCCTCCGTCGAGATCATCCGCGCCCCTCGAGCCACGAGTCGATCCACTCGAGCAGCTCGCCGTGCCCCGTGTCGATCCCTGACAGCCGCTCGAGGATGATGCCCTCGTTGAACGTGACGACGAGGGACACGAGCGCGTCCAGCGGCATCTCGATGCCGTACCGGCGACGAGGCTCGTCGAGAGCCTCGGTCAGAACCTCGCGCCACTCGCCGTTCACATGGTCGACGCGTTCCCTGAGCTCGGGACGGTTCCAGGCAAGCGCTTGGAGCTCGTACCAGATCTTCTGGTACGGCCGGTCCTCGTCCAGGTACCGCATCGCGCGGCGCCACTTCTCGACGAACGGGACGTCCGGGTCGGCGTACATCGCGCGCTGGCGGGCGATCAGCTGCTCCGTGAACCGCTCGAGCACGCGCACGAGGACGTTCTCGATCGACCCGAAGTAGTAGTGGACGAGGCCGTGGTTGACGCCCGCCTCCTCGGCAAGGCGGCGCGTCGTGATCCCGCTGTAGCCGACGTCGACGAGCAGCCGCTCGGCCGCGTCGAGGAGCGCCTCCTGCGCGACCGAGCGGGCTGTCTTCTCTACCGGCGCTGCCACAGCACGTTCACGATCTTCCAGCCGTCGGCGGTTCGCGCGAGCTGGAGGTAGTCGACGAAGGGGGCGCTGAGCACGGTCGCGTTTGCGATCCCGTCGGCGAGGTGCTCGAGGATGACCTCGATCCCGCGCTCGTCGACGGGCCGCTTGCCGACTCCCTGCTCGGTCGCCTCGATCATCTGCCGCGCCGTGATCGTCTCGAGCCGCTCGCCGTCGAGCGTCCGCTTGGCGAGCTCGGGGTGGAGCGCGCGTTCCATTCGCAGCGCGTCGCCCTCGAACCAGCCCTCGACGTAGTCGAGCGCTGCCCGGAGGACGAGCGCGTCCTCCGACGCCACCTCAGGCGCACCGATCACCGGCCCCATGATCACCCGTTTCGCTTCCTGCGACCGAGGAACCGGCCGATCCGGTAGCGCGCGACCGCGAGGAACGCCGACGCCGACCCGAGCGAGGTCGCGAGCGCCGCGACCATCGCTGGCTCGCCGCCGTGGTGCGCGACGATCACTGGAAGATCTCCGTCGTGCAGTCGCCGCCCTGGAGGCGCACCTCGTGCGCCCTCGCGGGACCGCCCGGCCGGTCGCTCAGGTCCACGAAGAAGTCGCGGTCGACCTCCATTCCGCCGTTCGGGTCGCAGTTCACGCGGAGCAGCCACGAGCGCAGTTCCGGATAAAACTGGTTGTCCCAGGTGGAGTAGAGCGAGTTCGTCACGTAGAGCCGCCGGCCGTCGAACGACAGCTGGAGCATCTGCGGCCCGCCGTTCAGCCCGCGTCCGGCGTCGTCCGGCTTGCCGAGGACGCCGCCGAGCCAGAGCCGGCCCGTCAGGCGCGGCTTGGCCGGATCGGAGATGTCGTACTGGCGCAGGTCACCGTGCAGCCAGTTCGAGAGGTAGAGGAAGCGGTCGTCCATCGAGACGACGAGGTCGGTGATGAGGCCCGGAACCGGGAACGGCCAGCCCTCGAGCTCGATCGGCTCGACGGCGATCACGTTGTCCGCGGCGTACGAGCCGTTCTCGCGGTGGAAGCGCCACATCGTGCTCGAGAGTGCCGCGCCGACGAAGCCCTCGTCGGCATCGGGGTCGTGGAGCCAGCGCATCTCGAGCGGCACGAGGCCCTCCTCGCCGAGCTCGATCGTCTGCTCGAGCGAGCGCTCGTCGAGGTTCCAGAAGTGGACCTTGCTTCCGTAGCGCCCGGCCGAGACGTCGTTCAGGTCGAAGCCTGGCTCGAACGCATTCGGCTCGCCGAACTCGGTCGAGGCGAGGACGTTCTTGCGCGGCTGATACCAGAAGTCGTAGTTGAACTTCGGTCGCGGGCCGCCGTTCTCCCAACGGCCCTTGACCTCGAACGTCTTCGCGTCGAGGACCGCGAACCCGCCGGCCGCGTTTCCTTCCGCGTCCCCGAGCATGCTCACGACGACGTTGTCGCCGGGCATGCAGTGGACCGTGTGCGGTCGCGTGTAGCCCGTCTTCGCGACGAGCTCGTCGCGCTCGATGACCTTCTCGACGCGCGGCCGCCGCGGATCGTCCGCGACGTCGACCACGTGGATCCGGGACGAGCGGAATCCGGGGAGCACCAGGTGCGAGCGATCGGGCCCGTGGCACGCCGAGCTGCACCGATTCCACCCGAAGTGGTGCAGCTCGTCGCCGACGTTCGGCATCGGCGTCTCGTGCAGGATCCGCCCGTTCTCGGCGTCGACCACGGCGAGGAAGTCCGGCGCGTCGACGCCAGTGCCCTCGTGGAGGCAGGCGAGGTAGAGGAACTCCTCCGGCGGCGCCTGCTGGGCTTCCTCCGGCGAGCCGTAGAACGACGGAGCGGCGCGGTGTTCATGCATGGTCTCCTCCTTTTCCAAGCGTCTTAGTCAGTCGACTAAGGCATTTGACCAAACTGCTAGGAGGAAGTCAAGGCTCGAGCGCTGCCGAGAGCTGGACGAAGTCCTCGAACGGCTCGTAGGCGACCCCTCGCTCGTCGAGGTAGCGCGCGAGCCCGTCGCGCGCGAAGACGCGGTCGGCCGCGAGCGCGGCGCAGCGGTCGGAGTAGCCGTCCCCGACGTACACGACGGGCGCGCCGTTCGGCAGGCCTCCCCGCTTGCAGGCCTCGCCGCACTCTTCGCACTGCGCCTCGTCGCGCCAGATCGCGCGCCACCCGTCGGACCGAACGTCGAGCCGGTTCGCGTGCACGTCGAGCGAGACGCCTTCACGCTCGAGCACGGGGTCGATCAGCTCGCGGAAGCCGCTCGAGAGGATCACCGGCCGGTGCGTGCGCGCGAGCTCGCGAAAGCCCGGGCGGACGGTCACGTGCTCGCGCACCCAGCGCACGGCATCGCGAAGCGGCAGCGTGAGCGTCCCCATCTCGATCGCGATTACCTCGTGCAGCGAGAGCGACCGGCCGAGCACGCCCTCGGTGCGCCGGTAGACGTCGCGGTCCCCGAACTCCTCGATGATCATGTGCAGCCCGTCGATCTCGGTGACGGTGCCGTCCCAGTCGAGGACGAGGTTCAGCGCAGGCCGCCCTTGCGCGCCACCTCGTCGAGCTCGGCGCCTGCGAGGAAGATCGTCGTCGATACGAGCACGTAGATCGTCGGGAGATCGTGGTCGCGGAACGCGGCCGCGACCTCTCTCAGAGGTGGGAGGTGACCCCGGCGGGATTCTCGTCGGCGGCGCCGGTCTGCTCGGCGTTCTCGTACCACGAATAGGCGTACTTCCCGTCGTCGAGCTTCTTCGCCGTCTTCGTGAGCTTCAGTGGATGGAAGGTGTCGCACATGACGGCCAATTCGTGCGTCTCGGTGAGGCCGATCGACTTCTCCGCGAGCCCCGGCTGCGGGCCGTGGGGAAGCCCCGACGGGTGCAGCGTGATCGAGCCGACCTCGATCCCCTTGCGCGACGAGAAGTTTCCGTCGACGTAATAGATCATCTCCTCGCTCTGGAGGTTCGAGTGGTGGTACGGGATCGGGATCGCCATCGGGTCGAAGTCGAGCTTCCGCGGGCAGAACGAGCAGATCACGAAGTTCGGACCCTGGAACGTCTGATGTGACGGAGGCGGCATGTGGATCCGCCCGGTGATCGGCTCGAAGTCGTGGATCGAGAACGTCCACGGGTAGAGGTACCCGTCCCAGCCGACGACATCGAACGGGTGGTAGTCGACGACGTAGTCCTGGTAGCCGTCGCGCACGCGCACCCTGACGAGGAACTCGCCCTTCTCGCGGATCGTCTTCAACTCGGTCGGCGGGTGGATGTCGCGGTGGTAGTAGGGCGCATGTTCCATCAGTTGGCCATAGTGGTTGCGGTAGCGCTTCGGGATCTCGATCAGGCCGGGCGTCTCGAAGAGCAGGTGCCGCTCGGGCAGCGAGTCCGGCACGAAGCGGTACGTCGTTCCGCGCGGGAGCACGACGTAGTCGCCCTGCGTGTACGGCAGGTCGCCGAACGTCGTCTCGACCGTGCCCGAGCCCTCGTGGACGAAGTAGACCTCGTCGCCCTCGCCGTTCCGGAAGAAGTAGTCCATGCGCTCATCGGGGCGGACGAGCGAGATCTCGACGTCGTTGTTCCACATGAGCAGCTTGCGGCCGCTGATCGGGTCGCCGCCCTGCTCGACGTCCCACGTGGAGAAGTGCCTGTGCGCGTGCGCGTCCGGAACCCACTCGTCGCGCTTGATCGGCACGAAGTCGCCAAGCTTCTGCACCCGGCAGGGCGACGTCAGGTGGTAGAGGATCGACTCGTTCCCCGAGAAGCCCTCGAGGCCCATCACCTCTTCCGTGAGGAGCGTGCCGTTGTCGCGGAACTGCACGTGGCGCTTGCGTGGGACGTCGCCGAGGCGCTGGTAGAACGGCATGGCGAGAGGTTACCCCGTGGCGAGCGCGGCGATCCGCGCGCCGACTGCCGGAGCGAACTTGAACCCGTGGCCCGAGCAGGCCGACGCGACGACGAGCCGCCCGCGGCGCTCGAGGATGAACGAGTGGTCGGGCGTGGAGGTGTAGAGGCACGTGTCGAACGCGACGGGGTCGGGGGCCGCCTCGGGGAACCGCCGTCGCGCCCATTCCACCGCCGCCTCGACGAGCGCCTCGTCGGGCTCGCCGGGCTCGTCCGGGTCGACCGGCACCCCCGCTTGGTGCGCGCCGGCCTTCAGCCCGTAGCGCGGATCCCGCAGCGAGTACATCGCCTCGCCTGGGCCGGCCCCGTAATCGATCACAGACGGCACCGGGCGATCGAGCTCGAAGTAGACGACCGTCTCGCGCGTGACCACGACGTCGAGCCCGAGCAGCTGCTTCGCCCACCCACCCGCAGCGACCACGACGACGTCCGCATCGAGCTCCTCCGGTGCGTCGACACGTGAGTGCTCGTGGATCGCCGCGCCGTGCGTGCGCGCGACGGTCGCGAAGGCGCGGCGTGCGCGATCTGCGAGCGAGATGCCGGCCTCCGGCTGGAGGAGCGCGCCGCCGTCGGCGTCGATTCCGAACCGAACGCGCACCGCGTCCGGATCGAGCGCCTCCCAGGGAACGCCGCACGCGTCGAGCGCCTCTTCCGAGGTCTCACCGAGCTCGAGCAGCCCCGTGTACTCGATCAGCTGCTCGCCCGTCTCCTCCTCGAGCGCCCGCCAGCCGCGATGCGCCTGCTGCGCGAGGCGCACCCACGCCGGGTCGGGGTACGAGAGCCTGAAGATCCGCGACCGCCCGTGGCTCGAGCCGTGATGGTGGTCGAGGTCGAACTGCTCGTGGACGTCGACCTGATGCCCGTCGCGCGCCAGCGCCGCGGCCGCGGCGAGCCCGTGGACGCCCGCTCCGACGACGGCGACGCGCATGGGGCGCATTCTGGCCCAGAGACGGCGAAGGGCGGGCCTGTCAGCGCCCGCCCTTCGAAGCAGCCTCGCGCTCTGCGACTACTTCTTGCCGCCGCCCTTGCTGCCGTTTCCGTTGCCGTTGCCCTTGCCCGAGTTTCCATGCTCCTTCGGAGCCTGGGTCGTCGCGGTCGACTTCGCCTTCGCCTTGGCTTTGGCCTTCGCCTTGGCGTGCGTCTTCGTCCGCTCGACGTTCGTGCGGTGCACGGTCGCGGACTTGTGCATCTTCTCGGCCTTGTGGACCTTGGCCTTGGCCTTCGTCTTCACCTTCGCCTTCGTCGTGGACTTGTGCTTCTTCTTCGACTGGGTGGTCGCGGTCGTCGTCGACGTGGTCGCGGTCGTACCGGTCGTCGTGCCGGTCGTGCCGGTCGTCGTGCCGGTGCCGAAGTCGCACGGGCCCATGGTGTCGCCGTGGTTGCCCATGTGCGCAGGCAGCGCGTTCTTGCTGACCTCGATCGTCACGCCCGGGTTCTTCTTCGAACCGGTCTTGTGACAGATGACCACCTTGTGATCCTTCGAGGCGCCTGTCGTGGTGCCCATCGTCGTCCCGGTCGTCCCCGTCGTGCTGGTCGTGGTCGTCCCGGTCGTGCCGGTGGTCGTGCCCGTGGTGGTGGTGGACGTCGTCCCCGTCGTCGAGGTCGTCGTCGTGCCGGTTGTCGTCCCGGTCGTGCCTGTTGTGGTCGTACCGGTTGTCGTCGTCGTTGTCGTCCCCGTCGTCGTCGTCGCGGTGGAGGCTGTCGTGTCCGCGGCGGCGAGGATCGGTAGCTCTGGGACGTTGCTCGCGGCGAGGGCGCCACCGGCGAAGAGCGCGGCCAGCCCGAGCGCTACCAGGATCCGTGTCATACCCAAGGAGATACCGCTCGCGCCCGGGTCTTGCGGTCTATCCCTCTATTGGTGGAGCAATGCGGTTTCTGAGGACGCCGAGGCCCTCCACCTCGAGCTCGACCTCGTCCCCCGGCCGGAGCCAGCGGCCGTCGCCCAGCTCGAGGATGGAGCCCGTGCCCACGGTGCCCGAGCCGATCACGTCGCCCGGCAGGAGATGGGTGTTCAGGGCTGCCTGCGCCACGAGGCGCTCCCAGGGCCAGTACAGGTCGCGAAGGTTGCCGCGCGAGCGCTCCTCGCCGTTCACGCGCGCGATCATCTCCGCCGCGCTCCCGTCGAACTCGTCGGGCGTGACGACGATCGGCCCCAGGCTCGTGGCGAAGTCCTTCCCCTTCGCCGGCCCGAGGCCGACCTTCATCTCGAGGCGCTGCAGGTCGCGCGCCGACCAGTCGTTCATGACGGTGAAGCCGCCGATCGCACCGTCGGCCCCGATGATCGCCGCGACCTCGAGCTCGTAGTCGAGCTCACTCGTGCCGTGCGGATAGATGATGTCGTCCTCTGGCCCGAAGATCGCCGCCGGGTTCGAGAAGTAGAAGACCGGCACCTCGTACCACTCCGGCGGAACGTCGAGCCCGCGGTTCGCTCGCGCCGTCTTCACGTGCTGCTCGAACGCGTAGAAGTCGCGCACGGCCGGCGGGTGCAGCACGGGCGGCCGCAGCTCGACCTCGTCGAGCGGGTACTCCGCGTGCTCGCGCGCAGACCCGCCGCCGGAGAAGAAGGTCTGCAGCGTCTGCGCCGCTAGCTGGATCACGCGGTCGCCTTCGATCCGGCCCGGCCATCCGCGTTGGAGGTGCCGGCCCGCGGGGCTGAACATGCACAGTTTCATGGCTCGGTGTGGACGATGACCTCGTGGATCTCGGGCTGCTCGAGCCGGATTCGCTCCTCGACGCGCGACGCCTGCGCGTGCGCCTCCGCGAGCGGGATCGACCCGTCGACCTCGAGCGTCAGGTGCGCGACCGTGCCCTCGGGGCTCGTCAGGAAGCGAAGCTCGCGCGGCTGTCGGCCCGTCTCCTCATGAACGAGCCGCTCGATCGCGGCACGGTCGCGTTCGACCTCGGCCCCGGACGCTGCCTCCGCGAGCGGCTCGATGTGCGTCTGAACATGCCCGGCTGAGGGCAACGCCTCGCGGATCGCGCGCTCGACGCGCTCGGCGATCTCGTGGGCCTCGTCGAGCGGCAGCGCGCCCGGGAGCTTGAGGTGGAGCGAGATCTGCAGCTCGTCGCCGACGAGCAGCACGTTCACGTTGTGCACCTCGCGAACCCCCGGCACGCCGAGGGCGGCGGCGTGCGCGCGGTCCCGCACCTCCTTCTCGTCCTCCGGCTCGACGTGCACGACGACGTCGCTTCTCGGCAAGGCGTGCTGCACGGCTTCCTCGACCGCGTCGGCCGCCGCGTGTCCCTGGCCGACGGCGGCACCTGCGGGAACGCCGATCACCACGTCGGCGAACTGACGATCGCCGGACTGCCGCATTCGGAGCCGGCGCAACTCGACGCCGGGCAGTTCGGAGATCGCGGCTCGGGCGGCCGCCTCGGCCTCGTCCGGCACGCTGTCCATCAGGACGTCGATGTTCCCGCGCATGAGCCGGACGGCCGCGACGATCACGAGCACGGCGACGAAGAGTGCGGCGACCGCGTCTCCCTCGGGGCGACCGGAGCGCGCGAGGAGCAGGCCGACGAGCACAGCGGTCGAACCCGCGAGATCGCTCGCAAAGTGGAGCGCGTTCGAGTGCAGCGCGGCGCTCTGGTACCGGCGCGCCGCGCGGAACGACAGCGTCATGCGCGTCGCGTCGACGACGATCACGACACCGATGACCGCGAACACCCACCAGGCGGGCTCGAGCTCGGGCGGATCGCCGAAGCGGCGGATCGCCAGGAACGCGACCACGAGGCTGAGCAGTGCGAGGATCGCCGCCTCCGCGAGCGCGGCGAGGTTCTCGGCCTTGCCGTGGCCGTAGGCGTGGTGCCGGTCCGCCGGCCGACCGGAGACGCCGACCGCGAAGAACGTGAGCAGCGCGGCCACGAGGTCGGTGCCGGAGTGCAGCGCCTCGGAGAGCAGGCCGAGGCTCCCCGTCACGAGGCCGGTGACGAGCTTCAGGAGGGCGAGGCCTCCTGCCGCGAGGACGGAGAGAAGCGCCGTGCGGCGCTGGGGGCTCATGCGGCGAAGGCTAGATCCGTTCGAGCGGCCAGATGACGACGTCCTGCCGCGCCGAGTAGTGCAGCAGCGGCTCGCCCTCGAGCTCCCGCGGCGACATCGTGTTCCCGCGAACCTCCGCTTCGGCCGGCTGGACACGCCACGGCCCATGGTGGATCTCCGCGCGGTGGAGCCGCTCGCGGTGCTCCGTATAGAGGCAGTACCGCTCGGTCAGGAAGTGCTCGAGCGTCCCCGGCTCCGACGCCGCCGCTTCGCCGTCCGGACGGTACGAGACGTCGAGCCGCGCGCCGGTCCGTGCGCTTCGGTAGTCGATCCACCCCGCGCGACGAGCGACCTCGATGCGGGCCTTGTGGTACGGCAGCCGGTACGTCAGCCGCGCGGCGTTGACCGCCCACGGGCTGTCCGCGTCGAGGCTGAAGAACCAGATGCCGGGCTTCCCGTCGTAGGTGACGTACGTGCGCACGTTCACCTCGGGGAAGGTCGAGAGCACCGGCACCGGAGGCAGACCGTGCAGGCGAATGGCGGTGACGCGGAACGGCGTGATGCCGATCCAGGCGGACCCGTCGCGTGTGTCCAGCGTCAGGCTCTCCGGGAGCAGCTCCCGGACCGCGTCCTCATCGACGCGCCAGTGCATGAACAGGAGCTCGTCCCAGGTCTGTCCCTGCAGCCAGCTCCGCTCAGGCACCGGCCAGGGACGATGCGACGTCTCGGCGAGGCTCCCGGACTGCCGTGCCGGCGCCTGGATGAAGTCGGCGACGCTAGAGATTGCCGCGGAGCGCCTGCTCGCGCTCGATCGCCTCGAAGAGCGCCTTGAAGTTCCCGTCGCCGAAGCCGCGCGCGCCGTGGCGCTCGATCACCTCGAAGAAGAGCGTCGGCCGATCCTGGGCGGTCTTCGTGAAGATCTGGAGCAGGTAGCCGTCGTCGTCGCGGTCGGCGAGGATGAGCAGCCGCCGCAGGTCGTCCCACGACTCGTCGATCTCGCCCACGCGGTCGCCGACGTCCTCGTAGTACGCCTCGGGCGTGGCGAGGAAGATCACGCCGCGCCCCTTCAGCGCGTCGACCGTGTCCACGATGTTCGACGAGGCCATCGCGACGTGCTGCGAGCCGGGGCCGTGGTTGAACTCGAGGTACTCCTCGATCTGGCTCTTCCGCTTGCCTTCGGCGGGCTCGTTGATCGGGAACTTGATCTTCCCCTCGCCGTCGGTCATCACCTTCGACATCAGCGCCGAGTACTCGGTCGAGATGTCCTTGTCGCTGAAGTGGATCATCTCGGTCATCCCGAACACGCGCTCGTAGAACTCGACCCAGTGCTGCATGCGGCCGAGCTCGACGTTGCCGACGACGTGATCGATGTGCTGCAGGCCGACACCGGGCTCGCCTCCGTTCGTCGACTCCTGCGCGATGTAGCCGGGGAGGTACGCGCCTTCGTAGCCGGACCGGTTCACGAACGTGTGCACGACGTCGCCGTACGTAGCGATCGACGAGAGCTCGACCTTGCCGAACTCGTCCTCGACCCACTGCGGCTCGGCCACGCCGCGCGCGCCCCGCTGCACCGCCTCGCGGTACGCGTTCGTCGCGTCGGGGACACGGAGCGAGATGTCCCTCAAGCCGTCGCCGTGGAGGAACGCGAAGTCGCAGATCGGCGAGTCGCGACGGAGGCCGCTCGTGACGACGAGGCGGATCTCGCCCTGCTCGAGCACATACGAGGCGCGGTCGCGGACGCCGGTCTCCGGGCCCGCGTACGCCGTGCGGCGGAAGCCGAACGCGGTCTCGTAGTAGTACGCCGCCTGCTTGGCGTTGCCCACCCAGAGCTCGATGTGGTCCCATCCCTCGAGCGGCATGAAGTCGCTGCTCATCGCCCGGATCTTACTCGGCCGCCGGGATCGGAGCCCCGCGCCGGGCGAGCACGATCCCGACTGCGATCGCGAGCCCTCCTGCGGCCTGCACGAGCGTCATCTGCTCCGAGAGCACGATGAGCGCGATCACGGCGCCGAGGAACGGCTGAAGGTTCGCGTAGAGGGAGGCGCGCGACGGACCGACGCGGTCGATCCCGGTGAACCAGAGGATGTTCGTGATCACGAGCGGCCCGACCACGGCGACGACGAAGATGAGCCAGATCGTCGGATCGAGGTGCCAGTTCTGCGACGCCAGCTGGGGCGCCGCCGTCGGGACGATGAGCGCGGCGCCCATCAGCAGCCCGACCGCGCTGATCCGGAAGGGCGAGTAGCGCCTCATCAGCGGGGCGATCGCGACCGAGTAGACCGCCCAGGTCGCGGCTCCGAGGAGGGCGAGCGCGATCCCGGTCGGGTTCCCGGCGACGTCTCCGCTCGCGCCGAGCGCGACGAGCGCGACGCCGCCGAAGCTCACGAGCGCCGCCGCAACGAAGCGCTTCGACAGGCTCTCCACGCCGCTCGCGCTCGCGATGATCATGGTGAAGATCGGCAGCGTCCCGAACACGAGCGCCGCGGTGCTCGCCGTTGTGTACTTCAGCGAGTAGACGAAGCCGAACTGGTTGAGCCAGATCCCGACGACCGCCGCCCCGAAGAGGAAGACGAGGTCCCGGCGCGCCATCCGCAGCGTGCGCTCCCATGCGAGTGTGATTCCGGCGAAGAGCAGCGCCGCCGTCGTGAAGCGGATCGCCGACCAGGCGAGTGGCTGGACGCCGTGCTGGAGGACGTACCGCGTCAGCGTGAAGTTGAACGACCAGATGACGACGGTGACGACGAGGCCGACCTCGGCCGGAGAGAGACGGCGCACGCCGCCGGAAACTAGCGATACGCTCCGCGGCGTGGCTCACGTGACCCGCGACGACATCGACGCGCTCGTGGGACCGGCGACGCCGCAGTTCGCGCTCCAGCTCCGCGCGCGGATCGAACAGCTGATCTCCGACCTGCCCGAGGACGACGAAGTTCGACGCTACGGCGAAGAGCAGATGCGACGACTCGACCGGCTTGCGTTCGCCTCGTCGAAGGCCGACGACCATCACCAGGAGCCCCGGACGCGGCCTGGCTGGGAGACGATCCCGAGCGCCGCGCCCGAGTGGGATCCGATCCTGCCGCGGCAAGACTGATCGAGTCCGTCCTCGTCACCGGCGGCACGCGCGGGATCGGCAAGGCGATCGCGCTGCGGCTCGTCGCGCTCGGCGCGAAGCGCGTCGCGGTCGGCTACCTCCGAAACGACCGCGCCGCGGAGCAGGCCGCGGAGGAGCTGCGAGCGGCAGGCGCCGAGCCGATCCTCGTCCGCGGGAACGTCACCTCCGAGCGCGTGCTCGAGGAGGTCGCTGCGCTCGGGCCGATCGACGTGCTCGTCCACAACGCCGCGAGTGGCGTGATTCGCCCCGCGCTCGAGACGACCCGGAAGCACTGGGAGTGGACGATGACGGCGAACGCGCGTGCGCTGCTCGACCTCACTCGGGTGTGCGCGCCGCAGATGCCGCGCGGCTCGTCGATCGTCGGCCTCTCGTCGCTCGGCGCGCAGCGGGTGCTCGACAACTACACCCTCGTCGGCACGTCGAAGGCGGCCCTCGAGTCGCTCGTCCGCTACCTCGCGGTCGAGCTCGCACCGCAGGGGATCCGCGTCAACGCGGTCTCGGCGGGCGTCGTCGAGACCGGTGCCCTCGAGCACTTCCCCAACCGCGAGGAGATGCTCGAGCACAGCGTGAAGCGGACGCCGGCGGGCCGGATGGTCGAGCCGGCGGACGTCGCGGGCGCCGTTGCCTACCTCGTCTCACCCGAGGCGGAGATGGTGCGCGGGCAGACGCTGATCGTCGACGGCGGCTTTTCCTTGGTCGTGTAGCGCTATCGTCGGCTCGTGGAGCCGACCGACGAGAACCTCCGCGCCTACGAGCAGGCGCATCAACCCGTCGAGCGAGGCGAGACGTCGCTTCCGCCGCAGGTCCGCGAGTCGCTCGCCGACCTGAACGGCAAGCGCGTGCTCCACATCGGCGCGGGCTCGGGCGCCGCGACGGTCGAGTTCGTCGAGCTCGGCGCGAGCGTCACGGGCATCGATCCCTCCGAGGCCGCACTCGAGCGGGCGCGCGAGCGGGCGTCGTCGGTGCTCTGGATCCACTCGGAGCTCGACACCGTCCCGAGCGAGCTCCAGCGTGGGCGCTTCGACCTCGCCTACGCCGGCGTCGGAACCGTGCAGGGCGTCCGCGATCTCGACGTCCTCGCCGCCTCCATTGCGGCCTCGATGCGCGCCGGGGGCGACCTGCTGCTCTACGACGAGCACCCAGCCGCGCTCTGCGTCGACGGCCTGATGCACTGGCGCGAGGACTACTTCGAGCAGGGCTTCCACCGGCTCGGCCAGCTCGTCGGCGCCCTCGCGCGCCACGACCTGAGCGTTCGTGCGCTCGAGGAGTACCCGCCGGGGACGGGCTCGTTCCACGACGGGCGCCTGCCCGAGATGTTCCTGCTACACGCGCGGAAGACCCGCTAAGCGGAGCCGTTCCGGCCGAGGATCCGGCCGAACGTGTCGGTCGCGACGTAGCCGGCGATCCGCGGGTTCTCCTTGAGCCGGCGGAGCGAGTACTCGTACCACTGGCGGCCGTACGGCACGTAGATCCGCAGCCGCTCTCCCCCGCGCACGAGCTCGTCGGCGAGCGACTCCCGGACGCCGAGCAGCATCTGGAACTCGTACCCCTCCTTCGCGATCCGCTTCGCCTCGGAGATCAGGAACTCGTCGTGCGTCGCGACCCCGACGAAGGATGCGGTCTCGAGCAGCGCCTCGAAGCAGCGGACGTAGTTGAGGCGGATCTCTTCGAAGCCGGTGAACGCGATTGCCTCCGGCTCGAGGTAGATTCCTTTGCAGATGCGCACGTTCGGGCGCAGGTCTGCGAGTGCGGCGATGTCGTCGAGCGTGCGCTTGAGTCGCGCCTGCAGGACGACGCCGACGTTGTCGAGGCCCTGCTCGCGGAGCTTGCGGTACATGCGCAGTGTGTCGTCGGTCGTCGAGGCGTCCTCCATGTCGATCCGCACGAAGTTGTCGACCTCGGCGGCGTGGCGGACGACCGTCTCGAGGTTCGCCCGGGCGAGGTCGTAGCCGAGCTTGAGGCCGAGGCCGGTGGGCTTGATGCTGACGTTGGAGTCGAGGCCGCGGTCCTTGATCGCCTCGAAGACGTCGTGGTACGCGCGGACGATCTGACCGGCCTCCTCCGGCGTCGCGACCTCCTCGCCGAGGACGTCGATCGTCGCCGTCTTCCCCTCGGCGTTCAGCCGCGCGACCGTCTCGACCGCGTCGTCGAGCTCCTCGCCCGCGATGTAGCGATCCGCGATCCGGCGGACGACCGTCCTCGGAACGGCGGGGAGCAGGCGGACGAGCGCGCGGTCGAGGATGGCCAAGCGCGCGGATTGTAGAGCCGGGAGACCCCTCGGACGAGTGACTCGGTCGCGTCGGCAGGGGCCGACCTTCCTAAGGTGACGAAAGCGCTCAAGAAGCTCATCGGCTTCGCGATCTTCGCCGCAGTCGCGACGGCGGGCATGGCCGGGTCGGCGATGCTCGCGCTTCAGCTGACGGGTTCCTCGGAGGCCGATGCACGACCCGCGCCCGCCGCGCCGGCGCAGCTCGTCAGCTTCAAGAAGGCGCGCGCGCCTCACCCGTACAACCTCCCCTGCCAGAACGCGAAGACCGAGGCCGACCTGCTCCTCGTGTCCGAGGACCTCAGCACGGTCCAGGGGATCCAGCGCGCCGCGCGGGGGTCGATCGGGATCAACGTCCGTCTGCTCGTCGCGCTTCGTCGCACGCACAAGCAGGGAACGCTCGAGGGCCGGTTCCTCTCGCGCCTCGAGGCGAGCATCAAGGACGACCAGAAGAACGTCGGGCTGCTCAGGCCCGGCGCGGATCGCCGCAAGCTCCGCGAGTGGCTGATCCGGAACGATCGCGTGAACGCGCAGCTCCGCGGGCTCGCGGGTCGGTTCCACGCACCGGAGTGCGTGGCCTACTTCGGGATGTAGCTCCCTACGGCTTCCGCGGCGGCAGCCAGATGAAGCCGCCCGAGAGCGTCGCTGCTTCCTTCTTCCGCAGCGCGGCGCAGTCGACGTTGCGATGGCGCACCTCGCGGATGATGCCGCGGAACGACGCGTAGGCCGGCTTCTTCGTCCCGTCGGCCCAGAGGAGCCCCGACTGCCAGCCGCCAAGGCCGCGCTCGTCGGTCAGGAGGAAGTTGAAGAACGAGGCGACGTACGGCTGGCAGTACGCGAGCCGGACCGCGTCGACGAGCTGCGCCGCGTGGAGCGCGTCCGAGCCGACGGTGCGGGCTCGCTCGACGCCGCTGTAGAGCGAGCGCTTCGACGACGAGACCGTCGTCTCGAAGCCGTCTTCGAGGTAGTAGATCCGCGCGCCGCGACCGATCGTCGGCTGGTCGGTCCCGCCGAACGCGTCTGCGTACGCCGCGACGAGCTTGTCGTAGTCGCCCTGGCCGATCGAGCCCGTGTTCGGGTGTCGCGCGAACGGGCTCTCGAGCGAGAAGTCGCCGTACGGGTGATGGCCGACGTTGTCGAAGAGCGGGCGTGTGCGCGCCATCGCGCGGTATGCCTCGCCAAGCCTGCGCACGAAGAGGCCGGGCGAGTGGCTCGCGTTCGACGGGGCCAACGCGTTGTCGTTCCCGCGCGGCGACGTGTCGGTCATGAGGTTCAGCTTCGGGCGGAGTGGCTTGAGCGCGTCGTAGCAGCGCGCGAGCAGGTACGCGTACTCGCGCGGTGCGACGCTCGCGCCGCCTTCGAACTGCGGCTGCCAGAAGTCGTTCGAGTTGACCTCGTTCCAGATCGTGACGTCGTTGATCGTCGGGTAGCGGACGAGTGCGTCGCGGACATACGAGCAGAACTGCGTGCGCTCGGCGTCGGACGTCGGAGCCTCCTTCGCGGGTCCGGCGACGGTGAGCACGATCCGCATCGGGAACGTCGCGTTGACGATGCGGTTCATGACCACGGTGTCGTTGCGCGTCAGCCTCGTGCTGCCGCGCCGCCACGTCAGGGGGACGCGAAGCGCGCCGATGCCGACGTCTCGCAGTAGCGTCGTCGTCGGCTGCGGGTGCGCCGTCCACTTCAGCTGGTCGTCGACGATCCCGACGACCAGGTCGGAGTCCGCCCGCGCGACGGGCGTGAGGGCGAGCGCAACGAGCGCGAGCAGGGTTGGGCCGAGGAGCCGCCGCACCTGTCGAGTATCGGCAGGTCGGGGCTCGCGCCTGAACCCTTTCCTTATCGCCTGGTCAGCGTTCGCGCATGAACCCCTGGCGCGCGGCGCTCACGAGCGCCACCGCCTCGGGGAAGAGGACCCGCATCGCGTCGCGGAGCGCGATCGCCTGCTCCTCCGGCGAGCCGGAGACGTTCATCTCCGAGATCGCCGACGCGGTCAGCTCGACCGCGGTGTTGAGCGTCAGCGTCGCGAACTGCTCGCGCTGGGCCTCCTGCACGGACTCCGCCTGCTGCTCGGCGAACTCACGGAGTCCGCGCAGCAGATCTTCCGGGTCGCCGCCGAAGGGGAAACCACCGAAACCGCCTTCCATCGCCTCACTGTAGCGGCCGCTTGTACCCCGACTCGACCTCACGCGTCAGCTCCTCCACCGCGCCGACGGCCTGCTGCAGCCCCTCGGCGAACGGGGACCCTCCCGTGTCGCCGAGCGCGCGCTCCAGGCGGCGAGTGGCCGTCCCGATCGCGTCGAGGTGGGCGGGCGTGGCCAGCCGCGGCGGCGCGCCGACCGCGGCCTCGAGCGCGAGCGCGGCCTCCTCCGCCTCGTCGATGCCGGGCGGGTTCTCGGTCAGCCTGAGCGCCACGAGCTGCGACCGGAGCTCAGAGAGGTCGCCCCCGCCCGCGCTCTCCTCCGCCAGCTCGCAGAGCGCCGCGATCGAGACGGCTTCCCGGACGCGGGCACGGCTCTCCACCGGAACACCCGAGCCGTCGAGCGCGAGCCAGCGAAGGCGCTCGCCGCCGTCGAACGAGCAGAGGTAGATCCGCTCGCCGGGCTCGGGCTCGGTCGGGAGCACGCCGGTCAACCGCTCGCCCGCGTCGGCATGTTCCGCCGCGATCGCGGCAATGGCCTCGAGGTCCTCCGCGAGCCCCACGACGGGAGCCTACGATGGTCGCCGTGGCGGAGGGCTTCTCGATCGGCTTCGCCGTGGCGCTGCTCATCGTCGGCGCCGCCTTCTACCTGGCCGCGAACGGCCGACTGACAAGGCGGACCGCCTCGATTGTCGCGGCGGTCATCGGCAGTGCCGCTGTCGCGGCGTGGATCGCGCTCGTCTACGACCCCGACCTCGCACTCGCGGTGGCGGCCGCCGGCCTGACCGCGTGCGCGCTCTCCATGTTTGCCGCCGTCGGCCTCTCCCGACTCGTGCGGCGCGGCCAGCGGCTCGACGCGGACTACGCTCGCGCCGAGAATCGCATCCGCACGATGATCGACAAGGAGGCGTCGGACCGTGCACTCGAGCTGGAGCGCACGCTCGCGCGCGCACGCGCCGACTCGATCTCGAAGCTCGCAGAGGAAGAGCGGAGGATCGGCGAAGAGCACCGGCGCGCGCTCATCGGGCGCGAGTCGAAGACGCGCGACGAGCTCGCCGCCGCGCTCAGCGCCGCGCAGCAGCAGGTCGAGCGGCGCTTCGTCGAATGGTCGCAGGACCTCGAGCGGATCCAGGAGCAGCTCGCGGGGCAGATCTCCGGCATCCCCGTGAAGCAGCGTGAGCTGGTCGCGCAGGTCGAGTCGCGGCTCACCGCGGACGGCGAGCGAATCCAGGCGGAGAGCGAGGAGCAGCGGGCGGCCGTCGCGCGGCTGCGGGAAGAGCTCGCACGCTCGATCGAGGAGGTCGCGCAGACCGCGAACGCCGAGCTCGAGTCCCAGGCGGCGGACCGGCGGCGCGCGCTGCACGAGGTCGCGGATCGACTGCAGCGCCGCGAGGAGGCGCTCCGCGAGCAGATCGAGCGCGAGGAGACCGAAGCGGCGCGGCGCATCACCGCGGGCTTCGCGGAGATCGAGCGCCGCCAGCTCGAGCAGCTCCAGCGCGTGATCGACCGCGCGACGTCGGGATTCTCGGAGCTCGCCACGCAGCAGTTCGAGGACGAGATCAAGGGCGCGCAGGAAGACGCCGCGCGACGCCTCGCACGCGAGCTCGAACGTGCCGTCGCGTCGTTCGAGCGCGACGCCCGCGGCGTGCTCTCGGACCAGCTCGCGCAGATCGCCGACTCCGGCAGCCAGCGGCTCGAGAAGCGGCTCGGACAGATCGCGGCGGGGCTCGAGCGCCAGCGGGACGACGCCGTCGCGGCACTCGAGCGTCGCTTCGCGGAGATCGAGACAGAGAGCCGCGCACGCGTGCAGTCGCTCATCGCGGAGGTCGACGCGGAGCGCACGGTGATCGAAGCGCGGCTCCAGGAGCTCTCGCGGCGGATCGACGAGGCCTTTGCGAGGTCCAGGTAGCCCAACAAAGCGCGGCAGGGATCGTCTCAGGGACCACGAACGGAAGCGGGCCATGAGCGACACCGAGACCATCGAGAGGCAGAGCGACCGGGAGAAGGTCGAGAGCTGGCGGCTCCACGTCCTGATCGAGGCCGGGTTCCCGCTTCCACTCGCCGAGCGCATCGCCGCCAGCGAGGCCGACCTGCACCGCGCGGTCGGGCTCCTGCGCTCGGGCTGCTCACCCCAGACCGCTGCCGAGATCCTGCTCTAGGAGATCGGCGGACGCGGGCCGAGGCCCGCGCCCGCCGGGTGTTCGCTACTTCGTACGGAAGATCTCGTACACCGCGCCCTGGTCGAGGGACACGACGTAGAGGTTTCCGTTCGGGCCCGTCTCGATGTCGGTCCCGACGCCGAAGTTCCGGCCGAAGAGCAGGCTCTCACTCTCGGTGATGTCGAACTTCGCGAGGTTGTCGGCGACGCGGTCGTCAAGACGTGGATCGTCGACGCCGATCTTGCGCCGGTTCCCCGTCAGGCTGAAGTGCCAGAGCTGGCCGCCCTCGAGGGTCGTCCGAGCCGCTCCGACGAAGAGGTCGTTCTGGTACTGCGGCCCGAGAGCGCGACCCCGAAGGAATCCCACTCCGGCGGGCGCGACCTCGAACTTCCAGCTGAACTCCGGGTCGCTGTACTGCGCGCCCGGGACCATGAACAGGCGACCGAGTGCCTCCGCCGGCGAGTCGGCGATGTTCGTCGGTGGCCACCTGAGCTGCTGGAGCCCCGAGAACTGCGGGCTCGTCTCGATCGACTTGAACTGGGCGAGCCGCTCGACCGGACCCATGATCTGAACCCAGCCGAGGTTCTGGCCCGACTCGACCCTGTTGATCTCTGTGAACGAGTCGTCGCCGTTCTGCTCCTCCCAAAGCGCCCCTGAGACCGGATCGAAGTCGAACCCGAACGCGTTCCGGACTCCGTACGCGAACAGCTTCTGGATGTTCGCGCCGACCTCGCCGCCCACCGCCGAGCCCGCTGCGAAGAACGGGTTGTCCGTCGGAGTCGTGCCGTCGTCGTTGAGCCGCAGGAACCCGCCCGTGAGGTGGGCGTTGTCCGGCTGCGGCCCTCCGAACTGGTCGTCCTGCGTGATCGGGCCTGGGCACTGCGTCGCGGTCGGGCCGCACGGAAGGTTCTGCAGCTGCCCGCGGCGACCGACGTCGCCGATCTGGATGTAGAGCTTGCCGTCCGGGCCGAAGTCGATCACACCGCCGTCGTGATTCGCCCGGGCGGGCTGGGCGGCGTCGCCCTGACCCGGCGGCTCCGGGGCGCCATCGTTCTGGAACGCGCGAAGCTGAATCAGGTTGCGGTCGTACGTGAGTGTCGTGCCGTTCCAGCGGAACCGGTCGACGCGGTTGCCGAGCAGCGGCACCTGGAGGATGTCGTCCGTGTCGGCGCCGAGCATGGCCGCCGGGTCGTCCGAGCAACGCTGCTCCTCCGGGCGGAACGGATCGACGTCCTGCGGAAGCGTGCTCTTGCACGTCCAGTAGAGGTACACCCACGGCACCACCGGGAACGACGGGTGCAGCGCGATCCCGAGCAGCCCGCGTTCGGAGTTGTTGTTCACCGCGAGGTCGATCGCGGTGCCGGCGACGGCGCCGTTGACGACGCGCTGGACGCGTCCCGTCTGCTTCTCGACCACGAGCATGTCGTTCGGCCCGAGAAAGGCGAGGCTCGTCGGAGTGACGAGGCCGGAGGCCGCCGTCCGCACGCCGAGGTTCGGATCGACCACGCTCGGAGCGGCTCCGGCCTGGGCGGCGAACGCGAGCGTGCAGAGCAGCCCTGCCGCCAGGAAAACGAATCGCTTCATGTTGACCCCCCTTGGTCTTTCACATGCCTACTGCCGAGCGCAGCGAGCGGATTGGCGCCGCCGCGTAGCATCAATCCGGTGAAGGTCGAGCCGCTTCGCTCCGGCGATCGCAAGGTCTACAGCGTCTCCGCGTTCAACCGCGGGGTCGCGGACTGGATCTCCCGACTCCCGACCGTCTGGATCGAGGGCGAGATCACCGAGCTCCGCCGCCACACCGGCTGGGCGAACGTCTTCTTCACGCTGAAGGATCCGGCCGACGGCGCGTGTCTTCCGTGCTCGATCCCGCGCGGTCAGTTCGACGCGCTGCGGCTCGACCTCGAGGACGGCGAGCGCGCGCACGTCTACGGAAGGCCCGAGCTCTTCGCGGCGAAGGGCGAGTTCAAGCTGCGCGCGCTGACGCTCGAGCGCTTCGGCGAGGGAGATCACCTTGCCGCGCTCGAGCGGTTGAAGAAGAAGCTCGCCGGCGAAGGGCTTTTCGCCGAGTCGCGCAAGCGGCCGCTCCCATTCCTGCCGCGGAAGATCGGGCTCGTCACCGGCAACGACGCCGCGGCGAAGCGCGACGTCATCACGGCGGTGACGACGCGGTTCCCCCCGGCGCACGTCGTCGTCGCCGAGACGCTCGTCCAGGGCCCGCGCGCCGCGGCCGCGATGGTGGCGTCGCTCTCGGAGATCTGCGAGGCCGGCGTCGACGTGATCGTGCTCGCACGCGGCGGCGGCAGCTTCGACGACCTGCTGCCGTTCAGCGACGAGCGACTCGTGCGCGCCGTCGCCGCGTGCCCCGTCCCCGTCGTGAGCGCCGTCGGGCACGAGCAGGACACGCCGCTCTGCGACCTCGCCGCCGATCGGCGGGCGTCGACGCCGACCGCGGCCGGACGCGTCGTCGTCCCGGACCTCGCGGAGTTGACCGCACGGCTCGACGGGGCGCGCACTGCGCTCCAGCGCGGTGTCCGTCGCAGGCTCGAGCGCGACCACGAGCGAACCGAGGCCCTGCGCGCGCGCCTGCGTCGCGCGCCCGGTCAGGCGCTCGAGCGCGAGCGGCGACGCGTCGACTCGCTCAACGAGCGGCTGCGGCGCGCACCTCTTCTTCTCGTCGAGCGCAAGCGCGCCGCGCTCGAGAACGCGACCGCACGCCTCCGCGTGCTCTCGCCGAGCTCGACGCTCGGACGCGGGTACGCGATCGTCCGCGGCGCGGACGGCATCGTCCGTGCGTCGCGCGACGTCGAGCCCGGATCCCACGTCGACGTCCAGCTGGCCGAAGGCGGCTTCGGTGCGCGCGTGGAGGAGACGCGTTGAACGACCGGCCGAGCTTCGAGCAGGCTCAGAAGGAGCTCGAGCAGATCGTCGAGCGCCTCGAGCACGGCCAGGCGCCGCTCGACGAGGCGCTCGCGCTCTGGGAGCGCGGCGAGGAGCTCTACAAGCTCTGCCGGGAGCGCCTCGACACGGCGCAGGGCCGGATCGAAGAGCTGGCCAAGCGCGTCGACGAGTCACGGCCGGTATAGGATCCGCGCCGTGGCGTCCGAGGCGACAGAGCTACTTCAGCGCGTCCCGCTCTTCTCCGGGCTCGACCCGCGCGAGCTCGAGACGATCGCGCGGACGGTCCACGAGCGCACCTTCACGCCCGGCGAGACCGTCGCCGAGGAGAACCAGGGCGGCGTCGGCTTCTTCATCATCCGCGACGGCGAGGCGATCGTGACCGTCGGCGGGAACGAGGTCCGGCGGCTCCACGAGGGCGATCACTTCGGCGAGATCGCGCTCATCACCGAGGGGCCACGCACGGCGACGGTGACGGCCGCCTCCGAGCTCCGCTGCTACGGCCTCACCCCGTGGGAGTTCCGCCCGCTGGTGCAGACGAACGCGAATATCGCCTGGAAGATCCTCCAGGCGCTCGCGAGGCAAGTCGAGCAGCGTCACTAGAGCGGGTGATTGCGGCCCGGGCGGCCGCTTCCTACGCTTCGCCCGAAAGGAGAACAGCATGGCTGAGAGCCAGAGCCATGCGGCCGGGCAGCCCTATGCGGTGCGCGAGAGCTTGAAGCGCCACCCTGGGCTGGACCTGGGACTCCGGTACACCTGCGAGACGTTCATCGACGCCGTCGAGTACGCGTTCGACTTCCTCGACGAGCACGACCCTCAGCGCGAGGGTCGGGTGAGTGCGCTCGAGATCGTGCGGGTGGGACCGGCGTCGAGCGAGACCGTCTGGCGCTACGAGCACGACGGCTCGCAAAGCGGGCACCAGGATCCGAAGGAGCTGTGGGGCTTCGACATCGTCAAGTGGCGAGGTCCCCGGCACCCAGCCGCTCACCCAGCGTGATCAGATCGTCATAGGCCCTCGCAGGGTCGCCCGAAAGCGGAATCGCCTCACCCGCACGCACGCGTCCTCCGAAGAGGACGCAGCGCACGCCTGCCTCGCGGCACGCGCGCCCGACGACGGCCGGGCCTTTCCCTTCCCACGTCGTATCGTCGACCGTTCCCTCGCCGGTGACGACGAGGTCGTAGGACGTCGGGTCGAAGCCGGTCACCTCGAGGATCAGCTCCGCGCCGGGGACGAGCTCGGCGCCGAGCGACGCGAGCGCGGCGCCGAGGCCGCCGGCGGCACCCGAGCCGGGGACGTCGGCGAACGGGTGGTTCGAGAAGCGCCGCTCCAGCTCGCGGACATCGTCGTCGCTCGCACCCTTCTGCGGGGCGAAGAGACGAGGCGCATCGGCGAGCGTCGTCCGCACGTCGCACGCGACGCGCGTCGGGGCCGGGAGCTCGTTCAGCACGTCGAAAAGCCCCGCTCCTACGTCCATGTTCGCGGTCCCTCCGAGGCCGACGAGGAGCGCGCGCGGCTCACCGACCGCGGCGATCAACTCGCCGAGGCCGCGACTCGACGCGGCGCGGACGTCCAGCCGGGACGGGTCGAGCGGGATCGCCTGCGCGGCCTCGACGACCGCAGTGCCGTCGCCGAGCAGCGCCCACTCCGCAATATGAGCCCGGCCGAACGCGTCGTGCACCTGCGCGGCGTTCCGCGTTCCTCCGAGCGCGTCGAGCGTCCCCTCTCCCCCGTCCGCGATCGGTAGCTCGTCGCACTCGGCGCCCGCGCGCCGGAAGCCTTCCGCGAGCGCCGCCGCAGCCTCGCGCGCGGTGAGGACCCCCTTGAGGCTGCTAGGCGCTGCGAGCGCGCGCAGGCTCGTCCTCCTGCACGACCTGCAGCTGCGGACCTTCCGTCGTCTGATCCGGCATCCGCTTCAGCATCGCGAACGACATCCCCTCGCGCGCGAGGAAGATCAGCCCGACGCCGACGCCGACGGACATCTCGACCATCTGCAGCCCGAGGCCGAACGCGAACCCGGTCGTGTATGCGACGCCGTACGAGACGAGCGGGAGCGCAACTGCCGCCTGTAGCAGGCCGATGTTGCCGGGCCAGAGCGGAAAGATCGTCGCGATGTTCATCAGGACGAGGACGAGGCCGGCCGCGGGCAGCGGCAGGTTGATGCCGAACGCCTGCATCGACGCCCAGACGGCGAAGAGCTGCAACAGCCAGCCGAGGAACTGGAAGAAGATCGCGGCCGCCACGCCCGCCGGTGAGCGCAGCACCTCGAGCCCGATGCGCGCCATCGCGAGGATCCGGCGCAGCCGGCTCAGCTCGTCGACGACCGGCTTGCGGAGCCGCGACGTGATCAGCGCGAAGACGATCAGGATGCCGCCCACCGCCGCAGCGATCGCGACGCTCGTCAGCGCCCAGTGCGGGATCTTCGCCGTGAGCAGGACGTAGACGACGAGCATCATCGCCGGGATCACGTCGAAGAGGCGATGCGTGAAGACCGTGCCGAGCAGCGTTGCCGTGTAGCCCTGTCGGCGCGGGTACCGGCGCGTCAGCACCGCGACGCGAGCAAGCTCGCCGGTGCGCGCCGGCAGCACCGCGTTCGCCAGCAGGCCGATCGAGAACGCCGAGAACAGGCTGCCGAACGGCGGCGGATCGTGCGGAAGCGCCTGGCGGACGACCGTCCGCCACGCGAGCGAGCGGGCGACGACGGAGACCAGGTTCAGCAGGATCGCGATGACGATCCACGACCACTCGACACGGCGGAACGCGTTCGCGACGAGCCCCCACTCCGGCCCGCGCCAGTAGAGCATCACGATCGCGACTGCGAGGAGCGCGAGCACGATGAGCAGGCGGACGCTCCGCCGCCGCGGGACGGGGATCACGCGCGGACTCCGACGCGAGCTTCGCCTGCGACGAGGTCGTAGATCCCGGTGAGGCGACGCGCGATTCCGTCCCACGCGTACTCCTCCTCCGCG
This sequence comes from Gaiellaceae bacterium, assembly GCA_035718485.1. Lineage (GTDB taxonomy): Bacteria > Actinomycetota > Thermoleophilia > Gaiellales > Gaiellaceae > JACCTU01. The sequence goes on from DASTHC010000056.1 coordinate 24,966, forward strand.
AGCACGCGCGCGGCCGCGCCCATCGAGCGCCGGCGCGGCTCGTCCTCGAGCATCGCGACGACCGCCTGCGTGAGCGACTCCGGATCGCCGGCGGGGACGCTGAGGGTCGTCTCGCGCGTCGTGACCTCGCGGTAGCCGGGGATGTCGGACGCGACGACCGGCAGCGCGCACGCGAACGCGCGCGTCAACACCATCCCGAAGCTCTCGCCGCCCAGCGACGGCGCGGCGAGCGCCTTCGCGGACAGAAGCTCGCGAGTGAGTTCGTCCTGGCTCAGGAAGCCGAGGATGTCGATGCCGTCGGAGGGTACGCCGAGCCTTCGCTGCAGCAGGCCGACGGCGAGCGGATCGGCGCCGATCAGCCGCAGCCTCGCACCGGTCAGGCGGTAGATGTCGGGCCACGACCGCAGCAGCACCTGCAGGCCTTTTCGCGGCTCGTGCCGGCCGACGAAGGCGATCCGGTGCTCGCGTCCTCCCGGGTCTGCGTCGGGCGGGATGAGCACGCCGTTCGGGACGATGTCGTATGCGCCCGGCAGCCAGCGCGCGGCGGAGTCCCGGGCCCGCTCGGACACCGCGATCCGGTGGTCGATGCGATCCATGAGGAAGCCCCAGCCGATCACTCCGAGTCGCATCCAGCCCAGGTCGCCCGACGCATGGAACGTCGCGACGACAGGACACTTCGCCAGCGCGAGCGCCGCGATGCAGATCGCAGGCGTCATGGGCTCGTGCAGGTGGAGTACGTCGAACTGCTCGCGCTCGAGCGCGTGCTTGATCCGGAGCACGGTGCGCGGGCTCAGGACGATGTTCGGCAGCGAGCCGTTCGCCGGGACGATCACGGACCGGCCGACCGGGATCACATCGGGCGGCGGCGTCCCATGGCGTCCGAGCCGGGGGTGGAGCACGCGCGTGAAGCTTCCGGGCGGGTCGTTGCCCATGATCGTGCGGACATCGACACCGACGTCTCGGAGGGCGGCCGCCTGCAGCTCGGCGTGCTCGACCACCGCGCCCCAGAAGGACCAGGAGTACGGCACGACGATCCCGACCTTCACGCGGCCAGCATAGAGGTCGGATTTCTGGAGCCGGCGGTGGCCGCAAGTGTCAGTCACCCGTCCGCCGGCTCCTCCGGCAATTCGGGAATTCCGGGCCTCCGGTTTGCCCATAGACTCGCCGTCGTGTTCGACGAGGGCCTGGCCGAGCTCCACACCCACCTCGGCGGCTCGGTGGCCTCGGACATCCTCTGGAGCCTGGCGCACGAGCAGGGAATCGCCCTCCCGGTGAAGGATTACTGGGAGTTCGACCGGCTCGTCACGGTCAGCGACCCGCGCGGCGTGCCCAACCTCGACGCGCTCGACCAGATCTACCACTGGACAGAGCTGATCCAGTCGTCGCCGATGGCCGTCGAGCGCTCCGTGCACGGCGCAATCGGGGGCGCGTACCGCTCGCAGGGAATCACGACGCTCGAGCTGCGCTTCAACCCGATGAAGCGAAACCGCGGCGGCGAACGCGACCTCGACCACATCATTCTCGCCGCGATTCGCGGCCTCGACCGCGCGTCGCTCGAGTACCCGCAGGTGCGCGCCGGGTTGATCCTGATGATGGACCGGACGTTCGACGCGCGGCTGAACGAGATCGTCGTCGAGAAGGCGATCCGCTGGGCGCCGCGCGGCGTCGTCGGGATCGACATCGCCGGGCCGCGGCCGGGCGGCGGCCGCTACCACTACACGCAGGTCGCGCCGATGGTCGAGACCGCGCGCGAGGCCGGCCTCGGCGTGACGATCCACGTCGGCGAGGAAGGCGGCGACATGGGTCGGGACGAGATCCGCGAGGTCGTCGAGTCGCTGCGGCCCGACCGGATCGGCCACGGCATCCTCGCCGCCGGCGATCCGGTGCTGATGACCGCGCTCCGCGAACGCGAGATCGTGCTCGAGATCTGCCCGACGTCGAACCTGCTGACGAAGGCGCTGGAGGACGAAGACGCGGTGCGCGAGACGTTTCGCCGGTTCGTCGACAACGGCGTGGCGTTCACGATCGCGACGGACGGCCCGGAAATGATGCGGACGCACCTGCGCGACGAGTTCGAACTGCTGCTCCGGATCGGCGCCCTCGACGAGGACGAGGCGCGCGAGGCGAACGTCCGCGGGCACGACGCCGCGTTTGCTCGCTCGTTGCGCGTGGGCGAGCGGGCGTAACTCCGCGAAATACGCCCTTCGGACAATGGTTGCCCCGACAGGCCGCTGGCAGGCTCCGCGGCATGTCGCCAGTCCTCAGTGATCAGCCCATCGGCCTGACCGAACGCCAGCTGCAAGTGGTCGCGCTGATCGCGGCGGGCTGCTCGAACGAGGAGGTCGGCGAACGGCTGGGAATCTCCCCTCGCACGGCGAAGGCGCACTGCGACGTCCTCCGGCAGAAGCTCGGAGTGCCGCGCCGACG
>DASTHC010000057.1:0-13168 GCA_035718485.1 Gaiellaceae bacterium
GCGCTGCGGGCGTCGATGGGCTCGGTGTTCCGCGTTCCCACCGCGCCGTTCGAGGACCCCGGCCGGCCGCGCGTCGCGCTCGTCTCGCGCGGCGGCACTCCGCTGCCGGAGCTGGAGCTCGGCGAGCGTGTGACGTTCGTCCTCGGCGCGGAGCGCGAAGCCCTTCCTGACGAGGTGCTCCGCGACTGCGACGCGCAGGCGACGATCCCGCAGGCCGAGCACACCGATTCGCTGAACGTCGCCGCCGCGGGGGCGATCGCGCTGTACGAGGCCGCGCGCCGGGGCAAGTAACAGTCTGTTACTTGCCTACCACGCCCCTCCGCCGCCGCCGCCCCCGCCACCGCCTCCTCCGCCCGAGAAGCCGCCGCCGAAGCCGCTGCCGCCCGAGTTCGGCGGGGCCAGCGCCGAGCCGAACCCCGCCGAGAGGTCGCCGATGGCGAGCGCGCTCGGGCCGCCGCCGAGGTCGCCGTTCGGGCTGATCCAGTAGATCGTGCTCGCCTTGTGCAGCTCCTCCGGCATGTGGAGGTGCGCACCCTGGAGCACGCGCTCGGCGATCCCGAACGCGATCCCGTAGACGAGGTAGCGCTCCCAGAGCTCGAGCGACACGGGCGGCGCCTCCGCGAGCCGCGGGAAGTCCGTGAGGTAGCGGCGGAACGCCTCCCAGCGCGACGCCTCGACCTGCGCATTCGGCCGGCGGCGTCGCCAGAGCCGAACGGCGAACGCCGACGCGCCGGCGACGCCGGCGTTCACGAAGGAGCACATGCCGAGCGCGAGCAGCAGGATCGAGTCCCACGTCGGCGCGACGCTCGAGTAGCGGTTGCGGCCCATGCCGAAGAGGATCCAGCCGAGCACGCCGAAGACGAGCACGGCGCCGAGCAGCGGCATGAGGCCCGCGTTCGTGAACCAGTTGCGGCGGCCGACCTCCTCGCCGACCTCGTCCTTGAACGTCTTGAAGCGCTCGGAGTTTGCCTTGCGGTCGTCTTCGATCCGGTCGCGGAAGCGCGAGAGCCGCTCCGGCCCGTCGGCGAGCACGTCGTCGACAACGTCGGCGACCGCGGCCTCGTACTCGGTCAGCTCCTCGTCGGCGCCGCGCGACAGCTCGAGGTCGGCGACCTGCTCCGAACGGATGCCGGCCCACGTCGACCGCTCGGTCGTGACGCCTTCGGCCTTGTAACGCCCGCGCCGGATCAGGTCGAAGAGCGTCGCGGTGAACTCGTTCGAGCCGACGCGCGTACGCTGCGCGACGAGCGACGGCACGAGCGCCGGGTCGAGCTCCGTCGGCGGCTCCTGCTCGTACTCGCGGTCGTAACCCACCCCGAGCTCACGGCCGTAGAAACGGTAGACGCCGTAGACGAGTGCCGTCGCCGGCAGGAGCCCGAGAAGCGCGAGCAGGAGCAGCGTCCGCGGGAGATGGTCGACGGCATCGTCGATCTTCTCCCGGTCTCGCTCGGCCGCCTGGGCCGCTCCGACCTCCTCGCGCACGATCCTCGCGAAGCCGTTGCCACTCGCGACGCGCATCCCGTCCGTCGAGGTGAACGCCGCGCGCGGCACGAGCGCGCGCAGCTCGACCCATTGATTCGGCGGGATGTCGATCGCGCGGAGCAGCACCTTGTCCCCATCGAGCGTCACGTCTCCCCGCACGTGCACCGGATGACCCCAGGCGCGGCGGATCATCCCCGGCGCCGTCAGCGTCGCCTGGAGCCGGCCGAGACTGCTCTCCCACTCGTCGCCCCAGACGCGCAGGTTCACGTCCACGACGTCGTCGTACGCAACTGCAAGTCCGCGCAGCCGGTAGTGCACTCGAAAGGCCCGCTGCTCGGTGTTCGCTTGGTAGTGCCAGACGATCCGAAGTCCGCCCTCGATCGGCGTCGTCCCGAAGGTCCCCGGCGCCCCCGCCGACCCGAGCTCCGCGGAGGCGCCCGGTGCGTACGCCCGGCCCGCCTCGCTGACCCCGACCTGGTCGATCCTCTCGCCGGCCCGAAGCGGGATCTCGCGGAACGCGCCGCTGAAGGCGCCGTCGAAGCTGAAGAGGATCGTCTCGTCGACGACGAGCGAGCCGTCGGGCTGCATCGCGACGTCGACCGCCGCGTCGGGGAGCGTGAAGCTCTTGGCGTGCGCCGCGGACGGCGCCAGCAGAGCGACGACGGCGACGGCCGCCGTCAGAACTGCACGCGTGGCGCCTCCCGAACAGGTTCCTCGATCTCGAAGAACGGCTTCCCCTCGAACCCGAACGCGCTTGCGACGATGTTCGTCGGCACCGTCTGCCGGGCGTTCTCGTACGAGAGGACGGTGTCGTTGTAGACCTGCCGCGCGACGCGGATCTTGTCCTCCGTCTCCTCGAGCTGCGACTGCAGCTGCCGGAAGTTCTCGCTCGCGCGGAGCTCCGGGTAGGCCTCCGCGACGGCGAAGAGGCGGCCGATCGCCGCGGTCAGCACGTTCTCGGCCTGGCCTTGCTCCTCGACCGTGCCCGCCTGCTGCGCGCGCGTCCGCGCCTGCGTGACCTCTTCGAACGTCTCCCGCTCGTGCGACGCGTAGCCCTTCACGGTCTCGACGAGGTTCGGGATCAGGTCGTAGCGGCGGCGGAGCTGCACGTCGACCTGCGACCACGCGTTCGCGACCCGGTTCCGCAGCCGGACGAGGCGGTTGTACATCGTCACGAGCAAGAGCCCGATGACGACGGCGAGCGCGATCGCGATCACGATGACCCAGGTCACGCGCGCGACTCTATCCGGCCGGGCGGCGGGCGATCCAGACCGAATCTTCGCCGCCGGCATACGGACGCCGGTCGAACCACCCGTAGTGGGCCTCGACCCCGAGCCCCGATTGCTCGATCAGCGCTCGCCACTCATCGGGCGACAGCCAGGCGAGCTCCATCGTCGTCGCACCGTCCGGTCCCCGGACCGAGAGCGTCAACCGCCGCCGCTCGGTGTTCCAGTCGGCGCGCTCGAAGATCCCCGGCTCCCGTTCGAGCCAGCGGCCGTTCGTCTCCGCGATGTCGTCGGGACCGGGGGCGAAGACGTCGAAGACGAGCAAACCTCCGGGCTCCAGCAGCTCGCGGGCGGCCCCCAGCGCCTGTAGGCGCTCCTCGTCGGTGTGCAGATGTAGGAAGGCGCGGAACGGGCAGGTCACGAGCGGGACGCGCTCGGCGACGGGCGGTTTCGCGAGGTCGCCGACGCGCAGGTCGAGGAGGTGCGAGACGCTGGCGGCGGCGGCGGCCTCGGCGCACACCTCGAGCATCCCCCGCGACGAGTCGACGCCGATCACGCGCACGCCGGCGGCCGCAGTGGGGACGGCGATCCGGCCAGTGCCGACGCCGAGTTCGACGACGGGCCCGCCGGACTCCCGCGCCAGGTCGACGTAGAAGCCGACGTCCTCGGTGACGCTCACCGACCACGGGTCGTAGATCCGCGCGATCGAGTCGTAGTGGCTCATGGGCGCCGCGTCACGAAGACGTACTCGCGGCTCTCGTCGGTCAGCGGCTCGCGGGCGAACCCGCCGTAGAGCGCCTCGAGCTCGAGGCCCGCGACGTCGATCAGTCCGAGCCACTCGTTCTTCGTCGCCCACCAGAGCGAGCTGATGTCGCCGTTCTGGAGGACGATGTCGATGCGGTTGTCCCCGACGGCGTACCTGAGCGTGTGTGGCACCGGCTTGTCCTGACGGCTGCCGTCGAGGCGTGCCGCGATCGAGTGGTCGAACGCGAAAGCGTTCCACGCGAACCGTCCCCCGGGACGGAGCGCGGCGGCGACGTGCTCGAACGTCCGCCGGCGGTCCTGCCACGTCGGCAGGTGGAGCAGCGAGCGAAACGGGCAGTACACGAGGGCGGCGGGCTCCTCGAGCTCGAGCTCGCGCATGTCGCCGAGCCGGAGGTCGAGGTCAGCGTCGAGTGCGCGCGCCTGCTCGAGCATCGCTGGCGAGGAGTCGATGCCGAGCACCGTCCGGCCGATCGCTCGTGCGACCTCCGCCGCGACGCGGCCCGAGCCGACCGCGAGCTCGACGACCGGCCCGTTCGCCTGCTGCGCGAGCGAGACGTAGAACGGCACGTCCTCGGTCATGGCCGCGGACCAGCGGTCGTACTGGTCGGCGAACGACTCGGGAAAGCTCATCGCGCTATTCTGCGTGTGATGGCGATGCGCGCGAACCTGTTTATCCGGCCCCGGCTCGAGTCCGGGGCGTCGCGCTAGCGCGTTCGTTCCACGAACTCTCGGGCCGGGGCGTCTCCCCGCACCGTCGACCCGAGAGGAGGAAGCCGTGGACAAACCGAGTACAGTCGCCGCCGTGGACGTCGAGGCGCTCGAACGCGATGCGCTCGCCGCGGTGTCGGGCGCCGCGGACGGCACCCAGCTCGACGAGGCGCGCGTGCGCTACCTCGGCCGGAAGAGCCCGCTGAAGCTGGCGCTCCGCGAGGTCCGCGACCGCGAGAGCGGGATGGCGCTGAACGCGCTCCGCGAGCGGATCGAGGAGGCGCTGGAGGCCCGCCGCGTCGAGCTCGAGCGGCCGGCGGCCGACCCGAGCTTCGACCCGACGCTTCCGGGCGTCGAGATCCCGCGCGGCACGTACCACCTGATCACGCAGCTCCGGCGCCGGATCGAGGACGTGTTCATCGGCATGGGCTACGAGATCTTCGACGGGCTCGAGGTCGACACGGTCGAGAACAACTTCGACGCACTCAACACGCCCGAGCCGCATCCGTCCCGCGACCCGCGCGACACCTTCTACATCAACGACCAGGCGGTGCTGCGCACGCACACGTCACCGTCGCAGATCCGGACGATGCAGGCGAGCGAGCCGCCGGTCTACATCGCGTCGCTCGGACGCACCTACCGGCGCGACACGATCGACGCGACGCACACGCCCATCTTCCACCAGGTCGAGGCGCTCGCGGTCGACCGCGACATCACGCTCGCCGACCTGCGCGGGACGATGCGCGCGTTCGCGGAGGCGATCTTCGGCGGCACGCGCGAGGTCCGCATGCGCACGAGCTTCTTCCCGTTCACCGAGCCGTCGGTCGAGTTCGACATGACCTGCTTCATGTGCGACGGCGCCGGCTGCTCGCTCTGCAAGCACTCCGGCTGGATCGAGATGGGCGGCGCCGGCGAGGTCGACCCGAACGTCCTCGAGTACGTCGGCTACGACCCGAACGAGTGGCAGGGCTTCGCGTGGGGGCTCGGGATCGACCGCATCGCGGCCACGCTGCACGGCCTGCCCGACCTGCGCCTGTTCTGGGAAAACGACATCCGCTTCCTCTCGCAGTTTTGAAGGTCCCGGCTTCCTGGCTCCGTGAGTACGTCGACTTCGGGCTCCCACTCGAGGACCTCGCGCGCAAGCTCGTCTTCACGAGCTGCGAGGTCGACCGCATCGTCCCGCGCGGGGTGCCGGACGTCGACGGCAATCTCGGCAAGTTCCTCGTCGGCAAGGTGCTCGAGGCCGGCAAGCACCCGAACGCCGATCGGCTCCAGCTGTGCCTGGTCGACGTGGGGGAGGGCGAGCCGCGGCAGATCGTCTGCGGCGCGTGGAACTTCGGCGCGGGCGCGACCGTCGCGGTCGCGCTCCCCGGCGCGCTCCTTCCCGGAGCCGAGGAGCCGCTCGGCGAGGCGAAGCTGCGGGGCGAGCTGTCGCGCGGGATGATCCTCTCCGAGGACGAGGTCGACCTCGGCCTCGACCACAGCGGGATCATGGTGCTCGGCGACGATTACGAGCCGGGGACGCCGCTCGCCGAGGTCCTGCCGCTCACCGACGACGTGCTCGAGATCGAGACCGGCTTCAACCGCCCGGATCTCGCGTCGATCTACGGCATCGCGCGCGAGGTGGCGGCGGTCACCGGCGGGACGCTCACGGCGCCGCCCGGGCGCGATCCCGAGCGCGCGGGCGAGGAGCCCGTTGACGTGCGCGTCGAAGACTTCGTCGGCTGCCCGCGCTACGTCGGCCGGCTCTTCCGCGGCGCGACGATCGGCGAGTCGCCGCACTGGCTGAAGGCGCGACTCCTCGCCGCCGGAATGCGGCCGATCTCGAACGTCGTCGACGTCACGAACTACGTCATGCTCGCGCTCGGGTCGCCGCTGCACGCGTTCGACCTGACGCGGCTCGACGAAGGGCGCATCGTCGTCCGCCGCGCGCACGCGGGCGAGAAGATGCGGACGCTCGACGGACAGGAGCGCGAGCTGACGCCCGACGACCTCGTGATCGCCGACGCGTCGCACCCAGTCGCGATCGCCGGGATCATGGGCGGCGAGGAGAGCGAGGTACGGCCCGAGACGACCGACCTCCTGCTCGAGGCGGCGAACTTCGACCCGCTGACGGTGCTCCGCACCTCGCGCCGGCTGCGGCTGCGGACGGAGTCGTCGACGCGCTGGGAGAAAGGTGTCGACCCGTACGCCGCCGAGCAGGCCGCGATCTACGCGACGCAGCTCTTCGTCGAGCTTGCCGGCGCGCGCTGGACGGGTCACACGGACGTCAACGACGGCCTGCCCGAGCGGCCTCGCGTCACGCTCGAGCCCGAGCTCGCCGACAGGCTCTCGGGCCTGCAGATCCCCGTCGAGGAGCAGGTCGAACGGCTCGAAGCGATCGGCTTCGACGTCGACGGCCGAAACGTCACGGTGCCGACGTGGCGCGCCCGCGACGTCACGCGCCCGGTCGACCTGGTCGAGGAGGTCGTGCGCTTTCGGATCGAGGAGATCCCGTCGACGCTTCCCGACCGGCCGGCGAAGCCGGCGCAGCTGACGCGTGAGCAGCGCCTGCGCCGCCAGGTCGAGGACGTCCTCGTCGGCGCCGGGTTCTACGAGGCCTACACGTGGACGCTCGTGCCCGAGGCCGAAGGGCGGATCCCGCTGCAGGAGCCGTACACCGCGGAGCTCGCGGCGCTCCGCGACACGCTCGAGCACTGGCTCGTCGAGTCGGCGCGCAGGAACAGGAACGCGGGTGTCGAGCGGATCGCGCTCTTCGAGCTCGCACGCGTCTTCTTGCCCTCCGACGACGTGCTGCCCGAGGAGCGCTGGCACGTCGCGGGGATCGTCGACGGCGGCTACTCGGTGGCGAAAGGCGCCGTCGAGACGCTGCATCGCGCCTTCCACGTCGAACCCGACTACTCGGTGGTCGATCTCCGCGAGCTCGACGAGGGGTGGGGGTACTTCGAAATCGACCTGGACTCGCTGTTCCCGCGCGTGCCGGAGGTCGTGCTCTACGAGGACGTGATCACGTACCCGGTGGTCAAGCAGGACCTCGCGTTCGTCGTCGACGAGCGCGTCAACGCGGGCGAGCTCGTCGAGGAGGCGCGTCGTGCAGCCGGCCCAGAGCTGCGCGAGATGCGGCCGTTCGACGTCTACCGCGGGGAGCAGGCCGGGCCGGGAAAGAAGTCGATCGCGTTCGCCGTCAGCTTCCAGTCGCCCGAGCGGACGCTCTCCGACGAGGACGCCGCGGGCCTTCGGCGCCGGATCGTCGAGGCCCTCGAGCAGCGGTTCGGCGCCGTCCTGCGAGCGTGAGGCTGCGCCAATCCACTCCGGCCTGCGCCGCGTAAAGGCGGGCATGGGCACCCGCCGTCTGCTCGCGCTCGCAGCTGCTGCGCTCCTCTCGCTCGCGGCGCCTGCCGCCGCGCAGGCGAAGGATCTGTTCGCGACCGTCGGGCCTGAGTTCACGATCACGCTCCGCGACGACCAGAACCAGCCCGTGACGAAGCTGGACCCGGGCGACTACCGGATCGTCGTCGAGGACCGCTCGGAGTTCCACAACTTCCACCTCAAGGGCCCGGGCGTCGACGTCGCGACCGACATCGAGCAGATCGGCACCGTCGAATGGAACGTCACGCTCGTGGAAGGCCGGTACACGTTCGTCTGCGATCCGCATGCAAGCGTGATGAAAGGTGCGTTCGTCGTCGGCAACCCGCCGGCGCTGCCGGTTCAGCTCGTCGCGACGGTCGGACCGAAGAACACGATCTCCGTCACCCAGCGCGGGAAGAAGGTGAGCTCGCTCAGCGCGGGGAGCTTCGTGCTCGTCGTGCGCGACCGCTCGAAGAAGCACAACTTCCACCTGACCGGCCCGGGCGTGAACCGCAGGACGACGGTCGCCGGGCGCGGCACCTTCACCTGGAACCTGACGCTGAACGCGGGGACGTTCGCGTTCCGCTCCGACCCTCAGGCGAAACGCGTCAAGGGCTCGTTCAGGGTCACCGGCTAGCGTTTCCGTCGCGCGAATCCCACGAGCCCCGCGCGCGGACCGCCCGCCGCGTGGATGTCCGCCTGCCGGTCGAGCTCCGCGTTCAGCTCGGCGCCGAAGAGGAGCGCCATCGCCGAGTAGTTGAGCCAGAGCAGCAGGATGATGCCGCCGGCGAGTGAGCCGTACGTCTTGTCGTACGACGACGAGAAGCTCGTGTAGAGCGCGAAAAGCCCCGAGAGGACGAGCCAGAGGATCGCGCCGAGGAGCGAGCCGGGCGTGACCCACTTCCAGCTCCGCTGCTGGGCGTTCGGCGCGAGGTAGTAGACGAGCGCGAAGAAGAGGAGGACGGCGCAGAAGGCGATCGGCCAGCGGATGAGGTTCCAGGCGAAGTTCCACGCCCCGCCGAGATCAGCCTGCCGAGCGATCGCCTCGCCGATCGGGCCTCCGAAGACGATGAGGAGGAACAGCCCGGCGAAGGTGAGCCCGGTCGCCGCGACGAGCACGATCGCGTAGATCCGCACCTTCCAGAACGGCCGCGTCTCGAGCCGGTCGTACGCGCGGTTCACCGCCTTGATCACGGCGCTCATCGCGCCGCTCGCCGCCCAGACCGCGAGGAAGAGCCCGATCACGACGGCGATCGACGAGCCGCTCCTGTTCCCGGCAGCCGAGCGCTGCGCGAGGTCGATCGCGTCGATCACGGCACCCGGCGCGACCGTTCCGAGAAAGTGCTCGAGGTCGTCGTAGGCGCCGATCAGCCCCAGCAGCCCGACGAGCAGGATCACGCTCGGGAAGAACGCGAGCAGCGAGCTGAACGCGACCTGCTGCGACAGCCCGGTGCAGTCGTCGGCGAGGAACTGCTTGAACGTCCGCTTGAAGACGTCGACCCACTCGCGCGCAGCGAGACGGTGCGGCCCCGACGGAACGTGACCGACGTCGGCCTTGGCCGGATCAGCCGCGGTCGACAAGTGTGAAGCGTCCCGCGCGAGCTTTCGCGTGGCCCTCCCGGCCACGCCGCGCGAGCAGGCGCATCGTCGCGCCGATCCCCCCGGCGAGCACGAAGCCGGTTGCAGCGCCGCCCGCCGCGAGCATCGGGAGCTTCGTGCGGAGCTTCGACGTGAGGTCGGCGGCGTCGCGGAGCTCGTCGACGGCGGAGGCGAGCTGCTCGCGCTCGGCCACGATCTCGGTGCGGACGGCTTCGGTGGTTCGTTCCATCATTCGCCTCTCAGTGCGCTCGAGGTGATCTTGGCCTCAGCGATCGCCTGCTCCGGCAACGGCGGCGTGCCCTTCTGGATCATCCGTCGCCCGATCAGCCCGAGCACCGCGGCCAGGAGAAACAGGAAGAGCGTCACGATCAGGAGCGCGAGCCACGTCGAGACGACGGTCGCAAGCCCGGCAGCGGCGGTGGCGAACAGGAACCCGAGCGCGTAGAGCGCGAACAAAGCGGCGCCGACGACGAGCCCGAGCCCCGCTCCGAGCGCCGAGACCTTCTTCTTCAGCTCGAGCGACGCGAGCTCGAGCTCGAGCCGGACGAGGCTGCTCGCGTGCTCGGCGACCTGCCTCACCGCGGCGCCGAGGCCCGGGCTTTGGCCGTTAGTCGCGTGGGTGGGCATGGCCCCTCCAGTCGACGACCTTTGCGATGAAGTAGCCGCCGATGATCGCGCCGCCGAGCACGAGCCACGGATTGAGGCCCTTGCGCGGGCGCTTCGGCTTCGGTCGCTCGGCGAGCTGCGGGCCGCCCGGCGCACGGCGAGCCTCGCCGGGGCGCCCGTCGGTCGGCGCCTCGCCCTTCGCGCGCGCCACCATCAGGCTCGGCTTCAGCTTGCGCAGGAACGCCGCGTCGTCGGCGAGCTCGCCCGAGAGCTTCGCCTTGACCCCCTTGTCGGCGGCGGTCTTCAGGGCGAGCTCGTCGAGTGAGTCCGCGCCCTTGTCGACGACCTCGTCGGCCTTCGTCGTCATGTCTTCGCGGGGGGTGCCTCGCCGGTCGCGACGCGCCAGATCTTCGTGGCGACCTTTTTCGCGACGAACGTCGCCGCTGCCGCGATCGACGCGTACAGCCCGGTCCAGAGGAGCTTTCGCAGCATGGGAACCTCCTATCCGGCCCTCGACCGGTGCAAACGTTACTCCTCGTCCGGGGGCTCGGGCTCCCGGATCGGGCCGAACGTGGCCTCGTAGTTCGTCATGTTCTGGTTCAGCGCCTTGAGCACCTCGAAGAGGAGGGTCACGGGGATGCGCACGCGCGAGGTGACACGGACCGGGACATGGACCGCCTCGTCGGGGTCCTCGGGCTCCGCCACCTGCTGCATCACGCCGAAGTCGAGTGTGAACTCGTAGGCGGTGTGCCAGACGTTCAGCACGTTCGCGTAGGTGCCGGGCTCGAGCTCCGGCGGGACCTCGATGTGGAGCTCGATCTGGCGATCGTCGGCCACGCGGCGATCGTACAACCGCGATAGAACTGCATACGTATGCAGGACGCGCTGGGGAAGGCCGAGCGCCAGCGGCTGATCGCGAGCATCGTGACGCGGAAGCGGATCGGCACGCAGTTCGAGCTGCTCGACGCGCTCGCGGACGCGGGCTGCCGCGTGACGCAGGCGACCGTCTCCCGTGACCTCCGGGAGCTCGGCCTCGAGAAGGCGCACGACCCGCTCGGGCGCCCGCGCTACGTGCTGCCCGATGCGCGCCGGACCGATCCGGCCGACGCGCTCCAGCGCGTACTCTCGGAGTTCGGCCGCGCCGTCACCGCCGCGCAGAACATCGTCGTGGTCAGCTCGGAGCTCGGGTCGGCGCCCGCGATCGGCCGCGCGCTCGACCGCGTCGAGCACCCGCGCATCGTCGGCACGCTCGCCGGCGACGACACGTGCCTCGTGGTCGCGCGCGACGCGAAGGACGCGTCGGCGCTGGCGCGAGAGCTCGGCGCGAAGCTTGGCTAGCCGGCGGCCGGGTCCTCGTAGTCGGGCAGCGCGTCGAACTCGGCCTTCGGCATGTCGAGCGCGATCCGGCCCTCGACGATCTCCCCGACACGCTCGGCAGGCACGTACGTCGGCTTCTTCAGCATGCCGGTGTCGACCGCGAGCCCGTCGAAGATGTCGGCGTTCTCGTCGCCGAGCACCTCCTTCACCTGGCCGACCTCCTCACCGTCGCTCGACACGACCGCCCAGCCCGGCTCGACCACCAGCCACGCGACAGGATCCGCCATCAGACGTTCCGTCCGCCGACGTGCCAGACCGGCCCCTGCGTCGACCACGGGCTCGTGTCGGAGAGCGCGTGAAGGATCGTCACCTCGCCGCGGATGTCCTCCTCGTCGAGCCGCTCCAGGCAGCGGCGGACCATCATCTGCGCCGCCCCGTACCCGAACCGTCGGGCGCAGCGGAACCGGAAGCCCGGGCGGTCGTCGAACCGCGCGGGGTTCGTCGGCGCCATCAGGAGCGCCGCCCGCTCGAGGTAGTCGGTGGACGTGAAGTCGATCTCGGCGTAGACGTCGCTCCAGTCGGGCGGGAGGGTCGCGACCTCGCGGTCCCACGCCTCGACGAGCTTCGGGCGCTTCAGCGGCAGCGCCGGAGCGGCCTCGCTCGCGCCGACGAGCTCGAGCGTCCCTCCGAGCCGCGCGGCGTCGACGCGGCGAAGGGCGCGAGCGGCGAGATCGGGGGAGGACCCGGCTCCGCGCGAGATCGAGAACCGGAGCGTGTCGCCGTATCGTCCGGGCGCGAGGCTCGTCAGGTACGCGGCCGCCTCGCGCGCACGGCGCTCGTCGTCGAAGTGGACGACCAAGCGCGCCTCCGCCCAGTCGCGCGGCAACTGCTGCAGCGCGGAGCGGAAATCAGCGACGAGAGCCACGGGCCGGAGCGTACACTGGCGCCCGTGGCGAAAGTCGAGGCCAGAACGAAGGGCGTGTCCGAGGAGCGGCTGCGCGACTTCCTGCGCGACATGCTGCTCATCCGCCGCTTCGAGGAGAAGGTCGAGGAGCGCTTCCGCGCCGGCGAGCTGCCGGGATTCCTGCACGTCGCGATCGGCCAGGAGGCGGTCGCGGTCGGCGTCTGCGCGGCGCTCGAGGACGACGACGTCATCGCCTCCACGCACCGCGCGCACGGCCACACCCTCGCCCGCGGGACCTCCCCGAACGCCGTCATGGCAGAGCTCTACGGCAAGCTCGAGGGCTGCTCGCACGGCTACGGCGGCTCGATGCACCTCTACGACGTCGAGCGGGGCAACCTCGGCGCGAACGCCGTCGTCGGTGGCGGGCTGCCGGCGATCACCGGCGCGGCGCTCTCGTTCAAGTTCCGCAGCGAGCCCCGCGTCGCGCTCGCCTTTTTCGGCGACGGCGCGACGAACATCGGCACCTTCCACGAGTCGCTGAACCTCGCGCAGCTCTGGAACGTCCCGGCGGTCTTCGTGCTCGAGAACAACTGGTGGGCCGAGTCGACGCCGAACTCGCAGCACTCTCCGATCACCGACTTCACGAAGCGGGCGGTCGCGTTCGACATGCACTCGATGAAGGTCGACGGGCAGGACGTCGAGCACGTCTACGACGCCGCGGCGGAGGCGATCGACCACGCTCGGCGCGGCGACGGCCCGGTGCTGCTCGTCGTCGACACCTACCGCCTCGTGGGCCACTACGTCGGCGATCCGCAGGTCTACCGGCCCAAGGGCGAACAGCAGGAGCTCCGCGAGACGCAGGACCCGATCACGAAGCTCCGCGAGAAGCTCCAGCTCTCAGACGAGGAGTGGGAGCAGCTCGACGCGGACGTGACGCGCGAGGTCGAGGAGTCGGTCGAGTTCGCGAAGAACGGCACCGACCCTCAGCCCGAGGACGCCCTCAAGAACATCTATGCCTGAGCTGACCTACCGCGAGGCAGTGCGCGACGCGCTCGCGACGGTGATGCGCGGCGACCCGGACGTCTTCCTCATGGGCGAGGACATCGCGGAGATGGGCGGCTCGATGGGCGTCACGCACGGACTGGTGGACGAGTTCGGGCCCGAGCGTGTGCGGAACACGCCGATCTCGGAGATGGCGATCGTCGGCACCGGC
>DASTHC010000058.1:0-25947 GCA_035718485.1 Gaiellaceae bacterium
GCGGGCACGGCCAGGTACGACGAGGGATCGAGCGTGCCCTGTCGCTCGTTTCGCGTCGTGTAGCTCGCGTCCTCGCCGTGCCCCCAGCTGACGATCAGCCCGTCGACGGCGTCCTGCCACTCGGGACGGACGCAGAGGAAGCCCGCGCCCTTGGGCGCGCACATCCACTTGTGGCAGTTGCCGGCGTAGAAGTCGACGCCGAGCGAGCCGAGGTCGAGGTCGACCTGCCCCGGCGCGTGGGCTCCGTCGACGACCGTTGCGAGGCCGAGGTCACGGGCGCGCGCGACGATCGCATCGAGCGGGAGCACCGCCGCGGTCTCCGATGTGATGTGGCTGACGAACACGGCGCGCGTCCGCTCGGTCGCGCGCGCGAACAGCGACTCGACGACGTCCTCGTCGCGCTCGAGCGGCAGCTCGATCTCCGCGCGGACGTAGCTCGCGCCCGCGCGCTCGCAGACACTCGACCATGCGAGGTCGCATGCGCCGTACTCGAGGTCGGTCGTGAGCACCTCGTCGCCCAGCTGCAGGCGGAGCGCCCGCGCCGCGAGGTTGACCCCCGACGTCGCGTTCGGGACGAAGACGACGTCGCTCACCTCGGCGCCGACGTAGTCGGCGAGACGTGCGCGGGCCTCGTCGAGCAGGTCGGCTTGCCGCCTCGCGATGAACTCGACCGGCTGCCGCTCGAGCTCGAGCTGCCACGCCTGATAGCGCTCGAACACCGGCCGCGGGCAGGCGCCGAACGAGCCGTGGTTGAGGAAGACGACCTCGGGGTCGAGGAGGAACTCAGACCGCACGGGCCACGTGCGCGCGCGTCACGTCGTCCGGTGAGCAGCAGCCGCAGAGCCCGAGGGCGAGCGCGAGCTCGTCGCGGAGCAGCTCGAGCACGCGCTCGGCGCCGTCCGCGCCGTCGACCGCGAGACCCCAGAGCACCGGTCGCCCGACAAGGACTGCGCGTGCGCCGAGCGCCAGCGCGACGACGATGTCGACGCCGCGGCGGATCCCGCCGTCCACGAGGACGTCGACGTCCTCGCCGACCGCCTCGACCACCTCCGGCAGCGTGTCGATCGTCGCCGCGACGCCGTCCAGCTGCCGCCCGCCGTGGTTCGAGACGACGATCCCGGCCGCGCCGTGCTCGACGGCGAGGACCGCGTCCTCCGCGGTGTGGATGCCCTTGACGAGCACCGGCAGCCGGGCTTCGCTTGCGATCCGCTCGACGTCGCGCCAGCTGAGGGCCGGCGAGATGAGCTTGAAGTGCTCCGTCACCGACGTGGTCGACATCGCACCGAGCGCAGCGGCGAGCGCGGGCACCACCGGCTCGTCGGGGATGAGCCAACCGGTGCGGATGTCGCGCTCGCGGCGGCCGAAGTACGGCGCGTCGACGGTGAGCACGATCGCCCGGTAGCCGCTCTGGACCGCTCCCTCGACGATCGACCGCGTGATGCCTTCGTCGCGGAAGACGTAGAGCTGGAACCAGCGCGGCGCGTCGGGCGCGGCGGCGGCGACCTCTGCGGGCGAGGCGGTCGCCATCGTCGAGAGCGTCATGATCGTCCCGAAGCTGCCGGCCGCGCGCGACATCGCGACCTCGCCCTCGGGGTGCGCGTGCCGCTGGTACGCCATCGGCGCGACGATGATCGGCGCCGCGATCTCCTCGCCGAGCACGGTCCGCGCCGTCGTCACGCTCGTGACGTCGCGCAGCAACCTCGGCCGGAGCGTCCACCGCCGGTACGCGCTCACGTTCTCGCGCAGCGTCCACTCGTCGCCCGCACCGGCTGCGAAGTAGGCGAGCGGGCCGGGCTGGAGGAGCTCGGCGGCGCGCCGCTCGTAGTCGAAGACGTTCAGCAGCTCGTCCATCGAGGCAACCTAACCAACTCCGTCCGACGCCCTCCGTACGGTGACCTCGCGATGCAACAGGGCATGTGGACGATCCGTCCCTGCCCGCACGATGAGGCGAGCGCCCTCGCTGCGGCGCTCGGTATCAGCTGGATCACCGCCAGCGTCCTCGTCCGGCGCGGGTATGGCGACCCCGAGGTGGCGCGAGCTTTCCTCGCGGCCGAGCCGCCGCGCCACGATCCGGCGCTGCTCGGCGACACCGCCGCGGCCTGCGACCGGATCCGCGCCGCGATCGCCTCGGGCGAGCGGATCTGCGTCCACGGCGACTACGACGTCGACGGGATCTGCGCCACGACGCTCGCGGTCACCTGTCTGCGCGAGCTCGGCGCGAACGTCGACTGGCATCTCCCGAGCCGCTTCGACGAGGGCTACGGCGTCTCGGGGCAGACGATCGAGCGGCTCGCCGACGAGGGCTGCGCGCTCGTGCTCACCGTCGACTGCGGGATCACCGCCGTCGAGGAGGTCGCCCGCGCGAAGGCGCTGGGGCTGGACGTGATCGTGACCGACCACCACCGGCCGGGGCCGACGCTGCCCGACTGCCCGATCGTCGCGACGCGGCCGTCGCGCTACCCCTTTCCCGAGCTGTGCGGGACCGGCGTCGTCTACAAGCTGCTCGGCGCGCTCGGCGCGAACGTCGACCGTCATCTCGACCTCGTCGCGCTGGCGACGATCGCCGACGTCGTCCCGCTGCTCGACGAGAACCGCGCGCTCGCGAGCGCGGGACTGCGCGCACTCGCCCGCACGCAGAAGGCGGGCCTGCAGGCGCTCATGCGCGCTGCGTCCGTCGACCCGGCGCGCGTCGACACCGGCGCGGTCGGCTTCAGGCTCGCGCCCCGGATCAACGCCGCGGGCCGGCTCGGCCACCCCGGCGCCGCGCTCGAGCTGCTGTTGACCGACGACCGCGACGAGGCGTTCGGGCTCGCGTCCCGCCTCGAGGAGCTGAACCGCGAGCGTCAGCAGGTCGAGGACCGGATCCTCCGCGAGGCGGTCAGGAAGGTGAACGAGTGGGACGAGAGCGACCGGCTCCGCCGTGCGTACGTGCTCGCCGGCGAGGACTGGCACGAGGGCGTGATCGGGATCGTCGCGTCCCGGCTCGTCGAGCGGTTCAACCGGCCGGTCGTGATGATCGCCGGCGGCGACGAGACGTGGAAGGGATCGGGCCGCTCCGTGTCGGCGTTCGACCTGCATGGCGGGCTCGCCGCGTCGGCCGAGCACCTCGAGCGCTTCGGCGGGCATCGGGCCGCGGCCGGCCTCTCCATCCTCCCCGACAACGTCGACGCGTTCGCACGCGCGTTCGCCGCGCACGCCGAGGAGCACCTCGTCGAGGAGGACCTCCGGCCGGTGACGTACGTCGACGCGGTGCTGCCGCCGCGCACGGTGCCGACGCTCGAGCTCTGCGAGGAGCTCGCGAAGCTGGCGCCGTTCGGGCTCGGCAACCCCGAGGTCACGCTGCTGGCCGAGAGCTGCGAGCTGCGCGACCTCTCCGCCGTCGGCGACGGCAAGCACCTGCGCTTCCGGGTGCGGCACGGCGGCGCGATCGCGTTCGGGCTCGGCGGCCAGCTCGACCGCTTCCGCACCGAGCGCCGGTTCGACGTCGCGTTCCGACTCGAGGCGAACCACTGGAACGGCACGGTCGCCCCGCAGCTCGTCGTGCGCCGCATCTTCGACGCGAACGACTCCTACGAGAGCCTGCGCGCCTGGCTCGTCGAGGAGTTCCGGAAGGACGACCGCGACCCGGTCGCGCAGGAGATCTTCGCGGAGCTCGGGCTCGACCGCGAGGGCGACCCGCGCAGCCTGCTCGAGTCCGCGCGTTTCCGGGCGCTGCTCGAGGAGCCTCCGCTCGAGCGCGCTGCGTGATCGTCCGCGCCGAGAGAGACTCCGACTTCGCGCAGATCTTCTCCGTCGTCGAGGCGGCGTTCGGGGATGAGCCCGTCGCACCCCTCGTCGACGCGCTCCGGCTCCTGCCGGGCTACCTGCCGGACCTCGCGCTCGTCGCCGAGGACGACGGCGCGGTCGTCGGGTACGTGATGTTCACGCACGCCGACCTGGCGGAGGGCGGGCGGGTCCTGATGCTCTCGCCGCTCGGCGTCCGACCCGACCGGCAGCGGAGCGGCATCGGCTCGGCGCTCGTCGAGGAGGGCCTGCGACGCGCGCGGGAACGCGTCGAGCCCGTCGTGATCGTCGAGGGCGACCCGCGGTACTACTCGCGCTTCGGATTCCGCCGGGCCTCCGAGCTCGGTCTCGACGATCCGCACGAGGGCATCCCCGACGGCGCCTTCCAGGCGCTCGCGCTCGCCGAGGAGCACCCGAAGGGCCGGGTCGTGTACCCGCCGCCGTTCGACGAGGTGGGCTAACGCGGAACGGAGAGGCGAGCCGTGCGGCGGGCCGGCGCGGGCCTGACCTCGGCGGCCGCGCGGTCGAGCGCCACGAGGATCCGGGCGAGCTCGAGGCTCCTGTTCCTACGCACTTTGCGGAATCGGCGCATGGGCACCTCTTGTTCATCGTCCGGAGCGCCGATCCTCTGTAGAGAAATCCCCCGTCTACACTGAATAGATGACCGTCGTCGATGTCAGCGAGAAGCACAAGGACCTCGTCGACGAGCTGCTCGCGGCCGTGTCGGAGTACAACCCCGACCTCGACCGGGAGCTGCTGTCGCGGGCGTTCTCGTACGCCGCGGCGGCCCACGAGGGCCAGCTCAGACGCTCGGGCGAGGAGTTCATCCGCCACCCGTGGTCGGTCGCGAAGGTCTGCGCCGAGCTCCGGCTCGACGAGCAGACCGTGGCGGCGGCACTCCTGCACGACGTCGTCGAGGACACCGGCGTCGAGCTCGACGACCTGAAGACCGAGTTCGGCGAGGAGATCGCGCAGCTCGTCGAGGGTGTCACGAAGCTGACCCGGATCCAGTTCCAGACCCGCGAGCAGGTCCAGGCGGAGAACTACCGGAAGATGATCGTCGCGATGGCCGACGATCCGCGCGTGATCCCGATCAAGCTCGCCGACCGCCTGCACAACATGCGCACGATCGAGCACCTGCCGAAGCAGAAGCAGGTGCAGACGGCGAAGGAAACACTCGAGGTCTACGCGCCGCTCGCGCACCGGCTCGGCATCCACGCGCTCAAATGGGAGCTCGAGGACCTGTCGTTCGAGACACTGCACCCGCGGAAGTACGCGGAGATCAAGACGCTCGTCGCCGACCGCCGCGCCGACCGCGAGGAGCACGTCCGCGAGGCCGCGGGGCTGCTCGAGGCAGAGCTCGAGAAGGTCGACATCCCGGCCGAGATCTCCGCGCGCGCGAAGCACTTCTACTCGATCTACGAGAAGATGGCGAAGAAGGGCCGCGAGTTCAACGAGATCTACGACCTCACGGCGATGCGCGTGATCGTGGAGCGGGGCGGCGAGGAGGGAACGCGCGACTGCTACGGCTCGCTCGGGCTCATCCACTCGCTCTGGAAGCCGATGCCGGGCCGCTTCAAGGACTTTCTCGCGATGCCGAAGTTCAACGGCTACCGCTCGCTGCACACGACGGTGATCGGGCCCGAGGGACGCCCGCTCGAGATCCAGATCCGGACGCGCGAGATGCACGAGACGGCAGAGCTCGGGATCGCGGCGCACTGGGCGTACAAGCACGGCAAGGCGGCCGACGAGCAGTGGCTCGCCTGGGTGAAGCAGCTGATGGACTGGCAGGCCGACGAGGCCGACCCGCGCGAGTTCATGCGGAACTTCCGCACCGACCTCTTCGACGACGAGGTCTTCGTCTTCACGCCGAAGGGCGAGGTGAAGACGCTCCCCGCGGGAGCCACGCCGATCGACTTCGCCTACGCAGTCCATACCGACGTCGGCCACCGCACCGTCGGCGCGAAGGTGAACGGCCGCATCGTCCCGCTGCACTACCGGCTGAAGAGCGGCGACTTCGTCGAGATCCTGACGGCGAAGACGGGGCGCGGCCCGTCGCGCGACTGGATGTCGCTCGCGGCGTCCTCGCGCGCACGCAACAAGATCCGCCAGTGGTTCTCGCGCGAGACGAAGGACGAGACCGAGGCGAAGGGACGCGAGGCGCTCGAGGAGGCGCTCAAGCGCCAGAACCTGCCGTATCGCAAGCTCGCCGGGTCGGCGGTGCTCGCGCAGGTGATCCGCGACTCGGGCTACAAGAAGGCGGAGGACTTCTACATCGCGCTCGGCTCCGGCAAGCTCCAGCCGGCGCAGATCGTCAAGAAGGTGCTCACGCGCCTGAAGACCGACGACGTGCCGGAGGAGGAGAGCGTCCCGCGCAAGCAGACGCGGGCGAAGCCCGTCTCCGGCGACGACATCGGCGTGATCGTCAAGGGCGCAGAGGGTGTCCTCGTCCGGGTGGCGAAGTGCTGCACACCGGTGCCGGGCGACGACATCGTCGGCTACATCTCGCTCGGCAAGGGTGTCACGATCCATCGCCTCGACTGCCCGAACGTGAAGACGCTCATGCGGAACCCGGAGCGCTTCACCGACGTCGAGTGGTCGGACGGCCACAAGACGAGCTTCCGCGTCCACATCGCGGTGGACTCGTGGGACCGCCCGCGGCTGCTCGAGGACGTCGCGCGGACGTTCGCCGAGCACGGCGCCAACATCGTCTCGTACGGCGGCGTCGTCGAGGATCAGCTCGCGAAGAACTGGTACGTCGCCGAGGTGGGGGACATCAAGGCGCTGCGAAGCCTGCTCTCGACGCTCCGGAACGTCGACGGGGTGTTCGACGCGTACCGCGTCACGCCGTCCTAGCGACCCCGCCTAGCCACGTTTCGTGGCTCGACGAATCCCTCGACCGAGTCACTCATCCCCCGACCGGGTGAGCTAGCCCGAACGAGGGATGGCGCGAGGCCTCGACCTGACTACAACGTGAGGGAGGGGAGGGGGCTCCGAGGAAAAGCTGCGGCGCCCGGTGACGAGGACGCACCGGGCGCGCGGCTCGAGAGCGCTACGCCTCCCATCGCTCGCCGCCGGTGTCCCAGCCGACCATCGCGTGCGCGGAGACGAGCGTCGCGACGCGCTCGAGGAACGCGCGGTCTTCGTCCGCCGCGGCGGCGACCTCGAGCTCGGCCACCTTCGTGCCCTGGAACGCGATCGGGTAGCGCTCCGCGTCCGATGCCTCGCCTGCGAGCGGTCCCTGCACGAGCCCACCTTCCTCGACGAACCAGAGCGAGACGTAGGGGTACAGACTCGCGAGCACGTCGACGACCTGGCGCAGGACGTCGTCCGCCTCGCCGCCGCGGTTGACGATCCGCTCGACCGCGTCGAGCGCGCCGGTCCTCTGGTGCTCCGTGGTCACCGCGCCGCGGCCTCGAGATCATCGCCCTCGAACTCGCGCACGGTCTCGACGAACGCCTCCGGGATCGGGCACGCCTTCCGTTCGTCGAGGTCGACGAGCACGAGCGTCTGCGACGCGGTGACGAGCAGCACGTCGTCGTCCGCGCGGTAGGCGGCGAACTCGTACGTCGCGCTCGTGCGCCCGATGCGCGCGAGCCGGACGAACACCTCGATCAGGTCGTCGAAGACCGCCGGCGCAAGGTAGTCGACGTTCATCGCGCGCATGACGAACTCGTTCCCGTCGAGCTGCGCCGGAGTCAGGCCGAGGTGCCGGTGGTACTCGACGCGGGCGAGGTCGAAGTACGGCACGTAGCGGCCGTAGTAGACGATCCCCTGCGCATCCGTGTCCGAGAAGCCGACGCGGGTGTGCGCGGCGTACTTGAACGGCGCCTTCTCGGTCGTCTCGTAGCCGAGCTCGAGCGTCACCTCGAGGATCCTAGATTTGCTTTTCGAGGGCTGCGCTGGAAGGGTCCGGGGCAACCGACAGAGGGGGAAATCCATGGGCTCTTCCAGACGTGCCTTCCTCGCCGTCCCTCCCCTCGTCCTGGCGCTCGTGGTTGCAGTCGGCGTCGCAGCCGCGAACACCTTCACGAGTGGTCCGCTCGTCCAAGTCTCCGGAGCGAGCCCGTTCACGGGCTGTACGGCCGATGCAGTGGCCACGCAGTCGGGAACGGTCGTCGTGGGGAGCGAGGTCGAGCCGTGGGTCGACGTCAACCCGACGAACAGCACGAACCTCGTCGGGATCTGGCAGCAGGACCGGTGGTCGAACGGCGGCGCACGCGGCCTCGTGGCCGGTACGAGCATGAACGGCGGCTCGTCGTGGACGTCCGTTCCGATCCCAGGGGTCACGCTCTGCGCGGGCGGCGCCTACCAGCGCGCGACCGATCCGTGGGTCTCGTTCGGGCAGAACGGCCGCGTGCACCAGCTGGCGCTCGCGTTCAACGACTCGAACTTCGACCACGGGCTCTTCGCCAGCTTCTCGGCGAACGGCGGGGTCACGTGGAGCACTCCGCGGGTCGTGATCCGCGATCTTGCTCCGACCGTGTTCAACGACAAGCAGTCGATCACGGCGGATCCAGGCAACGCGAACGTCTACGCGGTCTGGGATCGGCTCGTCTTCCCGAGCGAGCGGGCGAGCATCGACGCCGCGATCCACGCCGCCGCCTTCCGCGGGCCGACCTGGTTCAACCGGAGCACGAACGCCGGCGACTCGTGGGAGCAGCCGCGGTCGATCTACGACCCGGGGCGGAACGACCAGACGATCGGTAACCAGATCGTCGTGCTGCCGAACGGGACGCTGGTCGACATCTTCACGGAGTTCAACAACGAGAACGCAAAGAAGCTGCGCGGCGGCACGGTGCGGGTCATCCGCTCGACCGACAAGGGAACGACGTGGTCACAGGCGTTCCTCGTCGACCGCGAGCTGCCGATTGGTGTGTTCGACCCGGAGACGGGTGAGGATGTCCGGACGGGCGCGATCATCCCCGACATCGCAGTCGCTCCTTCGGGGACGCTGTACGCGGTCTGGGAGGATGCGCGGTTCAGCGGGTTCGTGCACGAAGCCGTCGCCTTCTCGCAGTCGGTCGACGGCGGTCTCCACTGGTCGACGCCGATCCAGGTGAACCTGACGCCGACGACCGTGTCGACCGGCAATCAGCAGGCGTTCACGCCGTCGGTCGACGTCTCGTCCGACGGGACGGTCGCAGTCACGTACTACGACTTCCGGAACAACACGCCGGATCCGGCGACGCTTCCGACCGACTACTTCGTCATCCACTGTCACGGCAGCTGCACGGCGCCGGCGAGCTGGACGAACGAGGTGCAGTTGACGAACGCGTCGTTCGACATGAAGCGCGCCCCGAACGCGGGCGGCTTCTTCACCGGCGACTACGAGGGACTCGCATCGGTGGGGACGACGTTCCTGCCGTTCTGGTCCCAGTCGCACGCGGGCGACCCGGCGAGCATCTTCTTCCGCCGAGTCGGTCCGTAGCTCAGCGCGGGGCGGGAGCCGCCGGGTTCCCGCCCCGCCAGACCACGAGCGCGAGCTGGAACGGCACGAGCGGGAGCGCGACGAGCTCGCGCAGCGCGAAACGGAGCGACCGCGGGCCGGGCGCGGGGTGGATGGAGAGGCGCGCGCCGCTGCCGCGGAGCGCCGCGCGAAAGAGCAGCCCCGCGCGGAACCGGTGCAGCGACGACGTGACCACGCGAACCTCGGCCGCCGAGAGCGAACGCGCGAGCGTGCCGACGTGCGCGGCGTTCTCGGCCGTGACGCGGGCGTGCGGGTCGGAGACGAGCGGACAGGCGGGGCCGTCCCAGGCGGCGACCATCAGCTCCGCTTCGGAGCTCGCCGCTCCACGCCGGCGCGACCAGCCGGAGAAGACGACGGCGTCCGCGCCCTCCGCCGCCCGCGTCGCCGCCGAGAGGCGGGCCGCGCAGATGGGGTGGAGGCCGCCGTTCCGGCGGTCGGAGTAGCCGAGCACGGCGACGAGCGCGGCGCCGGGCGCGAGGTGGAGCTCGCGCGCGGCATCGAAGACGTCGAGCGCCGCGCTCACTTGCGTGACCTGAAGCGCCGGTAGAGGAGGAGCGTTCCGACGACCGTCAGCACGAGCTTGACCGCCGTCTTGCCGCGCAGTTTCGACTCGCCGCCTGCACGCTCGCGCATGTGGACAGGGACCTCCTCGACCTTCAGCCCCTCGTCGGCGAGACGGATCAGCGACTCCACCTCCGGCGCTCCGCTCGAGTACGGCTCCGCGAGATGCGGCAGCGCCCGTGCGTTCGCCGCGTACATGCCGCTCGTCGCGTCGCCGAACGGCCGTCCGAGACGGAACGCCATCGCGCGCCGCAGGAGCGCGGTGCCGAACGAGCGCGCGGGCGAGGGTCGGTAGCGGTACGGCTCGTAGCCGTCGCCCGACACGAAGCGCGACCCGACGGCGACGTCGCACTCGCCGGCTCGCACCTTCCCGAGCAGCCGCTTCAGCTCGGCCGCGGGGTGCTGGCCGTCCGCGTCGACGCGGCCGCAGAACGCGTAGCCGCGGTCCTGCGCCTGCTCGTAGCCGGCGGCGATCCCCGCCCGGAGGCCACGGTTGGCTCCGAACGAGACGACGTCTGCGCCGTGCTCGCGGGCGACGTCGGCCGTTCGGTCGGTCGAGCCGTCGTCGATCACGAGCACGTCGACGTCGGGCAGTTCGCGGTGGAGCTCGTCGAGCACCTCGGGGAGGTTCGCCTCCTCGTTCCACGCCGGGATGAAGACGACGGTGTCGCTCACGGCCTCACGACCGGATCACGTCGAGCACCTCGTCGCGCTTGCGCTCCATCAGCTCCTGCGAGCGCGCCTCGAGGTTGAGGCGGAGGAGCGGCTCCGTGTTCGACGGGCGCACGTTGAAGTGCCAGTCGTCCGCGTCGACGGACACGCCGTCGAGGTGCGACACTTTGCCCTCCGGGCCGAAGCGTTCCTTCAGCTCCTGGAGCTTCAGCGGGACGTCGGCGACGGGGGTGTTGAGCTCGCCTGTCAAGAAGAAGCGCTCGCGGAACGGCGCGAGCAGCTCGGACAGCTTCTTGCCGCTCTTCGAGATCAGCTCCAGCATCAGGAGGAACGGCACGACGCCCGAGTCGGCCTGCGAGAAATCGCGGAAGTAGTAGTGGCCCGAGACCTCGCCGCCGAAGGTCGCGCCGTCCTTCCGCATCCGGTGCTTGATGAACGCGTGGCCGACGCGGTTGATGAGCGCCTCGCCGCCGGCGTTCTCGATGGTCTCCGGAACGGCCCAGCTTGCGCGGACGTCGTAGATGATCTTGCTCCCCGGCTCCTTCTCGAGCACCGACGCGGCGAGCAGCGCGGTCACGAAGTCGCCGGGGACGAACTCGCCGGTGTCGTCGACGAAGAAGCAGCGGTCGGCGTCGCCGTCGAAAGCGACGCCGAGATCGGCGCCCTCCTCGAGCGTCTTCGAGACGATGAACTCGCGGTTCTCGGGGAGCAGCGGATTCGGCTCGTGGTTCGGAAACGTCCCGTCGGGCTCGAAGTAGTACGGGCGCGCGTCGATGGGCAGGCGCTCGAGGACCGGCGGAAGCATCACGCCTGCCGTCCCGTTCGCCGCATCGATCACGACCTTGAGCGGGCGGATCGCGGAAACGTCGACGAACGAGAGCACGCGCTCGACGTACGCCGGCCAGATGTCGTACTGCTCGACGTGTCCGACCTTGTGGCTCTGAGCCACTTGCCCGCCGACCGCGCGGTCGCGGACGTCCAGCAGCCCCGACTCGCCGCCCACCGGCAGCGCCCCGCGGCGGACGATCTTCAGCCCCGTGTACTCCTTGGGGTTGTGCGAGGCGGTGACCATGATCCCGCCGTCGAGCTTCAGGTCGCCGACCGCGAAATAGAGGATCTCCGTCCCGACGAGCCCGATGTCGAGCACGTCTGCGCCCGCCGACGCCGCACCGTCGATCGCGGCCGAGGTCATCGAGGGCGAGGAGATGCGCATGTCGCGGCCGACGGCGATCTTCCGCGGCTCGAACTGCTCGACGAAGGCGCGGCCGATCGCTCGGGCGCCCTCTTCGTCGAGCTCGTCCGGATAGAGGCCGCGCACGTCGTACGCCTTGAAGACCTTCGGATCGAGCACCGACGTTCCATGCTAACCGGGAACTCCGCGTCCGCCCTCGGTGTAGAACGACGGATGGCCCGGATCGCGCTCGCGCTCGTCGTCGCCGCTCTCGTCGCCGCGCCCGGTGCGTCGGCGAAGGAGCTGCTCCAGGCCACGGTCTGCGGCGCGTCGGGCTGCCGGACCGTGAAGGACAAGGGAACGCTGAACGAGATCCCCGGCGGCGAGACGGCGACGGCACTGGGCGCTCCCGCACCGTACTACCGGCTCGTGCTCGTCGGAGCCGAGCCCGGCGGTCGGCGCTACGGCTTCTCGCTCTACTACGTGCCGTCTGCGAAGGCGGTCGCCTGGAAGGAGGAGCGGCTCGTCCGGCTTCATCCGATCTACGGCGAGCGCGCGAACGGCGTGATGCGCAGGCTCACGGCCGGCCTCGAGCCCTACCCGGCGCCCCGCCTGAGCGCCGCCGTCGTCGGTAGCCGCCGGATCACCGGGGCCGCGGCGCAGTCGTACCTCTCGCTCTTCACGCTCGGCGAGGACGCTCTACGCGACGTGTCGTCGGCCGACTGGGTCCCGATCGACCTGCGCTCGACGCGGCCCTCGCCGTGGACCGAAGGCCCGAGCGAGTTCGTGTTCTCGCCCAGCGAGCGGCTGCTCGAGATCGCGTGGGAGCACCGTCGGATCCCCGACGCGATCGCCAGCGACATCGCCGCCGGCAGGCCGCTGCGCGAGGAGCCGTCGCGCAGCATCCCGTGGACGTGGATCGGGCTCGCCGCGATCGGGCTCGCCGCCGTGATCCTCGTGCCGCGAAAGAGGATCCTTTTGAAGGCGGACACACCCTCTCCGTAAACCGTACGGAGAGAGGGAAGAAACCGGCCTCACCGTCCGTCCTGTGGTTGTGGGACGCACCCGGAGGCCCTTGGCTGCGCGGAAGCTGCCGTCTTCCTCGCGCGTTTCTACACTTGTGGGAGTGGAGCGGAAACTCGCAACGGTTCTCTTCGTCGACCTGGTCGACTCGACCGGGCTCGTCTCGACCACCGATCCGGAGATCGTCCGCCGCCGGATGGACCGCTTCTTCGAGCAGACGTCCGACTGCATCGTCAGGCACGGCGGGACGGTCGAGAAGTTCGCCGGCGACGCGGTGATGGCGGCGTTCGGCGTTCCGCAGGCCCACGAGGACGACGCGGAGCGGGCGATTCGCGCCTCGCTCGCGATCCTCGAGACCACGAAGGAACTCGGGCTCGAGGCGCACGTCGGCGTCGAGGCGGGCGAGGTCGTGGTCGGCGACCGCGACTCGACCTTCGTCACGGGCGAGGCCGTCAACCTCGCCGCCCGCCTCCAGCAGAACGCCAAGGCGAACGAGCTGCTGATCGGGCCGAACGCGTACCGGCTGACGCTCGATCGGATCGAGGTCGAGGACTTCGGGCCGATCCAGGTCCGGGGCCGTAAGGAGCCGATCTGGGCGTGGCGTGCGATCTCCGCGTACGACGGCGGCCCGCGCGTCTCGAACCTCGAGGCGCCGCTCGTCGGCCGCGACATGGAGCTGAGCATGCTCGAGAACACCTACGCGCGCGTCGTCCGGAACAAGCGCGCGCACCTCGTCACGATCTTCGGCGAGCCGGGCGTCGGCAAGAGCCGGATCGCGCGCGAGTTCCTCGAGCTCCTCGAGGGCGCGACCGTCCTCCACGGGCGCAGCCTCCCGTACGGCGAGGGCATCACGTACTGGCCGTTGGCCGAGATGGTCAAGGTCTCCGCCGGCATCCACGACGACGAGCCCGTCCGCGAGGCGTTCGACAAGCTGCGCGCGTGCTGCGAGGACGAGGCGATCGCCGACCTGCTCGCGAACGCGTCGGGCGTGCTCGAGGCCGTCGAGGACGAGGCGACCGGCCAGGAGATCGCGTGGGCGGCGCGCGAGTGGGCCGCGAGGCTCGCCGAGCCGCAGCCGCTCGTGCTCGTCTTCGAGGACATCCACTGGGCGGAGGAGCCGCTGCTCGAGCTCGTGGAGCACCTCGCCGAGTACGTGCGCGACGCGCCGCTCTTCATCCTCTGCCTCGCCCGCCCCGAGCTCCTCGAGGTGCGGCCGTCGTGGGGCGGCGGACGCCTCCGCTCGGCGGCGATCGAGCTCGAGCCGCTCGCAGAGGACGAGAGCGAGGAGCTGATCGACGCGCTGATCGCGGGCACGACGCTCGAGAGCAGCTGCCGCACCGAGATCCTCGAGGTCACCGAGGGCAACCCGCTCTTCGTCGAGGAGACGATCCGGATGCTCGCCGAGAGCGACGGGAACCTGACGATCGCAACGGGCATGCCGAACACGCTCCAGGCGCTGATCGCGGCGCGCATCGACCGCCTGCCGGCACTCGAGAAGCGACTCGTGCAGCGCGCCGCCCTGATCGGGCGCATCTTCTGGGAGGGCGCGCTCGAGCACCTCTCGCCCGAGCTCGACGAGCTCACTCCTGCGCTCGAGAGCCTCGTGCTCCGCGAACTCGTGCTGCCCGAGGCGCGTTCGACGATCTCCGGCGAGCGCGCGTTCAAGTTCAAGCACGTGCTCATCCGCGAGGTCGCGTACCAGGGTCTCTCGAAGTCGGCGCGCGCCGCGCAGCACGCGCGCTTCGCCGGCTGGCTCAAGGAGCGAGCGGGCGACGAGCTGCTCGAGATCCGCGCGTTCCACCTCGACAAGGCGGCGCATCTCCTCGCCGAGCTCGACGGCGCGACGCCGCACGAGCTCGCGGTCGACGCCGCCGAGGCGCTCGAGGCCGCGGGTCGCCGCGCCATGGGCCGCGAGGCGTTCAAGACCGCACGCAAGCTCCAGCTGCGTGCGCTCGAGCTCGAGCCGACGCTCGACCGCCGCTGGCTCGCCGCGCGGGCCGCGCAGCGACTCGGCGACATGCCGGCCGTCTCGATCGAGATGGAGAAGGTGCGGAAGCTCGCCGCCGAGCAGGGCGTCAAGAAGCTCGAGGCGTCGGCGATGGCCGCGCTCGCGGAGGTCGCACTGTTCACGCAGGCCGACCTCGGAAGGGCGGAGGAGCTCTCGACGCAGGCGCTCGAGCTGCTGGCCGACGACGGCCCGGTCGCCGCGAAGATCGAGGCGTACAACGTCCGGGTCCAGATCGCGTTCTGGGTCGGCGACCACGAGACCGCGGAGGAGTACCTCCACCACGTCCTCGACGCAGCGCACGAGGCGGGGCGGAAGGACCTCGAGGCGAGCGCGATCCAGGGGCTCGCGTCGATGTACATCACGAAGCTGGATCTCCCCGCCGCGCGGGTGCTGCTCGAGCGCGGGATGAAGCTCGCCGAGGCGAGCGGCGGCGTGCTCGTGAAGGCGGCCGTGCTCGAGCGCTGCGGGACGCTAAGCATGATCGAGGGCGATTTCGAAGCCGCCGAGCGGTCGTTCGACGACTCGCTCGAGCTCTACCGCGAGGTCGGCTTCGCCGCGGGCGTCGCGTGGGTCTTGAAGCACATCGGCTCGCTCTCCTGGAGGCGCGGCGATCTCGACGAGGCGCAGGACCGCTACCGCGAGTCGATCTCGATCCTCAAGAAGCTGGGCGACCGCGCGTACCTCTGCGAGTGCCAGCGCTCGCTGGCGGAGCTGCTCGTCGAGGAAGGCCGGATCGACGAGGCCGAGAACGTCGCGCTCGAGGCGCGCGAGACCGTCGGGCCGCAGGACGCGCTCTCGCAGATCTCGACGACGTTCGCGCTCGGTGTCGTCCGTGCGGCGCAGGGCCGCGACGACGAGGCGGAGGAGCTCCTCCGGTCGGCGCTCGAGCGCGCGGAGAACGGCCCGTTCAGGCTGATCGAGCGGGAGGCACTCGAGCGGTACGTCCGCTTCCTCCGCGACCGCGGGCGCGACGACGATGCGGCCCCGCTCGAGGACCGCCTCGCCTCCGGACCGCTCGCCGCGGCCGCCTAGCTCACCAGCTCGTCGGCTTTGCCGGCTGGTAGAGCCAGACGTCGAAGAACCGGTCGAGATCCATTCCGCTGATCTGCTCGGCGAGCGCGACGAACTGCGGCGTGCTCGCGTTGCCGTACTTGTGCTGCGCCACCCAGGTCCGCAGCAGGTTGAAGAACGCGAAGTCGCCGATCTTCACGCGGAGCGCCTGGAGCGTCATCCCGCCGCGGTAGTAGATCGTGCCGTTGAACATGAACGCGGGCGTTCCCGGGTCGCCGGGCGGCGGCGTCCAGAACCTCACGTCCTGGGGCGGCTGGTTGTAGAGGTTGTCGAAGTACTCTGCGCGGTCTTGTTGCCGGTGTACTCGCTCCAGATCCACTCCGAGAACGTCGCGAACCCCTCGTGCAGCCAGATGTCCGGCCACTGCGTGAGCGTGACCGCGTCGCCGAACCACATATGCGAGAGCTCGTGCTCGACCGTCAGCTCGTCGGGCATCCGGTCGTACACCGGCTTCGTCTGCGTCTCGAGCGAGTAGCCGACGTTCTTCGCGCTGTCGGCGATCCCGCCGACCGCGTTGAACGGATACGGGCGTAGATCGACTCGTAGAACCGCACGATGTCGGGCATCAGGCGGAAGAGTTCCCGGTCGGCAGCTGTGGATCGATCGCGAGGTACGACGGGATGCTGCCGATCTGCGAGATCGTCAGGTCGAACTTCCCGATCGTGCTCGTCGAGACGTACGGCGCCATCGGGTCGGTTTCATTCCAGATCCACGTCGTCTTGCCGCCGGTCGTCGTGTTCGACTCGAGCACGCCGTTTGCCATCGCCGTCAGTCCCTGCGGGACCGTGACCCTGAACCGGTACGTCGCCTTGTCGTGCGGCGAGTCGTTCACCGGGTACCACGCGGGCGAACCCTGCGGCTCGCCGACCACGAACGCGCCGTCGTCGGTCGGGACCCAGCCCTCCGGCGATCCGTCCGGATCGATGACGACGGTCGGCGTGCCGCTGTAGTTCACGGTGACGGTGAACGCGCTTCCGGACGTAATCCCCGACCGGGGCGTGATCACGAGCTCCTGCTCGCCGTCGCGTCCGAACGTCGCCGCCACGCCGTCCACGAGCAGCCGCGAGATCGTGAACCCGCGCAGGTCGAGGTCGAAGCGCGACAGGTTCTGCGTCGCCTTCGCCTTGACGACGGCGGTGCCGGTCAGCTGGTTCCCCGCCGGCTGCCAGTCGAGCGTCAGGTCGTAGCTCGACACGTCGTAGCCGCCGTTGCCGGCGTTCGGGAAGAACGGGTCGCCCGACCCCGCCGCCCCCGGTGTGAAGACGGCCGCGGGTGCGGCCGCAACGAGTGTGAGCGCTGCGGCACACACCGCGAGCGCTGACGCCAGAAACCTCATTCTCTCGCCTGCGTTCGATCGACCCCGAAGGGCCGATTATGCAACGGGTCGGCCGGAGCCTGCGAGGCCTGCTTCGAGCGCGGCGCGGATCGCGAGGCTCGACTCCAGGTCGGGTGCCTCGCTGATCACGGTCGCCGGCCGCTCGAACTGCGCGAGTGCCTCGCCGAGCGGCTCCGCACGGAGCGTCCCCTCGCCATAGGGAAGGTGCTTCGTCTCGTTTCGGTTCGCGAACGCGATGTCGGAGAAGTGGATGTGGAACGGCGCGCCGGGCTCGAGCACCTCGTCGGCCGACGCGAGCGCGTCGGCGAAGAGCGACGTCTCGAGGAATGCGCCGTCGCTCGTCGCGTGCATGTGCGCGAAGTCGAGCACGGGGCGGACCCACCCGACGCGCGAGGAGATCTCGATCACGTCGTCGACCGAGCCGAGCTCGCGTACGCGGCCCATCACCTCGATCCCGAAGGGAACGGCGCGATCCTTCTTCTCGAGCCGGTCGCGGAGCTCGCCGAGCTGCTCGACGACCGAGTCGATCGCCTCCTCGCGCGTCCGTTCGAGGAGGAAGCCGGGGTGGAACACGACGAGCTCCCCGCCCGCGGTCTTCGCGATACCGGCCGAGTGGTCGAGCATGCCGACGGCCATGTTGAGCTTCTTGCCGCGCTCCGCGTGGCCCATGAACCCCGCGATCGGCGCGTGGACGGAGAGCACGATCCCGTGCTCGCGCGCGAGCTCGCCGAAGCGCTCGGCCCAGGGGTAGTCCATCCAGAACTTCCCCTCGAAGTCGATCTCGCAGGCCGAGTAGCCGCGCTCGACCAGGAGCTCGATCGCCTCCTCGGGGCTGTCGCGTGAGGGCACCCTCGCCCCGCCGAACCGCAGTTCTCCCACGGCTGAATCATGCCGTCCGACCCCGGTCCTACGCTTTTCCACATGGCCAAGAGCCCGACACGGATCGACCTTCTCGAGCTCGACATCGACCTCCGGCTCGCCGATCTCTGGCGCGAGGCGGGGGAGATCGAGGAGTGGAGCATCGAGGTGGTCGCAGCCTTCATGCGTGCCGCGTACGGCAAGGGGTACTGCGACTCGCTGACCGAGGAAGCCCCGGGGTCGCTCTGCGTCGACCACGGCTACCGGGTGCCGGCTCGGCGGAAGGCCATCTCCGAAACCACTTCGTAGAGGCCCTCCGGGAGGCCCGGGGCTAGACTTTCCCCGTGGCCCGGAGGTCGAATCCGGCACGGCTCGTGCTTGCGCTCTCGGTCGCGGCCGTGCTCGCGGTATTCCTCGTGTACGTCTCGCTCGCGGGCGGCGGAACCCCGGCCGTGCAGCCCTCCGAGCTCGGCGGACGAACAGAAGCCGTCGTCCTCAGCGGACGGGTGGTGGGCCCGGTCAACTCGTCGGGCAACCTGCATCGCTTCAGGCTCCGCGACGTGAAGGGGACGGCCACCGTTCCCGTTCGCTACGAGGCGGGGCTGCCGGACCAGTTCAAGGTCGGACGCGACATCCGCGTCGACGGACAGCTGCGGAGCGGTGTCTTCGTCGGCAAGCCGGGCACGATGGTCACGAAGTGCCCGTCCAAGTACGTCCCGAAGAAGAGCAACACCTGACCCATGGCTGAGCTCGGCCGCGCGGCCCTCGTCGTCTGCCTCGGCCTGTCCGCGTACGCGCTCCTCGCAGGCGGCTGGGCGATCGCCGCGCACCGCCGGAGGCTCGCCGTCTCCGCGCAGAACGCCCTCGTCGCCGCGTTCGGCTCCGCGCTCGTCGCCGGGATCGTGCTCGTCGTCGCGCTCGTCCGCCACGACTTCTCGATCGTCTACGTTCAGCGGTTGACGAGCCGCGAGCTGCCGCTCGGCTACACGCTCTCGGCGTTCTGGGGTGGGCAGGAGGGCTCGCTGCTCCTCTGGCTGCTCGTGCTGACCGGCTACTCGACGGCGGTCGTCTACACGTCACGGCGCCGGAACGCGGATCTCCTGCCGTGGATCGTCCCGCCGCTCGCGCTCGTCGCGACGTTCTTCGCCTTCCTACTCGTCGCGATCGCGAGCCCGTTCGAGACGCAGGTCGCGCCGGCGAACGGCGTCGGCCTCAACCCGAGCCTGCAGAACCCGTACATGGTCGCGCACCCGCCGCTGCTCTACCTCGGCTACGTCGGCCTGACCGTGCCCTGGGCGTTCGCGATGGGCGCGCTCCTCTCGCGCCGCACGGACGAGGCGTGGATCATCTCCACGCGGCGGTGGACGCTCGTCGCGTGGACGGCGCTCGGCGTGGGGCAGCTGCTCGGCGCGAAGTGGGCCTACGAGGAGATCGGCTGGGGCGGCTACTACGCATGGGATCCCGTCGAGAACGCCGCGCTGATGCCGTGGCTCGCCGCGACCGCGTTCCTGCACTCGGTGATGATCCAGGAGAAGCGCGGGATGCTGAAGGTCTGGAACGTGCTGCTCGTGATCCTCGCGTTCGGGCTCTCGCTCTTCGGCACGTTCCTCACGCGGTCGGGGATCCTCGACTCGATCCACTCGTTCACCGAGAGCTCGATCGGCCCCTGGTTCCTCGGGTTCATCGCGCTCGTGCTCGCGCTCTCGCTCGGCCTCCTGTTCCTGCGGTTGCCGCTCCTGCGCTCGCGCACGCGGCTCGAGTCGCTCGTCTCGCGCGAGGCGACGTTCCTCTACAACAACCTGCTGCTCGTCGCGCTCTGCCTGACGATCCTCTGGGGGGTGGTGTGGCCCCTGCTCTCGGAGGCGGTGCGCGGCGAGGCGAGCGTCGTCGCCGGGCCGTACTACAATTTCTTCCTGCGCGTCTTCGGGCTGCCGCTCCTGCTCCTGATGGGGCTCGCGCCGCTCGTGGCGTGGCGCCGTGCGTCGCTTCGCTCGCTCGGAGGGTCGTTCGCATGGCCGGCGGGGATCGCTGCGGCCACGGCGATCGTCCTGCTGCTGCTCGGCGCGGGCTCGTCGCCCGCGGGCCTGCTCGCCTACACGTTCTCGGCGTTCGTGCTCGGGTCGATCGGCTACGAGTTCGTGCGGGGGACTCGCGCCCGTCGGGCCGTCGACGGCGGCGGCTGGTTCGGCGCGTTCTCGTCGCTCGTGGGACGGAACCGACGCCGCTACGGCGGGTACATCGTGCATGCAGCCGTCGTCCTGCTCGCGGTCGGCATCGCCGGGTCGGCGTACGACTCGGTCAAGGATCAGCGCATGACGCGGGGCGAGCGGATGTCGATCGGCGACTACACGCTGACGTACGAAGGGACGACGCAGCGCGAGGCCGCGAACGCTCGCGAGTTGCGCGCGCAGGTGGCCGTCGAGCGGAACGGCGAGAGCCTCGGGATCGTCGAGCCCGGCAAGAACTTCTACCCGGTCGAGCAGCAGGTCTCGAGCGAGCCCGCGATCCGCCACGACGCGATGAGCCTCGGCGACCTGTTCGTGATCCTCGAGACCGCGAACGGCGACGGGAGCGTCCAGCTGAAGGCGCTCGTGAACCCGCTCGTCAACCTGATCTGGCTCGCCGGGCTCGTCTTCCTCGCCGGGTCGCTGATCGCGCTCTGGCCCGATCCCGCCGAGGAGCGGCGGCTTCTCGAGCGCTACGCGCTCGCGCCCGCATGACCTACGCGCTCGCCGCGCTCCTCGCCGTCGCCGCGGTCCTCTTCGTCGCGCGGCCGTTCCTGAGGGAGCCTGAGGCGCGCTCGGACCGCCTGAGCGAGCCCGACGAGCTCGATCGGCGGCGGCTCGCGCTGCTCGAGGAGCGCGACCGCGCGCTCGACGCGCTCCGCGAGCTCGAGTTCGACCACCGGACAGGCAAGCTCTCGGACGACGACTACCGCACGCTCGTCGGCCCGTTGCGCCGCCGGGCCGCGCAGGCCACCCGTGCGCTCGAGCCGCGCGGAGAAGGGAGGGAACGTGCCCGAGCGGCCGGCTAAGTGCTCCAACTGCGGCTCGCCGCTGCCGGAGGGCGCGCGCTTCTGCGCGCTGTGCGGAACGGCCGTGCAGGATGGCGACACCGTGCGCGCGGAGGTGCCGCCGCACGAGACGTCCCCTGCTCCGGCGGTCGTGCAGCAGGCGGCGCCGCGCTGGTTCGGGCTCGCGCCGCCGACGGTGCTGCTCGCGCTCGCCGTCGTGCTGCTCATCGCAGCGATCGTGCTGCTCGCGACCGCGAACTGGGTGGTCGGCCTTCTGTTGCTCGGCCTCGCGTTGCTCTTCACGGCCGGCTTCCTCGAGGCGGGGAGGCGGAAGCCGGACGCTCCGATCGTGAAGGCGTCCGTCGACGCGGTCGACTCCGCGTGGGCGCGCGCCGGCGTCACTGCCCGGTCGTACGCGACGCGCTCGACCGCGCGTCGTGAGATCTCACGGCGCCGCGCGGAAGCGATGCGGCTCGCTTCGGAGCGTGACGGCCTCTTCCGACGCCTCGGCCAGACTGTCTACTCGGGTGGGGACGGAAGCGCGGAGCGGGCTGCGATCGAGGACCTGGACGCCCGGATCGCCTCGCTCGAGCAGGAGGCGAACGAGATCGCGTCGCACGCGACCGAGCGGGTCGACGCCGCCCGCCTCGAGGTCCAGCCGACGGAGGTCCGGCCGCCAGGCGGCGATTAGCAGGAGAATTCGCTACCCTCGCGCAGGATTCCAGCGCTCGGCAGGGACAACAGAGCGCCCGACGAAGTCAGCCCGCGTGCGCCGAGTCCTCCTCGTCCTCCTTCTCGCACTCATCGCCGCCTCCCCCGCGGCGGGTGACAACGTCTCGAAGAAGCAGGCGATCGACTCGAAGATCTCGTCGCTGAACGACAAGATCGCCGCCGCCCGGGCGAAGGAGCGGCGGCTCTCGTCGCAGATCGCGGACGTCTCGGCGCGGATCCGGACGCTCGAGGCGAGCGTCCAGGACGTCTCGAGCAACCTCGCAGTGCTCGAGCAGGACCTCGCGCTCCAGCGCGAACGGCTCGCGCGGATCACCGAGCTCTGGCGGCTCCAGACGGACAAGCTCACCTTTCTCCGGGCGCAGCACGAGGTGGCGATCGACCACTTGAGCGACCGCCTGGTGGCGATCTATGAGTCGGGCAACCTGACCACGATCGACGTCCTACTCGAGTCGTCGAGCTTCAGCGAGATGATCTCCCGGCTCGACTACGTGCGCGAGCTCGCGGCCCAGGACAAGCGCATTGCGGCGTCGGTCGGCGAGGCGAAGGACCGGATGCGCGTGGCGCAGGCGCGGACGACCGTGACGCGGAAGAAGGTCGCCGCGGTCGAGCGGGCGGTCGCCGTGCGGACGCAGCAGACGCGCGCGGTCCGCGACGAGCTCGTCTCGCGCGAAAACGCGCTCGCGGGGACGCGCGCCGAGCGGCGCGCGCAGCTCACGAGCGTTCGCGAAGCGAAGGCCG
This sequence comes from Gaiellaceae bacterium, assembly GCA_035718485.1. Taxonomy (GTDB): domain Bacteria; phylum Actinomycetota; class Thermoleophilia; order Gaiellales; family Gaiellaceae; genus JACCTU01. The sequence continues at coordinate 22,437 of DASTHC010000058.1, forward strand.
AGTACCTGCACGAAGTCAACGGGCTGCTTGCGGTCAGCTCGCAGCTGTCGTCGCGGATCCAGAGCTCGCAGTCCTCCTCGCCCGTGCAGCGCTCGTCGAGCGGCCTGATCTGGCCCGTCTCCGGGCCGGTCACGAGCGGCTTCGGCTGGCGCTGGGGGCGCATGCACGAGGGCATCGACATCGCGGTCCCGACCGGTACGGCGGTCGCGGCCGCCGCGTCGGGGCGCGTGATCGTCGCCGGCTGGATGGGCGGCTACGGCAACCTCGTCGTGATCGACCACGGCGGTGGAATCGCGACCGCGTACGGCCACAACAGCTCGATCGTCGTCGGGTACGGCTCGTCCGTCTCCCAGGGCCAGACGATCGCGCTGTCGGGCTCGACCGGGAACAGCACAGGCCCGCACGTCCACTTCGAGGTGCGGGTGAACGGCTCGCCGGTCGATCCCCTGGGTTACCTGGGTTAGAACGAGGCATAGCTTCCGGCGGTGTGGGAACTGACGGGTGTCAGTCACCTGAACCCAAGGAGAACGCTCGTGGGCGTACTGCTGTTCGTGCTGCTGCTGATCCTGATCCTCTTCGTGCTCGGGATCACCGGCGTGGTGAAGCTGCTGCTCTGGGTCGCGATCATCGCGTTCCTGGTCTGGTTGATCGGCTTCTTCATCCGCGGCGCCGAGGGGGCACGCTGGTACCGCTGGTAGCCGCCTACCGGAGGACGTGCAGGTCCGGCAGGTTGCGGTACCGCTCGTCCAAGTCGAAGCCGTAGCCGACGAAGAGCTCGTCGGGGACCGTGAAGCCGACGTAGGCGATCGGCAGGTCCTCGACGAGCCGTCGGTACGGTCGGTCGAGGAGCGTCACCGCGGCAAGCGAGGCGGGGTTTCGGAGTCGGAGCGTCTTGCAGAGGTAGTTGAGCGAGAGCCCGGTGTCGACGACGTCCTCGACGATCACGACGTGGCGTTCGCTGATCTCGGCGTCGAGGTCCTTCAGCAGCCGGATCCCCGGGCCGTCCTCGTCGTACGACGCGAGCTCGAGGAAATCGAGCTCGTGCGGGATCTGCAGCGCGCGCGAGAGGTCGGTGAGGAAGACGAGGCTCGCCTTCAGCGGCGCGACGAGGAGCGGCGTCTTGCCGGCGTAGTCGAGCGCGAGGTCGGCCCCGAGCTGCCGTACGCGTGCGTCGAGCTCCTCGCGTCCGAGGTAGACATCGCCGACGCGGCGCGTCGTCAGCTGGCGAGGTCGAGTCTGTATCGCTCGGCGAGGCGCGTGATGTCGCGCTTGTAGAAGAGCTTGACGTTCACGTCGGGGTACCGCTCGCGCAGCTTCCGGAGCTTCCGGTTCTTGCGCGTCACGAGCGACTGCTTCATCACGGTGATCTCGACGTAGAGGTCTTGCTCCGGGAGGTAGAAGTCGGGCGTGAAGGCCTCGACGACGCGGCCGTCCTCGTCCTCCTCGAGCACGAACGTCCGCGGCTCGTACTCCCACGGGATCCCGTAGTAGTCGAGGACGCGGGCGCAGGCGACTTCGGCCTGGTTCGCGAAGGCGGGGGCTTCGGACCCACGATATGCCTGGAAATCCCAGGTTTCTGCGGGCATCTTCCTGGCAGGGTAGCAACGGCCTCGGACGCCGCGGAGCGTCGCTTTCGCGCAGGTGGAACGGTCCGAGTCGAGCCATGTCCAGGCGCCCGACGACGGGCAGTTCGCTGCACTGCATTGTCTCCGCCGGCGGCCTCACGCCGCCACCTGTGGACGAATTGCCACGCTTTCGACACACAGCCCCGGCCGCACTGGAGGGGTTCCAGGGTCAGACCCTGGTCTTCGCCCCGGCTCGCCGCTCGCCCGACCCCGGAACGGGCTCTTACACTCTGCTCCCATGAGCACCGACGGCCGAGGCGCCTTCACGGTCGCCCACATCTCCGACCTGCATTGCGGAGACCCGAGCTTCCAGCCGAGCCTGCTCGAGCGTGCGATCTCAGAGATCAACGAGCTCGAGCCGCGCGCCGTCGTCTGCACCGGCGATCTCACCGTCTTCGGCTTCAAGGAGGAGTACCGCCTCGCGCGTGAGTACCTCAACCGGATCGAGTGCAAGTCCGTGATCGTGATCCCGGGCAACCACGACTCGCGGAACGTCGGCTACGTCCACTTCGAGGACCTGTTCGGCGACCGCAACTCCGTCCTGCGCGTCGACGGGATGACCGTCGTCGCGATCGACTCGAGCGAGCCCGACCTCGACCACGGTCACGTCGGCCGCGGCCGCTACCGCTGGATCGAGGAGCAATTCTCGACCGCGCCTCCCGGTCTGCGCGTCTTCGCGCTCCACCACCACCTGCTGCCCGTCCCGGGCACCGGCCGAGAGCGCAACGTCGTCTACGACGCCGGCGACGCGATCGAGTGCCTGCAGCGCTCGCACGTCGACCTCGTGCTCTCGGGCCACAAGCACGTGCCCTACGCGTGGCGCCTCGAGGATCTCTTCGTCGTCAACGCGGGCACGGTCTCCACGCTCCGCCTCCGCGGCAAGACGAGGCCCTGTTACAACCTGATCGAGGTCTCGGGGCCGCACGTCGACGTCTGGCGCAAGTACCCGTTCCACGGCCAGGAACGGATCATCCAGTTCTCGACCGACACCCGCGCGTTCGAGAAGTACACCGCGCGAATCGAGGGCGAGGTGACCTCCCGCAGTTGAAGCGCGCGCTCGCGATCATCGACGGCGAGCACTACGTCTCCACCGTCCGCGACGCCCTCGACGAGCTGCCGTACGAGTTCGTCGCGGCGCACCTCGTCGGCGGAACGGAGAAGCTGCGCGGCGGCGAGGACTACGGCGTCCCGCTCGTCGACTCGCTCGCCGACGCACTCGGCCACGACGCCGAGGTCGTCGTCGACCTCTCGGACGAGCCCGTGCTCGGCCCGGCCGAGCGGCTGCGCCTGGCGAGCCGCGCCCTCGCGCTGGGACTGCCGTACGTCGGCGCCGACTTTCGCTTCGACCCGCCGACGCTCGAGCAGTTCGACCTGCCGTCGATCGGGATCGTCGGCACGGGCAAGCGCGTCGGGAAGACCGCAGTCGCCGGCCACGCCGCGCGCCTCCTCTCCCAGCGCTACGACGTCGTCGTCGTGGCGATGGGACGAGGCGGCCCGCCAACCCCCGAGGTGGCCGAGGCGCCGCCGACCGTCGACGAGCTGCTCGAGCTTTCGCGGTCAGGCCGCCACGCGGCGTCGGACTATCTCGAGGACGCGGCCCTCGCGCGCGTCGTCACGATCGGCTGCCGGCGCGCGGGCGGAGGCCTCGCGGGGATGCCGTTCGCCTCGAACGTCGACGCCGGCGCCGCGCTCGCGGCCGAGCGGTCGCCGGACCTCGTCCTGTTCGAGGGCAGCGGCGCGACGTTCCCGCCGGTCGAGACGAGGAAGCGCGTCCTCGTGGTCGGCGGGCGCCAGCGGCCCGAAGTCGCAACGGGCTACCTGAACGCGTACCGGATCCTCGTCTCCGACCTCGTCGTCGTCGTCGGGGGCGATGAGCCGGTCGCCGC
>DASTHC010000059.1:0-3369 GCA_035718485.1 Gaiellaceae bacterium
GCGAGCTGCACGTCGGGATGCTCCTCCTTGACGAGCCTGTAGGCGTCGATCACGCCGAGTGGGTCCTTCCAGGGATCGAAGCGGGACACCTGGGTGAGCAGCGGCCGCGAGACGTCGATCCCGAACTGGTCGACGATGTACGCGGCGTCCTCGGGCGAAAGCGCCATGTTCTTCGGCGCGAGTGGGTCGATCGCCGGCGGCCAGATGTAGGCGCTCCGGAGGTCGGCGTCCGCGGGGACGTAGTCCTTGCGGTGGAAGATCGACGCGTGGTAGCGCTGGATCCACGGCAGTAGGAAGTCGAGCACCTGGCGGTTCGGCGTCGAGAGGTCGATGTGGCAGCGCCAGATCCACTTCGCGCGCGAGGAGGGGAAGTGCTCGATCATCCCCGCAGGCTGCGCGTCGTGGACGATCACGAAGTCGTAGTCGTCGACGAACTCCTTGGCGTTCATCTCGTTGTAGCGCCGGTAGATCGCCTGCTGCTCCTCATCGAGGCCGATCGGGTTGCCCTGGAGCGCGTTGTGGATCGTCTTCGTGACGTTGAAGAACTCGTCGGCGCCGCGGATGATCAGCCAGTCGGCCTCGAGCCCCGCGCTCTGCATGAGCGGGACGAGCGTGTAGTTGATCTCGGCCACCCCGCCGCCGAACGCGGTCGCCGAGAGGTGCGCGACGCGCTTCCCGGCGAGCGGGTCGGCGAGACGCTTGATCTCGTCCATCAACCCGCGCGTCGCGATCGTCGCGTAGTCGGCGAGCGCCTTGTGTCCGACGTTGACGGCTTGCAGCACGGTGCGAGAGATTAGTTGCGAACGCGGCTAGGCGTCTAGGGACTTGGCGAAGCGCAGGCGCGAGCCCCGGCCGCCGTCGCCGGCGCCGATCTCGAGCTCGTCGGCGATCGAACGGATGATCGCGATCCCGAGCCCGCCCTCGACGAGGTCGTCGCCCTCTTCGCGCTCGGCCGACGGGTCGAATCCCTCGCCGTCGTCCACGACCTCGATCACGAGTCGGTCCGGATGGAGCTCGTAGCGGATCTCGACCGTGCCCTCGCCGTTCGCGTACGCATGCCGCACCGAGTTCGAGCACGCCTCGGTGAGCGCGAGCTTGAGATCTCCGAGCGTCTCCTCGTCGACCGGCCGCAGGCGCGAGATGCCGGTCAGGGCCAGCCGGCCCAGGGTGATGTACTCCGGCTTCGCGGGGATCGTGAGGCGAACCTCGCGCGTTCCGCGGTCGGTGTCGCTCACGTGTTCGTCCAGACCGATGGTTGCCATTTGGAAACGGATGACGCAGATTGCGGCAAGTGAACCTACCGAAAACCTCTGTGACGAAGGCCTTGAGCGCCTTCTACCCCCGGAGGGGTCGCCCCTAACGCGTGATCGGACGCTCGCCGAGGCGGACCGCGACGCGCTGCCGCTTGCCGTCCCGGAAGACCGTGAACACGGCGACCTTCCCGGGCTCGAGCTCGGTCACGAGCCGGACGACGTCGTCGGCGCTCCGGACGACCTCGTCGTCGATCGCGACGATCAGGTCGCCGCCGACCGGGAAGGAGATGCCGTTGAATTCCTCGTCGCGCGTGGCGCCCTTGATGCCGGCGCGGGCGGCCGGACTGTTCGCCCGGACGTCGTTGACGACCGCGCCCTGCGTGACGGGGAGCTCGAAGCGCTTCGCGAGGGTCGGCGTGAGGTTCGTCGTCGTCACCCCGACGTAGGCGTAGCTCACGGTGCCCGTCTGCACCAGCTGGTCGAGCGAGCGCTTCGCGGCGTTGATCGGGATCGCGAAGCCGACGCCCTCGTTCTGGCCGGAGTCGCTCCGGATCTGGGCGTTGATGCCGATCACGCGGCCGCGGGCATCGAAGAGCGGGCCACCAGAGTTCCCACGGTTGATCGGCGCGTCGATCTGGATCGCGTCGACGACGTTGTAGATCGACGTGAGCGAAGCGATCGAGCGCTTCGTCGCCGAGACGACGCCGACGGTGAGCGAGCTCTCGTTCCCGAACGGGCTCCCGATCGCGGCGACCGGCTCGCCGACGACGACGCGCGCCGAGTCGCCGAGCGGCACGGGCGCGAGCTTGTGCTGGTTCCCGCTGACCCGCACGACCGCGACGTCCGTGAACGGGTCGTAGCCCACGATCCGGGCCTTCACCCGGTCGCCGTCCGCGAACTGGACGTAGACGGCCTGGGCCGACTCGACGGGCGCATTCCCCTCGCCCGCGGTCGTGACCACATGCGAGTTCGTGAGCACGAGGCCGTCCTTCGAGACGACGAAGCCCGAACCCTGAGAGGCCGCGGTGGTGTTGTCGGTCTCGTCGCCGAAGAAGGCGAAGATCGTGACGACCCCACTCTGGCGGGCCTCGTAGATCCGCGCCGGGTCGAAGTCGCGGCCGACCAGGGGCTTCGCGGCGCTCTGCAGCGGCGCCGAGGCGGCGTCGCCGGACTGCTGCGGGGTGCCGCCGACGATCACGGTGTCCGTGTCGCCGATCCAACCGGCGGCGCTCCCGATCCCGATCGCCGCGAGGGCGCCGAGGAGCGCGCAGGCCACCGAGACGAGGACGACGGAGGCCGGGCGCATCGTGCCCACTGTAGCCAGCGCCCGGTTTTCCGCGGAAAACGCTCAGGCCGCAGACGGCAATTCGAGCCGGAAGGTCGTCGCGCCGGGCCGCGAGTCGATCTCGATCGTCCCGCCCATCAGCTCGGCCAGCTCCTTCGCGATCGCTAGGCCGAGGCCGCTGCCGGCGGCCATCCCACCGTCCACGCGGTAGAACCGCTCGAAGACCTGCGCCTGCTGCGCGGCGGGCACGCCCGGGCCCTCGTCCTCGACGATCAGGAGCGCGCGTCCGTTGTTCTGGCCGGCCCGGACGCGGATCGGGGTGCCGGGCGGGGTGTGGACGAGGGCGTTCTCGAGCAGGATCCGTCCGATCTGGAGCGTCCGGAGCTCGTCGCCGACGCCGATCGGGCTGCCGTCGACGTCGGTCTCGATCGTGTGCTCCCGCGTCCGGGCGAGCGGCTCGAACTCGGTCGAGATCGACTGCGCGAGCGCGCCCAGGTCGAGGGTCTCGCGCTCGAGTCGGACGCGGCCCGCGTCGAGGCGCGAGAGGTCGAGGAGGTCGGTCGCGAGCTTCGTCAGGCGGCCGACCTGCTCGCGTGCGGTGGCCAGGAACTCGCGCCGCGTCTCCTCGTCGAGATCCTCGTCGGTCAGCAGCTCGAGGAAGCCGCCGAGGGAGAAGATCGGAGTGCGGAGCTCGTGCGAGGCGTTCGCGATGAACTCCCGGCGGGCGCGCTCGAGGCCGGCGAGCCGCAGGCGCATCCGGTCGAACGCCTGGGCCAGCTGGGCGACCTCGTCGCGGCCCGAGTCGACGATCGGCTCGTCGAACCGGCCGCT
>DASTHC010000060.1:0-4287 GCA_035718485.1 Gaiellaceae bacterium
CGAACTGTCAAGAAGGCGGATCTGATCGTCTACAACGATGTGGCCAGGTCCGACGTGGGGTTCGAGTCGCCGGAGAACGAGGTCGTGATCATTTCCGAGGACGGAGAGCGTCTCGTCGAGCGCTCTCCGAAGGAGCGCGTCGCCGCCGAGATTTTGGACGAGGTCGAGCGGCTGCTAGGAGTATCGAGATGAGCGAGCGCCCCGCCGAGGAACGGTCCGCGTCCGCCGCCACGTCCGTCGACGCGCTCGCCCGCGTCGTCGACAACATCTCGGTCGTCGTCAAGGCGCCGGAGGACACGCTTCGCCTGGCCGTCGTCTCGCTCGTCAGCGAGGGGCACCTGATCATCGAGGACTTCCCGGGGGTCGGCAAGACGATGCTCGCCAAGGCTCTCGCCCGCTCGATCGACTGCTCCTTCTCGCGGATCCAGTTCACGCCCGACCTGCTCCCCTCGGACGTGACGGGCGTGAACGTCTTCGACCAGCGGACGAACGAGTTCGAGTTCCGGCCGGGACCGGTCTTCGCGAACATCCTGCTCGTCGACGAGATCAACCGCGCCTCGCCGAAGACCCAGGCTGCGCTGCTCGAGTGCATGCAGGAGAACCAGGTGACGGTCGACGGCGTCTCGTATCCGCTCGGCCGGCCGTTCATGGTGCTCGCGACACAGAATCCGATCGAGTACGAGGGCACGTACCCGCTGCCCGAGGCGCAGCTCGACCGCTTCACGATGCGACTCGCGATCGGCTACCCGCCGCTCCAGGACGAGGCCAGGATGCTGAGCGAGCAGACGAGCGAGCCGCCGCTGGACAGCCTCGAGCCCGTGGCGAGCGCCTCGGAGATCACCGCGGTGATCGACGACGCGAAGGGGATGTTCGTGGAGGAGAGCGTGAACCGCTACGTCGTCGCGCTGCTCAGGCACACCCGGGCGGACGAACGGCTCTACCTCGGCGCCAGCCCGCGCGCCGGCATCGCCCTGCTCCGCGTCGCGAAGGCGCTCGCGCTCGCGAACGGTCGCGATTACGTGGCGCCCGACGACGTCAAGGCGGTCGCGGTCCCGGTGCTCGCGCACCGGCTGATTCTCGGTCCCGAGGCCCGCGCCGCCGGGCTCTCGGCTTCGGACCTGATCGCCGATGCGGTCGAGCGAACGCCGGTCCCGGTTTAAGCGCACATGACCGACCGGGGTCGCCTCACGCTGGCGCTCGGGTTCGGGACGTACGTCGCCGCCTGGGCGTTCGGCGCCCAGGCGCTGTACGCACCTGCGGTCGGGCTCGTGCTCGTGTCGATCGCGGCGCTCGGCTGGACGCGGGTGCTGGCGGGGCCGCTGCGGCTGTCACGGTCGATCGATCGCGACCGGCCCCACGAGGGCGACGACGTCGTGATCCGCGTCGACCTCCGTGCCGACGGCGGCGTCCTGCCGGGGAGCGTCACGCTCCACGACCCGGCCGGCGGCCTCGGCGAGCGCGACGTGCTCGTCCCGCGCGACGGCAACCGCCTGCGCACGGCGTACCGGGTCGAACAGGTGCCGCGCGGCCGGTACCGGTTCTCCGGCGCCCAGGTCGTGGTCGAGGACCCATTCGGGCTCTCGCGCCGCGACCAGGAGCTCGAGGACACCGGGTCGCTGCTCGTCTACCCGCGGCTCGTTCGGCTCTCCTCGCTCTTCTCGGAGCGGGGGCTGCGTGCCCACGGCGGCGGGCGCATGCTCCTCCGGCGGCCCGCGGGGTTCGAGCTCCACAGCGTCCGCGAGTATCAGGACGGCGAGTCGCTGCGGCGCGTGCACTGGCCCAGCACCGCCAGGCGGCAGCAGCTGATGGTGAAGGAGCTCGAGGACGCGCCCCGCGACGAGGTGGTCGTCGTCCTTGACGCCCAGGAGGGCTTCGCCGCCGGCGACAGGCTCGACACGAGCTTCGACGTGCAGGTGCGCGCGGCCGGCTCGATCCTCTGGACGCACGCTCGTCGCGGGCGCCACGCTCGACTGCTGATCACGAGCGGCTCGGCGATGGAGATCGTCTCGGTGCGCTCGTACGAACGCGACTGGCCGCGGGCGCTCGAGGCACTCGCGGCGGCGGAGCAGACGGGGCACCGCGCGGTCGAGGGGTTCCTGGCCGAGGAGTCCGGCCCGGCGGCGCGCGCGAGCGACCTCGTGATCGTGACACCCGCTCTGCGTCCTGCGCTCGTCGAGTCCCTCGTCGCGCGCGCCGTCAGCCGCCAGCAGGTCTCGGTCGTCTACGTCGACCTCCCGAGCTTCGGGCGGAACGGTCGGTCGGTCGAGGTCGATGCGGCAGTGCTCCGGCTCGAGGCGGCGGGGATCCCCGTCGCGCGGCTCCGGCGTGGAGACGATCTGGGCGGCGTCCTCGGCGCGAGCCTGGAAGGCGCGGCGCTTGCTTAGGACCGCCCTCGTCTCGCTGCTCCCGGCGGCGCTGATCGTCACCGGTTGGCGGCAGCTCGAGCAACCCGCCAGCCGCGACCTCGCCGCCGCCGCTGGCCTCGGCCTTGCCGTCGCACTGCTGCCGCGGCGATGGCTGCGCCGGGTCGCCGGGGTCGCTGCCTTTCTCGGCGCGGTCGCGCTCGGCTTCGGGCTCTCGCCGCTCGACGCCAGGCCGCGCGACGCCGACCACGACTACTTCGGGCCCTTGCTCTCCCGGCTCTGGAACGGCTTCCTCGACTTCTACGACGTCACGATCCCGTTCGACCCCAGCGAGCTCGTGCGGATGCACGGGGTCGTCGTCCTGGCCGTCTTCGTCTTCACGCTGGGTGCCTCGCTGGCCGTGGCCGCCCGGCGCCCGGTGCTCGCCGCGACGATCACCTTCGCAGGTGCCGCCTGGCCGGTGACGCTGATTCGCGACGCCCCGACGACCGCGCGCGGGGCGCTGCTCTTGATCGCGGCACTCGTTCTCCTCGCGACGCTGCGTCCGGGCGCGGGCCGCGGCATCGGCCAGACCGCACTCGTCGGAGCGGCGGTGCTGCTCGCGGCGCTGGTCGCGGTCAGCTCGCCCGCGGTCGCGAAGGGCAGCTTCCTGCGCTGGCAGACGTGGGAGCCGTACACGCGGCCGCATCATCCGGTCGGTGTCTCGTACGTCTGGGACTCGGACTACGACGGAATCAAGTTCCCGAAGACGCCGACGAGGGTGCTGACGATCAAGGCGCCGCGAACGGCGCCGTACTGGCGTGCCACGACGCTCGACGCGTTCGTCGACAACCGCTGGCGCGAGGACGCCCTCGAGCTGGACTTCACGGAGATCGACCGGCGAAGTGACGGACGCGACGCGCTCGTGGACGACCCGCTGCTGCCCGCGGCGGCTCGCGACCCGCAGAACTGGTTGCCGCAGAAGGTGACCGTGCGCGCGTTACGCGACACCCATCTCGTCGGCGCTTCAGTCCCCGTTGCCTTCGAACGCGGCGTTGCTGCCTCGTACTCGAACGGCGTCGCCTATGTCGGGCGGCTGCACCGCGACCAGGACTACCGGGTCTGGAGCTACGCGCCCCAGCCTTCGCCCCAGGCGTTGGTGCGATCGAGGCCCGACTACCCGTCGCTGATCAAGGACGCCGGCTTCGATCTCGGCGTCGGCGACCGTGCGACTCCACCGGTGTTCGGAACGTCCGGGCGCGAGGCACTCATGCGCGAGCTCTTCGACCAGGGGTCGCTCCCGGCGGAGTACCGCCCGCTCTACCGCACGGCTCTGGACGTCGTCGGCCGGCCGCGAAACCCGTACGCAGCCGTGGTGGCGCTCGAGGCCTGGTTTCGGTCGAGCGGAAACTTCGAGTACGACGAGTCGCCGCCGATCGCGGTCAACCGGCCGCCGCTCGTGGCCTTCGTCGTCTCCCACCGGCGGGGGTACTGCCAGCACTTCGCCGGCGCGATGGCGCTGATGCTGCGCTACCTGGGCATTCCCGCCCGCGTCGCCGCAGGCTTCGGGACCGGCCGCTTCGACCCGAAGACGGGCGAGTGGACGGTGAACGACACGAACGCGCACACGTGGGTCGAGGCCTGGTTCAAGGGGTACGGGTGGCTGCCGTTCGACCCCACCCCGGGCCGCGGCCGGTTGCGGGCCTCCTACTCGTCGTCGTCGCTCTTCTTCGACGCCGACGGCGCCACGAGCGCGTTCGCGGGAGTCGGCGCGGCCGCGCTCGGCCTCGACATCCTCCGCTCGCAGATCCGCGACCGCGGCGACGGCGGCCGCGATCGTGTACGCGGCGCCGACCCCGGTGGAGCCGCGCTCGGCCGCCGCGCCCGAAACCAGGGAGACGGCGGTCTGCGTGGCAGCCTGATCGCGCTCCTGCTCGGGATCATG
>DASTHC010000061.1:0-3744 GCA_035718485.1 Gaiellaceae bacterium
GCGGAGCCGGCGCTCTTCCTCGTCGAGGACGAGTACGCCGACCTTGCGGGCGCCACCGGCCACCAGGCGGAAGCGCTCGCCGTGCCGGGAGTAAGTGGCTCAGAGCCACAAACTCCGGCCCGCGACCACGATCCGCTGCTCCTGGTCTACACGTCGGGCACCACCGGCAAGCCGAAGGGCGCGCTCCTCACCCACGCGAACTGCTTCTGGACGAACGTCGGCTTCGACGTCGCGACCGGCGTGTCCGGGGACGACGTCGTGCTCCAGGTTCTTCCGCAGTTCCACTGCGGCGGGTGGAACGTCCAGGCGCTCCTCGCGTGGTGGAAAGGCGCACGCGTCGTGCTCGAGCGAGCGTTCGACGCCGACCGCTGCCTCGAGCTGATCGAGCGGAAGCGCGTCACGACGACGATGGGCGTGCCCGCGAACTACCTGTTCATGTCGCAGTCCCCACGCTTCGCGGACGCCGACCTCTCGTCGCTCCGCAGGGCGGTCGTCGGCGGTGCGCCGATGCCGCTCGCGCTGCTCGAGACGTGGCGGCGGCGCGGCGTCGAGATCGTCCAGGGCTACGGGCTCACCGAGGCGGCGCCGAACGTCCTCTGCCTTCCGGCCGAGGACGCGCAACGCAAGGCGGGGTACGCGGGCAAGCCGTACCCACAGGTCGAGGTGAAGCTCTCCGACGAGGGCGAGCTACTCGTGCGCGGGCCGAACGTCTTCGCCGGCTACTGGCGGAACCCCGAGGCCTCCGCCGAGGCCGTCGTCGACGGCTGGCTCCGCACCGGAGACGTCGCAGAGCGCGACGCCGAGGGTTTCTACCGCATCAGCGGGCGCTTGAAGGACATGTACATCTCGGGCGGCGAGAACGTCTACCCGGCCGAGGTCGAGGACGCGCTGCTTTCGCTCGACGGCATCGCCGACGCGGCCGTGCTCGGCATTCCGGACGACCGCTGGGGCGAGGTCGGCGCGGCCTTCGTCGTGCGCGAGCCCGGCGCCGCCCTCACGCAGGACGACGTGATCGCCGCCTGCCGCACGCGCCTCGCGCGCTTCAAGGTGCCCGCGTCCGTCCGCTTCGTCGACGAGCTCCCGCGCTCGGGGATGAACAAGGTGCTGAAGGACGAGCTCCGCGCGCAGCTCGAGAGCGGGGTGCCGGCGTGACCGAGACCGCCCTGCCGCGCGGGGTCGACGGCCGCGAGCTCTCCGGCCGCGGCGTCCGCACGCGGACGCGGATCCTCGAGGCAGCCGAGCAGGTCTTCGCCGACGTCGGCTACCACGACGCGTCGATCGTGAAGATCACCGAGGCGGCCGGCGTCGCGCAGGGCACGTTCTACCTCTACTTCGAGGGCAAGAAGCAGGTCTTCGACGAGCTCGTGGTCGACCTCAATCGCCGCGTGCGCCACGCGATGAAGGAGGCGTCCTCGAAGGGCTCGACCCGTCTCGAGTCGGAGGTCCTCGGCTTCGCCGCGTACTTCCGCTTCACGAGCGAGCACAAGGCGCTCTACCGGATCATCCGCCAGGCCGAGTTCGTGTCGCCCGAGATGCTCCGCTACCACTACGACCGCCTCTCGGAGGGCTATGTCGAGGCGCTGACCGCCGCCGTCGAGTCCGGCGAGATCGGCGACGTCGACCCGAAGGTCACCGCCTGGGCGCTCATGGGGATGGGCGAGCTGATCGGCCTCCGGTGGCTCCTGATGGAGAACAACGACCGAATGCCGAAGCCGGTGCTCGCGGAGATCGAGCGGATCATCGGCTGCGTCCTCGAGGCCGGTTCGTGAGGATCGGCGTCGCCGCGAGCGCGGCCTACCTGCCCGAGCGCTGGATGACCGCGGCGGAGATCGCCGACGCGAGCGGGATCCCCGAGGACGTGCTCGTCGAGAAGTTCGGGATTCGCGGCAAGCACATCGCCGCGCCGGACGAGCACGTCAGCGATCTCTCGGTGAAGGCGGCGGAGCGCCTGCTCGACGAGCACGACGTCGATCCTGAAAGCGTCGACGCGGTCGTCTACTTCGGCTCGATGTGGCGCGATTACGCCGTCTGGCAGGCCGCACCCTGGATCGCGCACCGGATCGGCGCCGCAAACGCCCTCGCGCTCGAGTACGGCAACGTGTCGTGCGGCGGCCCGATGGCCCTGCGGCTCGCGCGCAACTACCTCGCCGCGGACGACGGGCTTCGCAACGTGCTGCTCGTCGGCGCCTCGCGCGAGTCGTACCTGCTCGACTACGAGAACGAGCGCTCGCGCTTCATGTTCAACTTCGGCGACGGCGCGGTCGCGGTCCTCCTCGAGCGCGACGCGCGCGCGAACGAGCTGCTCGCGTCGCACGCGATCACCGACGGCTCGCTCTCCCTCCAGGTGAAGGTGCCCTCGGGTGGGAGCGTCGACATGAACGGCGGCTACCGGTTCCTCGACGTCGCCGATCCCGCCGCGATGAAGGCGCGCCTCGACGAGGTCAGCCTGCCGAACTTCGTCCGTGCCGCGGAGGGCGCGCTCGAGCGGTCGGGCGCAGCGCTCGCCGACGTCGACTTCCTGTGCGGGCTGCACATGAAGCGCTCGATGCACGACGACCTCGTCGCCGCGCTCGGCGTCGATCCCGCGCGCACCGTGTACCTCGACGACACGGGGCACATGAGCGGCGTCGATCCGCTGCTCGGGCTCGATCGCGCGGCGCGCGAAGGCCGCGTGCACGAAGGCGAGCTCGTCCTGCTGCTGGCTGCGGGGACGGGCTACACGTGGGCCGCGTCGGTCGTCCGATGGGGCCCGATCACGAACGGAGGGGGAGACGATGCGTAAGGCTCTTTGCGCGGCGATCGCCGCAGGGCTCGTGCTGACGGCGTCCGCGCAGGCGGCGACGGTCGGAACGAGCTTCCCGGCGGGCTTCCCGGCGATCGCGGACGCCTCGCTCGGAACACCGGTGCTCGGCTTCGGGGCCGCGGGAGCGGTGAACCGAACGCCGGTGATCTTCCTGCACGGGAACAACGACACGCCGTTCCCGACGCTCTGCAACCCGTTCTTCGGGAACGTCCACAACACGGCGCAGTTCTTCGTCGACCAGGGCTACTCGCCGTCGGAGATCTGGGGGCTCGGCTACCAGGGCGACCAGTGCGACCTTGTCGATCCGCTCGTCCGGTCGGGTGCGACGCACACGACCGCCGCCAACGTCCCCGACCTGCGCACCTTCGTGCACGCGGTGCTCGCGTACACCGGGGCGAAGCACGTCGACATCGTCGCGCACAGCCTCGGCGGGACGATCGTGCGCGAGTGGATGAGGCAGGACCGCGTGTATCACCTCGTGCGCCGGTTCGTCGCGATCGCCTCGCCCTTCCACGGGATCGTCAACTGCTCGCCGAACCCCGCGAACTACTGGCAGGTGCCCGCGAACGGCGGCTTCGGCCCGGACAGCGCGGTCTGCCGCGAGCTCGGCGCCGCGGACACGCCGTTCCTACTTGCCTTGAACAAGGGCCGCGAGGCGCACGGACCGACGCGGACGCTGACGATCCGGAACGCGGACGCCGACTTCGTCTACATCTCGGGACAGGACGGCGTGTTCCCCGGCGTTCCGGCGGAGGACCGGAACGGACGCCCCTGGGACTTCGCAGAGAGCCCGATGCTCGAGGGCGCTCGGAACGTCGCGCTCATCGGCCAGGGACGGTTCGACATCATCGGCACCGGCCATCTCGGGATCCTCAACTCGCCCGAGGCGTGGCGCCTCGCCTACGACTTCGTGACGGCGCGCTGAGGCGCTTCGTGGTGGG
>DASTHC010000062.1:0-13487 GCA_035718485.1 Gaiellaceae bacterium
CCCGCGGACGACGTCGACGACCTCGTCGCGTACTGCACTGCGAAGGGCGCGCAGCACGGTCTGATGAACGGCTTGGCCTGGGCGGCGGAGCACGGCGTCCTCGTGAACGCGTTCGCACCGGTCGCGGCGACCCGGATCTTCTCGCGCCGAGTCGGCCCGAACGAGCTCACGCCCGAGCAGGTCGCGCCCGGCGTCGTCTTCCTCGCGTCGGCGGCCTGCGAGGTGTCGGGCGTCGTGCTCGGCGCGCGGGGCGGACGGTTCGCGGTCGCCCGGTACGACCGCGGTACTGGCATCGACCTCGGCGCCGACCCGGCACCGCCGGAGCGCATCGCCGAGCGCTGGGCCGAGATCGCCGGCTAACCCGCTACGAGGGCCTGCGCGAAGTCCCGCGGGTCGAACGGCCGCAGGTCCTCGAGCTGCTCCCCCACGCCGACGAGCTTCACGGGCAGGCCGAGCTCGTGCGCGATCGCGACCGCGATCCCGCCCTTCGCCGAGCCGTCGAGCTTCGTCAGCGCGACGCCGGTAACGCCGACCGCCTCGCCGAACAGCCGCGCCTGCTGGAGCCCGTTCTGACCCGTTGTCGCGTCGACGACGAGGAGCACCTCGTGCGGCGCCCCCTCGCGCTTTCGCTCGATCACGCGGCGCACCTTCGCGAGCTCCTCCATCAGGTTCTGCTGCGTATGGAGGCGACCTGCGGTGTCGACGATGACGACGTCGGCGCCGTCGCGCTCGGCCCGCTCGATCGCGTCGTAGGCGACCGCGGCGGGGTCTCCCCCGCGCTCGCCGCCGACGAACGACGCGCCGGCGCGCTCGGCCCAGATCTCGAGCTGCTCCTCCGCGGCCGCGCGGAAGGTGTCGGCCGCGCCGACGACGACGCCGTGCCCGTGCTCGCGCAAGCGCATCGCGAGCTTGCCGATCGTCGTCGTCTTGCCGGTCCCGTTCACGCCGACGACGAGGATGACCGCGGGACGCTCGTGGACGTCGAGCTGTCCGGGCTCGCCGAGGAGGTCAGTCAGCTCGTCGACGAGCGCGCCCGAGAGGTCGGGCACATCGCCGCGCTGCTCGAGCCGCCGCACGACCTCCGCGGTCGCGGGAACCCCGACGTCCGCCGTGATCAGCGCCTCCTCGAGCCGCTCCCACGCCGCCTCGTCCGAGGGGTCGAACACCGCAGACTCCAGCTGCTCGGTGAGCGCGCGCCGCGACCGGCCGAGCGAGTCGCGCAGCCGCCCGAGGAACCCCTGGCGCTCCTCGTCCGACTCGGGCCGTGCGCCGTCCTCGCCGAGCAGCTCCGCCCATGACCTCGCCATCGCGGGCCACGATAGCCTCCGGCTGTGGCGACCTGGCAGGACGTCGTGGCGCTCGGCCTGCGCCTGCCGGAGGCAGAGGAGAGCACGACATACCGCCAACCCGCGCTCAAGGTGCGCGGACGGACGTTCGCCTGGCTCAGCCCGCACGAGGACGGAGCGCTCGTGCTCCGCTGCGACCTCGGCGAGCGCGCGCTGATGATCGAGTCGCAGCCGGACGTGTTCTGGACGACGCCGCACTACGCCGGGCACCCGATGGTGCTCGTGTACCTCGACGCGATCGGGGACGACGAGCTCCTCGACCGGGTCGCCGAGTCGTGGCTGCTGACCGCGCCGCCGCGGCTCGCGGCGACCTTGGAGGCAGCAGACTAGGCCGCGCCGGCGGCGATCGCCTCTTCGCGCGGCAGGCGGCGCGAGACGATCTGCGAGATCCCGTCCGCGCCCATGGTCACGCCGTAGAGCACGTCGGCCGCCTCCATCGTGCGCTTCTGGTGCGTGATCACGATGAACTGCGCGCGGTCCGCGTAGCGCCGCAGCAGCGCGACGAAGCGGCCGATGTTCGTGTCGTCGAGCGCAGCCTCCACCTCGTCGAGGAGGTAGAACGGGCACGGCCGCGCGAGGAAGAGCGCGAAGAGGAACGAGATCGCGCCGAGCGCCTTCTCGCCGCCGGACAAAAGCGACAGGCGCGTGACCTTCTTGCCCGCCGGGCGGAGCTCGACCTCGATCCCCGGCTGCTCCTCCTCCGACTCGGGCTCGACGAGACGAAGCCGCCCCTCGCCGCCCGGAAAGAGCGTCGTCGCCACCTCGTGGAAGTGCTCCTCGACCGCGGCGTACGTCTCGGCGAAGCGGCGCCTGACCGTCTCGTCGAGTTCGGTGCGGAGCTGCTCCAACTCGGTCAGGCTCGTCTCGAGGTCCGCGCGCTGCGTCGAGAGCTCCTCGAGCCGCTCCTTCTCCGACTCGTACTCCTGTTTCGCCAGCGGGTTGACCTGGCCGAGAGCGACCCGCCGCTTCTCGAGCCGCTCGACGCGCTCGGCGAGCGCCTCGCGATCGTCGCCTTCCGCAGGCTCCGCGCCGGCGTCCTGGAGCCGGCGCCGCGCCTCCGTCGCCTCGGCCTCGACGCGCGCGAGCTCGACCTCGACCGCACTCGCACGTTCGGACGCCTCGGCGGCCTCGCGCCGCAGCTCGACCTCCTGCGCACCGAGCGTCCGCAGCGACTCGCCCAGCTCCTGCGCCCGGTGCGACCCGGCGTCGACGCGCGCGCGCATCGGCGACTCGAGACGGCCGCTCGACTCGACCGCGCCCTGGAGGGCCGCCATCGCTCGCTCGGCGATCCGCGCCAGCCTCGCCGCCGCGACCGGATCGAGCCGGCCCGACGGGAGCGCGTCGAGTGCCGCGCGGGCAGCTGCCGCTGTCGCCTGCGCCTCGGCAGCGCGCGAGGACGCGGCAAGCAGCTCGCGATCCAGCTCTTCGATCGACGCCGACAGCTCGCGGCGGCGCGCCTCGAGCTCGAGCAGCACGGCTTCCGCCGCCTCGCCCGCAAACCACAGCTCGCCGGTCGCAGGGTCATACCCGAACCCTTCGCGCGTGACGGCGCGCTCCATCTGCGCGAGCAAGTCCTCCTTCGCGACGACGCGTGCCTCGCGGAAGGGTTCCGGAGGCCGTGTGACGACCGTGAGGCTGCCGAGCCCGGCGGCGCGCGCACGCTCGAGCAACCGAAGCGCTGTGGCCGCGTCGGCAGCGACGACCGCCGAGGCACGCGAGCGCAGCGCGGCCGCAACCGCGCGCTCGTCGCCCGGTGCGACGTCGAGCTGCGACAGCGCGATCCGCTCGCCCTCTTCGGCGAGCGCGCGTGCAGCCGGCGGGATCCCCTCGCGCTCGACGAGCGTCCGCTCGAGCGCGGCGAGGCTCGTGCGCGCAAGTGAGAGCCGCTCGGCGAGCTCTTCACGCGCCTTCGAAGCGGCCGACGCCGCGGCGGCGGACTCCGCGGCGGTCCGACGGAGCTCGGCGCCGTTCGTGAACGTCTCCTCCGCGCTCGGCAGACCCGTGCGCAGCGACGCGATCGACTCGAGGCGGAGCGTCAGCCGCTCGCCTGCGCTTCGCAGCCGATAGAGGGCGGCCGTCGCCTCCTCGCGCTTCCCGGCCGCGTCGGTCAGCTCCTCCTCGACGCCGTTCCGTTCGACGAGGAGCGACTCGAGCCGCTCGTTCACGTGCCGGCGCGCCAACGCAGCCGTCGTCCGGCGCTCCTCGCCCTCGGCCATGCGCGCCCCGAGCGCATCGAGATCGAGCTGCGCGATGCGCGCGCGAAGCGACGCGATCTCGCCGCCGAGCTTCTCTGCCCGCTCCGCCGCAGTCGCCTGCAGCGCGAGCGGCCGGAGGCGCTTCTTCACCTCGGCCTCGACGTCGCGCGCACGCTCGACCTGGAGCGAGACGCGCTGCAGCTTCAGCTCGGCCCGGTGCCGCTGGCGCTTGAAGCGCCCGAGCCCCGCGGCCTCCTCGATCATCTCGCGCCGCTTCTCGGGTGACGACGCGAGCACCTCCTCGACCTTTCCCTGACCGATGACCGAGTGCATCCCGCCGCCGAGCCCGAGGTCGGCGAGCAGCTCGACGAGGTCGATCCGGCGCACCGCAGCCCTGTTGACGAGGTACTGCCCCTCCCCGCCGCGGTGCAGCCGCCGCGCGATCGAGAGTTCGGAGAAGTCGACCGGCCCGTCGTCGTCGGCGTTGTCGAAGAGGAGCTCGACCTCGCAGAAGTCGACCGACTTGCGGCCGGACGAGCCGGCGAAGAGCACGTCGTCGGGCTTCTCGGCGCGGAGCTCCGACGGCGAGAGCGAACCCGCGGCCCAGACGATCCCGTCGGAGACGTTCGACTTCCCGGAGCCGTTCGGTCCGACCACGACGGCCACGCCGGGCTCGAGCCGGACTTCCACCGGGTCGGGGAACGACTTGAAGCCGCGCAGCTTGATCGCGCTCAGGTGCACGCGTGCGGGAGGCTAGCGGGCGCCGCGGATGCCGCGACGCCGATCAGTCCGAGAGGAAGCCGAGGCGGTCGAGCGCCTCGCGCGCGGCCTCTTGCTCTGCATCCTTCTTCGTCCGCCCCATCCCCGACCCGACCTGCTCGCCGTCGACGAGCGCCGCGCACGTGAACGTCCGGTCGTGCGGCGGGCCGTCGGTCGTGAGCGTGACGTATTCGACCCGCTGCCCGCGCTTCGCGAGCTCCTCCTGGAGCGACGTCTTGTGGTCGACAGGCTCGTGGAGCGCCTCCTCGATCTGGCCTTCGAAGGCGGCGACGATCGGCTGGGCGATCCCGTCGAGGCCGCGCTCGAGGTAGAGGCCCGCGAGGACGGCCTCCATGAGCGCTGCGAGGACGTTCGTCGAGCGCCTGAGGTCGTCCGGGATCTCGCCGCTCTCCTCCAGGCGGCGGTCGAGCCCGACTTCCGCGGCGACGATCGCGCAGGACCGCCGCGAGACGACGTGCGCCCGGATCTTCGAGAGCTGCCCTTCGGTGAACTCCGGGTAGCGGTCGTAGAGCGCGCGGGCGAGGACGAAGCCGAGCACGCTGTCGCCGAGGAACTCCAGCCGCTCGTACGACTCGACCCGATCCTCGGTCTGCGATGGATGGCGGAAGACCTGCTCCAGCCGCGCGGCCGGCAGCTCGTCGATCAGGCGCTCGAGCGCCGCACTGTCTCTACTGGTGGGTCGAGACGTAGTCGACGGCCTGCCCGACGGTCTGGATCTTCTGGGCGTCCTCGTCCGAGATCTTGATCCCGAACTGGTCCTCGAGCTCCATGATCAGCTCGACGAGGTCGAGCGAGTCCGCGTCGAGGTCTTCCGTGAAGGACGCCTCCTCGGTGACCTCGTTCTCGTCGATGCCGAGCTGCTCCGTCAGGACCTCTTTGACTCGCTCGAAGACTTCCTCGCGCGACGCTGCCATCTCACCTCACTTCGTCGGGAACCTCGGGGCGCGCGGAATCTACCACCATCCGCTCGGAAAGACGATCCACGACGCCGTGCTCCACGCCGCGGGCGGCGAGGCGGATCGCGTTCGCGATCGCCGTCCGGGACGAGTTCCCGTGGGCGATCACCGACAGGCCGCGCAGCCCGAGGAGGTAGGCGCCGCCGTAGGTGTCCGGGTCGAGACGGTTTCGCAGCCCGCGCGCGGCCGGCCGGATCAGAAGGCCGCCAAGCTTCCCCCGCGTCGTCGCGGCGACCTCCTCGCGGAGCGCGTCGAGCAGCTCCTTGATCGTCCCCTCGAGGAGCTTGAGCGCGACGTTGCCGGTGAAGCCGTCCGTGACGACCACGTCGGCCGCGAACCGCAGGAGCTCGCGCGCCTCCGTGTTGCCCCGGAAGTTGAGGCTGCTCTCCGTGAGGAGCGCGTGTGCCTCGAGCGTCAGCTGGTTCCCCTTCTCGTCCTCCTCGCCGATCGAGAGGAGCCGTATCTCGGGGTTCACCCGCTCGAGGACCTCCTCGGCGAAGACCGAGCCCATGTGGCCGAACTGGAGCAGGTGCTCCGGCCGCGCGTCGGCGTTCGCCCCCGCGTCGATCAGGACGGTGGCGCCGTAGCGCGCCGGGATCACGGCTGCGATCGCCGGTCGCATCACGCCCTTCAGGCGCCGGATTTCGAGCAGACCGGCTGCGAGCATCGCGCCGGTGTTCCCGGCCGAGACGACGACATCCGCGTCGCCGCGGCCGACCGCCCGATTCGCCGCGACGAGCGAGCTGTTCGGCTTCGACCGGACGGCCTCGGCCGGCTTCTCGTCCATCCCGATCGTCTCGGGCGCCTCGACGAGCGTGAGTCCGGCGGTGTCGAGCCCGGGCGGGCCGAAGAGGATCGGCTCGATCGCCTCGCTCCGCGCTGCGAGCGCGCCCGCGACGATCTCGTCGGGAGCTCGGTCCCCGCCCATCGCGTCGACGGCGACGCGGGTTCTCACGCCTACGGGGCCTGGATGCGGAGCGGCTCGACCTCGCGACCGTTGTAGGTCTTGCAGATCGGGCACATGCGGTGCGGCTGCTTCGGGTTGCCGCACTGCGGGCAGAGGTTCACGCGCGGCGCTTCGATCCGATGCGTCGCGCGGCGCTTGTCGCGGCGTGCCTTCGACGTTTTCTTCTTGGGGACTGCCATGAGCCGCGGAATCGTAGCTAACATCCCGCCGAGCCCTCGGGCTCGTCTCATGACGGATCTCTAGATCGCTCACCAGGTTCTCGTCCCTGCGATCCAGGAGGTCCTCGCCATGCACGGCGGCACGTTGTCCGCGAACCACATCACGAAGAGCCTCGGCGGCGACGTCGTCCTCGACGACGTCTCGCTGGTCGTCCCGCCGCGGGCGCGGATCGGCGTCGTCGGGCCGAACGGCGCGGGCAAGTCGACGCTGCTCCGGGCGCTCGCGGGGCTCGACGAACCGGACTCTGGCCGGCTCACCCGCCGGCCCGTCGACCTGACGGTCGAGTACCTCGCGCAGCAGCGCGACCGTCCCGGGCTGTCTGGCGGCGAGGCCGCGCGTGCGGCCCTCCGCGCGATCTTCGACTCGGACGCCGACGTGCTCCTGCTCGACGAGCCGACGAACGACCTGGACTTCGACGGCCTCGCGCTGCTGGAGCGGTTCGTCGCGCGGACGCCGGCGGCCATCGTCGTCGTCTCGCACGACCGCGCCTTCCTCGAGCGCGTCGTCGACCGCGTGGTGGAGTTCGAGGGCGAGACGAGGCGCGTGCGGGAGTTCGCCGGCTCGTGGGACGAATACGAGCGCTCGCGCGAGGCGGCGCGGCGCGCGCACGAGGCGGCGTACGAGAAGTACGTCGGGGAGCGATCCAAGTTCGCCTCGCTCAAGAACGAGCGGCAGAGCCAGGCACGGCGCGCGTCGTCGCGCAAGCTTGCGCGCGAGACCGGCGGCGCCGACCGGCGCGCGACGCACGCGCTTCGCTCGAAGGTCAAGCAGGCGGAGCGCCGGCTCGAGCGGCTCGAGGAGGTCGAGAAGCCCTGGCAGCCGTGGCGACTCCAGCTCGACCTCGGCCGCGTCCGGCGCGGCGGCGACGTCGTGGCCCGGCTCCAGGACGCCGTCGTCGAGCGCGGCGACTTCTCCGTCGGGCCGGTCACGCTCGAGCTCACGCACGGCGACCGCCTCGCGATCGTCGGCGCGAACGGGAGCGGAAAGACGACGCTGCTGCGTGCACTCGTCGGCGAGCTGCCGCTCGCAGGCGGCAACCGGCACGTGGGGCCGTCGACGCGCTTCGGCGTCCTCGAGCAGGACCGCGCGCTCTTCGAGCGCGACGAGCCGCTGCTCGAGCGGTTCATGGATCGGACGGGGATGCGCCAGGGCGACGCGCGCACGCTCCTGGCGAAGTTCGCGCTCTACGCCGACGAGGTCACGCGCCCGGCGCGCTCGCTCTCACCCGGCGAGCGCACGCGCGCGACGCTCGCGCTGCTCGCCGCGCAGGGCGCGAACACGCTCGTGCTCGACGAGCCCACGAACCACCTCGACCTCGAGGCGATCGAGGAGCTCGAGCGGGCGCTCGAGGGCTACGAGGGAACGGTCGTGCTCGTCACGCACGACCGCCGTTTCCTCGAGGCGTTCGAGCCGACGCGGACGCTAGAGCTTTCCGCGTAGCTCTTCGAGCGCGGCCCAGCGAGGATCGACCCGCTCCTCCTCGTGCACGTGCGGCTCCTCGTTCAGGTCCTTGCCGCAGACCGGGCACAGACCGGCGCAGTCCGGGTCGTGGAGGATCTGCTCGGGCAGGTCGAGCGCGAGCGCGTCGCGCGCCCAGGCCGAGAGGTCGAGCTTGTCGTCGTGGACGTACGGCGAGCGGAGCTCCTCGTCGGCGTCGGGGCTCGACGCGTGGTACTCGCGCGCCGAGACGTGGCGGTCGATCACGGTGTCGCGGAGGCAGCGCTGACAGGGGCCGTGCAGGCGCCCGTCGAAGGAGAGCTCGAAGACCGTTCCGGTCGACGCTCGGGTGGCGCGAAGCTCCGCGGGGACCCGCTCCGGGACGGGGAGGTAGCGCTGGCCGCCGAACTCGAGCGGCGAGAGCTGCACCTCGACCTCGTCCTGATACTGCTCGCCCGACCGGAGCTTCAACGCACGCAGGTTGAAGCTGGTCATGCGGCCAGCGTAGCACCCTCCTCTTCGGGCTCCAGCGGCTCGGATTCGGCTTGGGGAGCGGTCTGCGCCCGCACGATGAGGACGACGGAGACGACGATCGCGGCGCCCGCGAGCAGCACCCAGGCGGTGATCGACTCGTCGAGCACGAGCGCGCCGAGCAGCACTGCGATCACCGGGTTCACGTAGGCGTACGTGCCGACGAGCTCGGTCGGCGCGACCTTCAGCAGCCAGACGTAGCTCGAGTACGCGACGATCGAGCCGAAGACGACGAGGAACCCGAGCGCGATCCACGAGCGCGCGCTGACCTCGCCGACGTGCAGCCGCTCGCCCGACGCGTAGCCGACGACCGCGAGCAGTGCGCCGCCGGCGAGCATCTCCATCCCGGAGCCGAGCAGCAGGTTCGACGGGAGCTTCGCGTTCCGCGCGTAGAGCGAGCCCACCGCCCACGAGAGCGGCGCGAGGAGGCAGATGAACGCCCCGAAGAGGTCGATGTCGCCGCCCGGGTGGACGAGCAGGGCGATGCCGGCGAACCCGACGACGATCCCGAGCACGGCCTGCGGCGCGAGGCGCCGACCGGTCGTGGCGAAGTCGCCCACCGCGAGCCAGAGCGGCACGGTCGCGACGATGAGCGCGGCGACACCGGTGTCGATCCGCTGCTGCGCGACGGCGACCATCGCGTTCCCCCCGACGAGGAGGAACGCACCGACGATCGCGGCCGAGAGCCATTGGCGCCGCGTGGGGCGCTCGCGCGGCCGGAAGATCGCGAACAGGATCGCTCCGGCGATCAGGAACCGGAGCGACGACATGAGAAACGGCGGGAGCGTCTCGATCGCGATCTCCATCCCGAGGTACGTGGCACCCCAGATGACGTAGATCGCGCCGAGCGCGGCCCAGACCGCTGCGGTCGGCGCGGCTAGACGATGCGCCACGGCCCGCGGCGATCGCGAGTGTCAGTCACACGCGAGTCCGCGCCGTAGCGAACGGCCAGCGGGCCGATCAGCAAGATGAAGGCGAGGATCACAACTTCCATGACACTCATTGTCGGCATTCCGTTCCATTAGGACAAATCGAGTTTCGGTACCATTCCATCATGGATCCTGATCGTTGGACCGGAGTGGAGCTCCGCCACTTGATCGCGCTGGAGGCGGTCGCGCGTGAGATGTCGTTCGGCCGTGCCGCGACCTCGCTCGGCTACACGCAGTCGGCGATCAGCCAGCAGATCGCGACGCTCGAGCGGATCGTCGGCGAGAAGCTCGTCGAGCGGCCCGGCGGCCCGCGCAAGGTCTCGCTGACCGAGGCCGGGACGCTGCTGCTCCGCCACGCAGAGGCGATCGTCTCGAGGCTCTCGGCCGCGCAGGCCGACATGGACGCGCTCGGCAGCGGCCAGGCCGGCACGCTCCGCGTCGGCGTCTACCAGAGCGTCGGCGAGCATGTCCTCCCCACGTTGATGTCCCGCTTCGTCGACTCGTGGCCCCGCGTCGAGGTCTCGCTCGAGGAGGCCGCGGCCGACACCGACCTGCTCGAGCAGATCGAGCGTGGCGAGCTCGACCTCACGTTCGCCGACCTGCCGCTCCCCGACGGCCCGTTCGAGTACGTCGAGGTGCTCCGCGACCCGTACGTCCTCGTGTTGCCGTCCGACGCCGACGAGCCCGACGACGCGACGCTCGCCACGGCGGCAGAGCTCGACCTGATCGGCTTCAAGCACTGCCGCGGACTTCGGCAGCTCGAGGGTGCGTCGCCCGAGCCGCTCCGCTTCGTCTTCCGCTCGGACCACAACGGCACGGTGCAGGGCATGGTCGCCGCCGGCTTCGGCGCCGCCGTCGTCCCGCGCCTGACGGTGGACGAGGAGGACGAGCGCGTGCGCGTGTTCGAGCTCGACGACGTCCCGCCGCGGATGATCGCCGTCGTCTGGCATCGCGACCGCCACCGCAGCCCGGCTGCGAGAGCGTTCGTCGAGCTCGCGCAGGACGTCTGCGCCGACGTGCGCGCAGTCTTCTAGAGGGAGAGCAGCGCTACGAGTGCCGCGACCCTATTGGTACGGGTCTTCGTTCGTAACGGCGTCGGCGACCCCCGCCATCACGTGTTCCTGCGAGCGCTCTTGGAGCCGCTCGCGCCCGCGCTTCACCGCGGTGAGGAACTTCTCGAGGTTCACCTCGAGCGTCGAGAGGATGCCGTCGGCCCAGTCCTCCATCTCGAGCCGCGTCTCGCGCGCCTGCCTGCGCGCCTCGTCGACGATGTCCTGCGCCTGCCGCTCGGCGAGCTTGACGATCTCGGTCTGCGACGCCTCCCGCACCGCCTGCTCACGGGCCTCCGCGAGCAGCCGGTCGACCTCGCGTTTCGCTTCCGCGAGCATGTCCTGGCGTTCCTTGACGATCCAGCGCGCCTGCTTGATCTCCTCGGGGATCGTCGCGCGCATCTGGTCGAGGATGTCGTAGATCTCCTCGCGGTCGATCCGCACCTGGTCGGTGAGGGGCACGGCCTTCGCGTTGTGCACGAGGTCGTCGAGCTTGTCGATCAGAACCAGTACGTCCATGGGCTTGAGTCTACTCCTGGGGGTTCTCGGGGGTCCCGGGTCGTCCTTGCGGGTACAGCTCGGCGAAGCGTCGGGCAACCGGCTCGGGCACGAGTTCGTCCACCTTTCCGCCGAACGACGCGATCTCCTTCACCCCGCTCGACGAGACGAAGCTGACCGCTGGGCTGGCCATCACGTAGACGGTCTCGATCTCCGGCGCGAGCGTCCGGTTGAGCTGATTCATCTGGAACTCCCACTCGAAGTCCGAGATCACGCGCAGGCCCTTCACGATCACCTTCGCGTCCCACTTGCGGGCGAAGTCGACGACGAGCTCGGAGAAGACGTCGACCTCGACGTTCGCGTAGTCGCGGAGCGCCTCCTTCAGGAACTCGACGCGCTCGTCGAGCGTGAACGTCGGCGTCTTGTGCTGAGGGTTGCCGACCACGCCGACGACGACCCGGTCGAAGATCGCAGCCGCGCGGCCGATCACGTCGACGTGGCCGAGCGTCACCGGGTCGTACGAGCCTGGGCAGATTGCGGTGATCACCCGAAGAGCGTCAGCCTGGCGGAGCCGTACTTCCGCGACGTCCGCAGCTCGAGCGGGAGCTCGGGCTCGATGCGGACGCTCGTCTCGACGACGACGAGCGCATCGTCGGAGAGCAGAGGCGGGAGGTAGCGGGCGAGCATCGGCTGGAGTTCGAGATAGTCGTCGTACGGTGGGTCGACGAGGACGAGATCGTACTTTCTGCCCGCGGCGCCCTCGGCCGCGAGCGCGCGGGCAGCGTCGTCGCGGACGATCCGCGCGCCGGTCAGGCGGAGCTTCTCGAGGTTCCGCTGGATCGTCGCCGCCGCCTGCTGGTCGGCCTCGACGAACGTCGTGCGCTCCGCGCCGCGCGACAGCGCCTCGAGCCCCATCGCGCCCGAGCCCGCGTAGAGGTCGAGCACCTCGGCGCCGTCGACCGGGCCGATGAGGTTGAACGCGGCCTCGCGCACGCGGTCGCCGGTGGGTCGCGTGTCGCGCCCCTTCGGCGCGGCGATCCGGTGGCCTCGGTGCGTGCCCGCGATGATCCGCATCGCGGGCGACGGTAGCTCAGTGCGTCGTGACGATCCAGGCGCGCCCGCTGACGTCGATCCGGTCGTCGTACCCGCCGGCGACGAGCACGCGCCCGTCCTTCAGGCGCGTGGCCGTCGAGAACGCGAGCGCGGCATCGATCCGCCCGGCGGGGGCGAAGCGGCCGCGTCTCGGGTCGAAGCGCTCGAGCTCGATGGCACCGCCCGCCACGAGCACCGAGCCGTCGCCGAGCAGGACGGCGGCGTCGGGGAGCTTGTAGCGCCGCGCGCTCATGTGCGCCACGCGAACCGAGCGTGGGTGCCGGACGTCGAGGAGCTCGGCGGAAGCGAACCTTCCTCCGAAGTCCCGCTCGTCCGAGCCGCCGATCACGAGGACTCGTCCGTCGCGCAGCACGACTGCCGCGTGCTTCTGGCGGGCGACGCGCAGGCGCGGGCCTGGAGTGAACCGGCCGCGCTTCGGGTCGTAGAGCTCGGTGCTCGCGAGCACCAGGTCACCGTCCGAGCCGCCGATCACGAGGACCCGGCCGTCGCGGAGGAGCACTGCGACGTGGGCGCCGCGGGCCACGCGCATCGGGCCGGTCGCCGAAAAGCGTCCCGTGCGCGGGTCATAGAGCTCCGCGCTGCGGAGCTTCCGGTTGCCGGCGCCCTCGCCGCCGGTCACGAGCACGTGGCCGTCGCGGAGCATCGTCGCGGTCGGGGAGCCGCGCGCGGTTCGCATCGCTCCCGTTGGGACGAAGCGCGTGCCGTCGAAGCGCTCCGCAGTTCGCGTCACTCCCGACGGCGTCCAACCGCCGAGCACGAGGACGCCCCCGCCGCGGAGCGCGACGGCAGCGTGCCCGTCGCGCGGCGCGGCGAGCCGAGGGCCGGCGTGGAAGACGTTCGTGTGAGGGTCGAAGAGCTCCGTCGTGGCGCCGCGCGCGTCGAGCTCGCACGAGTCGACCGTGCAGCCACCGACGACGAGCACCTCGCCCGAGGGCAGCAGCGTCGCGGTGTGCACGGCGCGAGGCGCGCCGAGCTCGACCGACGGGATGCCGCCCGCCGCGAGGGCGGGAACGGTGAGCGCGAGTGCAAGCACGCGCATGCCGCTCCTACACCCGCGGCGCTAGAGGGGTTCCCTAGGCGGCGGTTCCGTACCGCTCGGCGGCGCGCGCGCGAGCGCGGGCGGCCTCGACCTCGCGATCCTTCGGAGGCGCTGCGGTCACGAGCGCGTCGAGCAGTCGGGAGGACGCCTCGGCGACCTCGTCGACGGCCCGCGCGAACGCGGCCTCGTTCGCCTTCGACGGCTTCGTGAAGCCGCTGATCTTGCGGACGTACTGCTCGGCGGCGCCGCGGACCTCGTGCTCGGTCGCGGGCGGCTCGAAGTTGAAGAGCGTGTGGATGTTTCGGCACATGGCCCTATTGAACCTGCTCAGGCGATGGCAGCGGCGGCCTTTGCGGCGACGGAGGACTGGAGCAGGCCTTCCCCGGCCGCGAGGCTCTCGGCCTCCCGGCGGGCGAGCTCGAGCAGGT
>DASTHC010000063.1:0-21011 GCA_035718485.1 Gaiellaceae bacterium
GGGTACGCGCGCAGCAGGCGGGCGCAGAAGCCGTGGATCGTGCCGATCCACGCGCCGTCGAGCTCGCGCGCGAGGTCGTGGCGCCCGCGCTCGCGAAGCTGACGGCGGATGCGCGTGCGGAGCTCGCCTGCCGCCTTGCGCGTGTACGTGATCACGAGGATCGAGCCCACGTCCACGCCGCGGTCGCACACAGCCTCGACGAAGCGCTCGACGAGCACCGCCGTTTTTCCGGTGCCGGCGCCCGCTGAGAGGAAGACGCGACCGCGCGCGTCGATCGCCGAGCGCTGCTCCGGGTTCGCCGCGAGCGAGCTCATGCGCGCTTCACCCGGCACATCGGCCACAGATCGCACCACTGCGGGCAGTCGCCGCCGCGCGGGTCGTGCCGGACGTCACCCGTCCGGATGCGCTGCGCGAGCCCGCGCGCGTTCGTGCGGGCGTTCTCGACCTGCTCCCAGAACGCACCGTCCTCGAGGTAGTCGGACTTCGTGTACCCGCCCAGCACGTCGTTCTGCGCCTCCGCGCGGAGCAGCCCGCGCGGCTTGCGGTCGCCGGCGAGGGGGCGGTAGACACCGCCGAGCGGCTCGATCCCGACGAGGTCGCGGAGCACGAGCATGTAGAGCGGAATCTGGAGTCGCAGCTCCTTCTCGATCTGGATCGCCGAGTGCGCGCTCTTGCCCGCCTTGTAATCCTGGACGAT
Organism: Gaiellaceae bacterium; assembly: GCA_035718485.1. Lineage (GTDB taxonomy): Bacteria > Actinomycetota > Thermoleophilia > Gaiellales > Gaiellaceae > JACCTU01. The sequence continues at coordinate 698 of DASTHC010000063.1, forward strand.
CCCGCGCGCGCTGAACGGGTCGACGTCGATGCGGTCGATCTTGCCGCTCAGCGTCAGGCCCTCCCCCAGGTCGAGCCCCCGCTGGAGCTCCTGAGGAGAGCGCTCCATTCCGAACGACACCTCGAAGCGCTTGGGCACGAGCTGCGCGTCGTTTTCAGCCTCGAAGCGAACGAGTGCTTCGAGGTCGCGCCAGAGCGACGCGTCGAGCTCCCGGCGCTGCATCGTCGTCATCTCCATGCGCACGCCCTCGAGCGCCTGGTCGAGGCAGGCGCGCATCAGGCGCACGGCGTCGTCAACCTGCTCCGGCAGGACGCGGTCGGCGCCGAGCTCCTTCGGGAGCGACGAGAAGAAGCGGTTCAACGTCGTGTGCGCGACGGAGCCGCGAAGCTTCGGGTCGACCTCGGCGTCGATCGTCTTCGGGTCGATCAGCCGGTCGACGAACCAGGCCGACGAGCAGTCGGCCATGCGCTCGAGCTCGGTGACCGGGAACGTCGTGCGGGCCCCGAGCGTCTCGAGCACGAGGGGGTGGCGGAGCTGCGTGGGTCGGTTCGGTGCGCTCCGCGCGCGCGCGAGCCGCCGCTCCCATCCGTTCGCGCGTGCGATGCCGTCGGCGTCGGCCGGCGCCTCGCGCGCGATCGACGCGAGCGCGCGCAGCCGCTCGCGCTCGGTCGGTGCGTCCTCGAGCCGCCATGTGAGCTCCGACAGGCGGCGGCGGGTCGTCGCACGTTCGACCTCGTCGCGCGCGAAGAGCGACTGGACCTCGTCCCAGAACGGGCTGGCTTCCCTCGGGCTGCCCTCGTCCGTCGCGGACTCGCGGACGAGGTAGAGGCGCCGCGTCGGGCGCGCGCACGCCGTGTAGAAGAGGTAGCGGTCGCGGCTGACCGGATCGGCGCGCTGGAGGCGGCCGCCGAGGCGTTCGCGCTCGTCGTCGTCGAGGAACGGCGAGCCGCCGCCGCGGCGCGGAAGGCTGCCCTCTTCGAGGCCGATGACGAAGACGACCTCGAACCGCGCAGTTCGAGCGCGGTCGAGATCGAGCACGGAGACCTTCCCGGGCTCGGCGCGCTCGCGCCGGAGCCGCGCCCGCTCGAGCGTCGCCGCGACGTCGTCGACGGTCGTCTGCTCGTCGACGAGCCGCTCCCAGCGGCCGAGCTCGTCGAGGAGGCGAAGCGCGGCGTCGTAGGCGCGCAGATCCTCCGCCGGATCGGTGCCGACCGGCGGCCGCTCCAGACCGTGCGCGGCGCGCAGCATCCCCTGCGCCAGCGCGCGCACAGCTTCGACCGGCGAGACCCCCGCGCGGAGCGAGTCGAGCTGGCGGAGCGGCGCACCACGGAGCTCCTGCAACACCTCCTCGATCCGTCCCGGAGCGGCGACGGCCCGCCCGCGCAGCCGTCCCTCGACGAAGTCGACGTGGTTTCGGCTCAGCCCGGAGTACGGCGAGCGGAGGAACGCGAACAGGTCGGCGCGCGGACCCCCGAGCCACGCGAAGCGGAGCAGCGAGAGGAGTGCGTGGCCGAACGCCGTCTCGCCGAGGCGACGGCGGCCCTCGAATGCGTACGGGATCCCGAGCGTCCGAAACACGGTCTCGAGCGGCGCACGCCAGCGGCCGAGCGACGGGCAGACGACGCCGATCGCCTCCGGCGCGCAGCCGCCGCGGACCAGCTCGAGGATCTCGTCGCCGACGAGCTCGAGCGCGCCGCGCACGCCCGCGCCCTCGAGGAAGCCGACCGCGCCGGCGATCCGCGGCGCCTCGCCGGCCGGCTCGTCGAAGAGCGAGCGCTCGACGTAGGCGATCGCCGGTTCGGCGACGTCCGCAGAGGCCGGCGGGAGCTCCTCGATCCCGTCCGTGGCGAGCGCTCCCAGATCCTCCGCGGTCCGCCGGAGTGAATCGAACGCGGCGCGGCCGGGCTCGTACGGAAGCGAGACCGTGACCTCGGTGCGGCCGGCGAGCGCCCGGAGGAGCGACCACTCCGCCTCGGTCAGATCCTCGAAGCCGTACGCGAACACCGGCTCGCCGTGCCAGGACCCGAGGTCGCCTTCCAGGCGGGCGACGGCGTGCGCACGAAGGAGCTCGCGGTCCCACAGCCCGAGCGACTCGAGCTCTGCCCGATACGCGGAATAGAGGTGCGCCATGTCGCCCTCGATGCGGTCCGGCTCGAGCAGCGCTCCCTGAAGCTCGCGGATCGCCTCGCGGAGCGTGTCGGCGAAGCCCGACGAGCCGGCGGAGGCAGACAGGCCGTTGAGCGACGCGCGGCCCACCGCGCGACGGAGAGCGAGCTGTTGCTGCGCCTCGGTCGCGACCGGTCGGCCCGCGTCTGCCCACGCGATGCGCTCGAAGACGTCGTCGAAGGTGCCGATCGAGCCGCCGAACACGCAGCCGTGCTTCGCGACGAGCTCACGCTCGACGCGCTCGACGTCCGACCCCGTCGGCACGATGAGAATCGGCTCTCGACCGAGCGCGTCGAAGTAGCGCTCGAGGAGCAGCGAGACCTTGCCCGCGTTCGCGGGGCCGACGAGGAGCTTCAGACCCACAACCCACCCATCGTAGAGCGGCGTCCTGACGGATCCGGACGCGGCTCCCCGCAAACTGCGCGAATCGCCGCGAGGGCGGGTCAAGCCCTCCTACGCCGCGGCGGCCTTCGGCCTGCGGCCGCGCCTTGCGGCCGGCTGACCGGGCATCTTCCCGGCGCAGGTGTCGCAGAGATCTGCCTGCTTCGAGCCGCGGCGCGCGTCGTTGAAGTTGATCCGCATCACTGCGCCCTTTGACTCATCGATTTCATTGGAACAGTTGTCGCACACCAGCACCGTCTTTCGCGCCATGTTTCCTCCTCGCCTATCGGGGTCTCATTCGACTGTAGCCGAAAAAGCCTGGTGAAATCTAGGCTGCCGCGCGCGCTTGTCGAATTCGCCACGAGCGCAGGAGGCTCAGCAGCGCTTGCTCCTCGAGGTCGAGCCCGGTATCGCGTGCGGAGACCACGCGCAAATGGCGAGGTCGAAAATCGGCGATGGTTCGACCGTCCATGTACTGCTCGATCACGGGTGGGCTGATGTAGGAGGCCCGGCAGACCGCGGGCGTGTTTCCGAGCTTCTCGGCGACCGACCGGCACACCGCGGTCACCTCTTTCTTCGCCTGCGATTCGGTCTCGGCCTCGCCGCGCTCGGCGAGCCCGATCGCGGCGAGCAGCGTCCCGCCCCACGTGCGGAAGTCCTTAACGGTGAAGTCGTCGCCCATGTGTTCCTGGACGTAGTGGTTCAGGTGGCGCTCGCTGAGGCTCGCCAGCGCACCGTCCTCGGTCCGGAAGCGGAAGAGGCGGTGGCCTCCCTTGAGCTCGAGCAGCTCCTTCAGCGCGTCGGCGAGCTCGGCGTCCAGCACGGCGGTGCGGATCCAAACCTTGTGCTTTCCGCGGAAGTTGAGCGAGATCCGCTGGCCGCGAACCTTGACGTGGCCCTTGCGAAGGGTCGTGATCCCGTACGTGCGGGATTCCTTCGCGTAGCGCTCGGACCCCGGGCGGAACCAGCCGAGATTGATCAGCCTGAGCGCGATCGCGCAGACGCGCTCACGGTCGAGATGGTCGCGGTCCATGTCGTCGGACATCGCCTGCCGGATCTCCTGGAGCTTCTCGCCGAAGCGAACGAGCTTGTCGTACTTCGCCTGCTCCTGCGTCGCCCGGTACTCGTCGGAATAGAGGTACTGCTTCCGGCCCGCGCGGTCGAGGCCGACGGCCTGGAGCTTCGCGCGTGGACGCGGCGAGATCCACACGTCGCGCCAGGCCGGCGGGATCCGCAGCGCATCGATTCGCTCGAGCTTCTCCTCGTCCGTGATCTCGCGACCCCTCGCGTCGAAGTAACGAAAGCCGCGGCTCTTGGAGCCGCGGCGGCGCCAACCCCCAGTACGTGCCACGCCCCCGGTCTAACCGCGTTCGCGCACCTGTAACCTCCGGCGCCGTGGACACCGGCACGATCGTCGTTCTCGAGGGCGACCAGACCGGACAGGAGCTGCTCGAGGAGTCTCTGCGGGTGCTCGCCCCCGACGTGATCGGGCTCGAGCTCGAGTTCCCGCGCTTCGACCTCTCGCTCGAGAATCGTCGCGCGACGCAGAACGCGGTCGTCCACGAGGCAGCGGCCGCGGTCCGCGAGCACGGTCTCGGCCTGAAGGCGGCGACGATCACGCCGGAGGAGGCCGGCGACGTCGGCTCGCCGAACCGGATCCTGCGCGAGGAGATCGGCGGGCGCGTGATCGTCCGCACCGGCCGGCGGATTCCGGGCGTCGTGCCGATCGGCGGCGTCTTTGCCCCGATCTCCATCGTGCGGATGGCGGTCGGCGACGCGTACGGCGCGAAGGAGTGGCGCGAGGGCGAGGGCGACGACGAGGTCGCGTACCGCACGGAGCGGATCGAGCGGCGGATTTCCCGTTCGGTCGCCGAGTATGCGTTCCGTCTCGCGGAGCGAACGGGGGCGCGCGTGTTCGGCGGGCCGAAGTACACGGTCTCGCCCGTGTACGAGGGGATGCTGAAAGAGGAGATGGACGCGGCGGCCGAGCGTCACCCGGACGTGCCGTACGAGCCGCAGCTGATCGACGCGACGTTCGCGCTCCTGATGGCGCGCGCGTCGGAGCCCCTCGTGATCCCCTCGCTCAACCGCGACGGCGACATCCTCTCCGACTTCGTGCTTCCGCTCTTCGGCTCGATCGCCGGGTCGGAGTCGCTGCTCGTCGCGTTCGACGAGCAGTACGTTCCGCGCGCGCTGATGGCCGAGGCCGCGCACGGCACTGCGCCCGCGCTCGAGGGGAAGAACATCGCGAACCCGATGGCGATGGTCCTCGCGGCCGCCGCGCTCCTCGCGCACGGCGGCGAGCGCGAGCAGCAGGCCGCGCGCGCGATCCGCGAGGCCGCGCTCGAGGCGGTCTCCGAGGGCCACCGCACGGCCGACCTCGGCGGTCACCTGGGCACGACCGAGTTCACCGACGAGGTGATCCGCCGCGTGCGCACGAAGCTCGAGGTCTGGTCGGCGATCTAGACGGCGAGGCGCAGTCGAGCCGACCACACCTGGACGCACGCGTGCGTGAGGATCGGGTCGAACTGCGTGCCGGCGCACCGCGACAGCTCCTCGAGCGCCTCCGGCAGGGAGAGCGTCGCGCGATACGGCCGGTGCGAGGTCATCGCGTCGTAGGCATCCGCGAGCGCGACGAGGCGTGCCTCGGCGGGGATGTCGGCGCCGGCGATGCCGGCCGGATACCCGCGTCCGTCCCAGCGTTCGTGGTGGTGCAGGATCGAAGGGAGCGCGCGGCGCGCGTTCGGAAGGTTGGCCACGAGCAGCGCGCCTGCGGCGGGATGCCTGCGCACCTCCGCCTGCTCAACGGCGTTGAGCGGTCCGGGCTTGGCGAGGATCTCCCCGGGGACCGAGAGCTTGCCGACGTCGTGGAGCAGGCTGCCCGCCCGCACGTCGGAGAGCGCATCGTCGTCCCAGCCGAGCGACTGAGCCACCGCGACCGCAAGTGCCGCCACCCGGCGTGCATGGCCGCGGGTCCAGGGGTGCCGGGTCTCGACGGCCTCGGTCAGGTCGGCCAGCATGGAGCGCCGATTTCGCGGTCGGCAGCCGCGTCCCTTCTCCGGCGCCGTACATAGGATCTCCCGCGGTGAGAGTCGGCGTTCCGCGCGAGACCGCTGCCGGCGAGCGTCGGGTGGCGCTCGTACCCGACTCCGTCGGGAGGCTCGCGCAATCCAGCATCGCGGTCGTCGTCGAGCCGGGCGCGGGCGCCGCGGCGTCGTACCCAGACGAGGCGTACCGCGACGCCGGCGCAGAGCTCAGCTCGCCATGGGACGCGGACGCGATCGCGAAGGTGCAGAAGCCCTCGGCTGCGGAGCTCGAGCGGCTGCGCGACGGTCAGGTGGTGATCGGCTTCCTGCAGCCGCTCACCGATCGAGACGGCGTCGAGCAGCTCGGGTCGCGCGGCGTGACGGGGTTCGCGATGGAGTCGATCCCGCGGATCACCCGCGCCCAGCCGATGGACGCGCTCTCTTCGCAGGCGACCGTGTCCGGGTACAAGGCTGCGCTGATCGCGGCCGACAGGCTTCCGAAGTTCCTCCCGATGCTGATGACGGCGGCGGGGACGGTTCCGCCCGCGAAGGTGCTCGTGCTCGGCGCCGGGGTCGCGGGTCTCCAGGCGATCGCGACGGCGCGGCGACTGGGGGCGGTCGTCTTCGGGTTCGACGTGCGGCCGGTCGTCCGCGAGCAGGTGGAGTCGCTGGGCGCGAACTTCCTCGACCTCGCCGTGGTCGGCGAGGAGACGGAGGGCGGCTACGCGCGCGAGCTGACCGAGGACGAGCAGCGGCGCCAGCAGGAGGAGCTCGAGGCGCGCATCCCGGAGTTCGACGCGGTGATCACGACCGCGGCGATCCCGGGCCGTCCGGCACCGCGGCTCATCCCTGCCGCAGCGGTTCGTGCGATGCGCCCCGGGTCGGTGATCGTCGATCTCGCGGCGGACACGGGCGGCAACTGTGAGCTGACCCGGCCCGGCGAGGAGGTGGTCGAGGCCGGCGTCACGATCGTGGGGTCGACCGACCTTGCAAGCACGATGGCGTTCGACGCGTCGCGGCTCTACTCGCGGAACGTGACCGCGCTGCTTCAGCACCTCGCGCCCGAAGGCGAGCTGCGGCTCGACTGGGACGACGAGATCGTCGCGGGCGCGTGCGTCACGCGGCGCGAGGAGGTGCCCGCGTGAGCGCGCAGCTCGTCGCCGAGCTGACGATCTTCGCGCTCGCGATCTTCGTCGGCTTCGAGGTCATCTCGAAGGTGCCGACGATGCTGCACACGCCGTTGATGTCAGGTACGAACGCGATCCACGGCATCGTGCTGATCGGCGCGATGCTGATCGTCGGCACGGCGGACTCGACGCTCGAGCAGGTTCTCGGCTTCGTCGCCGTCGTGTTCGGGACGGTGAACGTCGTCGGCGGCTTCCTCGTCACCGACCGCATGCTCGAGATGTTCAAGCAGCGCCGCCCCGACGCCGACGACGAGCGCCGTTGAGCCAGACCTGGATCAACGTCGCCTACCTCGTGGCGGCGATCCTCCTCATCGTCGGCGTGAAGCGGTTGTCGCATCCGCGCACCGCGCGGTCGGGCAACTGGATCGCGGCCGTCGGGATGGCGATCGCGGTCGGGTTCACCTTTCTCGTCAAAGAGATCGACCAGTACGGGCTGATGCTCGTCGGGATCGCGCTCGGCGCGGTCGTCGGCGTCGTCGCCGCGCGCGCCGTTCAGATGACGGCGATGCCGCAGATGGTCGCGCTCTTCAACGGCGTCGGCGGCGGAGCCGCGGCGCTCATCGCGGCGGCCGAGTTCCACCGCCAGGCGCCCGATGCGGGCCGGCTCGCGGGCGACGTTCTCGTCGGGATCCTCTTCTCGGCGGTGATCGGGTCGGTCAGCTTCTGGGGCTCGCTCGTCGCGTTCGGGAAGCTGCAGGAACTGATCACCGGGCGGCCGCTCGTGTTCCGGGGGCAGAACCTCTTCAATGCGCTGCTGGGCGCGGTCCTGATCGCGCTCGTCACTCTCGTTTCCGTGACCGAGAACGGGATCTGGCTCGTGCTGCTGATGGTCGGCGCAGCCGTGCTCGGCGTCTTGTTCGTCCTGCCGATCGGCGGCGCGGACATGCCGGTCGTGATCTCGTTGTTGAACGCATGCACCGGGCTCGCCGCGGCCTCGACCGGGTTCGTGCTCGACAACACGGTGTTGATCATCGGCGGGACGCTCGTCGGGGCCTCGGGGACATTGCTCACGATCAAGATGGGCCAGGCGATGGGCCGGCCGCTCGTGCAGACGCTGTTCGGCGCGTTCGGGTCGGCGCCGGCGGCGGCCGTCGCCGCGGGACCTGCGGGCGACGGCGCGAACGTGCGCACAGCGTCCGCCGACGACATCGGCTACATGCTCGCGTACGCGCGCCGCGTCGTGTTCGTGCCGGGCTACGGCCTCGCGGTGGCGCAGGCGCAGCACGACGTGCGCAGTCTCGGCGAGTTGCTCGAGGGCAAGGGCGTCGACGTCCGCTACGCGATTCACCCGGTCGCCGGCCGTATGCCAGGGCATATGAACGTGCTGCTCGCGGAGGCGAACGTGCCGTACGACGAGCTCTTCGAGATGGACGAGATCAACCCGGAGTTCCCGCAGACCGACGTCGTCGTGGTCGTCGGAGCGAACGACGTCGTCAACCCGGCGGCGCGCAACCAGCCCGGCAATCCGATCTACGGCATGCCGATCCTCGACGTCGACAAGGCGCACAACGTCGTCGTGATCAAGCGCTCGCTGGCGACCGGGTTCGCGGGGGTCGACAACCCGCTCTTCTACGACCCGAAGACGGTGATGCTGTTCGGCGACGCCAAGTCCGCGCTCGAGCAGCTCGTGTCGTCGGTCAAAGCAGTGTGAGCGTCCCGGACGTTCCGTTCTTCTCTGGCTCGGCGGTCGAGGCTGCCGTGCCGCCTGAACGCGCGCTCGAGGCGGTTCGCGATGCGTTCGTCGCCTACGCGCGCGGTGAGTGGACGATGCCGCCGAAGGTCTACGTGCCGGCATATCCCGCGGGCGACTTTCGGGCGATGCCCGCGCTCGGTGGCGGTCACTCGCTGCTCAAGTGGGTGACGTCGTTTCCGTCGAACCCGGCGGTCGGATTGCCCACCGTGATGGGGCTCGTGCTCCTCTCGGACGCGTCGAACGGCGTGCTCCGCGCGGTACTCGACGCCGGCGCGGTGACAGCGCTTCGGACGGGGGCGGCGGCGGTCCTCGCGGCCGAGACGGTCGGTCGTTCGGACGCCGAGTCGGCGGCGGTGATCGGTGCCGGGGTGAACGGGCGGGCCGCGGCGCGGACGTTCCTCGCGCGCGGCGGCCGGCGCGTCGCGCTCTGGGACGTCGACGAATCGCGGGCGCTGGCGGTCGCCGACGAGCTCGGTGCCGACGTCGCGCGTTCGCGCGAAGAAGCGCTCGGCTCGGACGTCGTCGTGACGGTGACGCCGGGACGCGAGGTGCTTCTCGGTGAGGGTGCCCTTCGACCAGGGCAGCACGCGTCGCTGATGGGCGCGGACGGTCCCGGGAAGCAGGAGATCGACGTGCGCGAGCTCGCACGCGTTCGCGTCTTCTGCGACGACTGGGAGCAGGCGAGCCACAACGGGGATCTCGTGCACGCGGTCGAGGCAGGCGTGCTGTCGCGCGACGATGTGACGGAGCTCGGCCTCGTTCTCGCCGGCGACGCAGTGGGGCGCCGCTCGGACGACGAGGCGACCGTGTTCGACTCGACCGGCCTGGCGATCCAGGACCTCGCGATCGCCCTCGCGGCGCTCGAACGAGCGGGCGAGCTCGACCTGCCGCGCTTCCAGCCCTAGGTCGCGGCGACCGCGCGCGCGGGATCGAGGAGATCGAGGATCGGGTCTCGATCCCCGAGGAGCGCACGGGCGACGAGCCGGCCTGCCGCGAACCCGAGCACGTTGCCGTGACCGGAGTACCCGGCGGCGACCCAGACACGTTCGTTGCCCGGAAGCGCCCCGACGAGCGGAAGGAGATCGTCGGTCGTCCCCCAGATCCCGGCCCAGCGGTGCGTGATCTCCGGCCGCCGTCCGAGCAGCTCGGAGGCGAGCGCCTCGATCCGCTCCTGGACGACGTCTGTCACGACCTCCTCGTCGGTCCACTCGTCGTCCAGGCCCGCGTCCCGCGAGCCGCCGATGACGAGTCGGCGATCCGGCGTCTGCTGCCAGTAGTCGAAGCCGCGGCGCGCGTAGTGCGGTCGCTCGAAGAGCAGCTCCGGCAGTGGTTCCGTGACGAGCACCTGCCCGCGGGTCGACCGGATCGACGCGTCGAGCTCGGGGAGGAGACCGGTGCCCGAACCGTCGGTCGCAACGACGACGCGCTCCGCCGTCAGAGCGTCGAGCGTGTCGACGCGGCTGCCCTCGACGAGCTCGGCGCCGGCCTCGGCGGCGAGTCGCGCGAGACGGCGCACCCAACGGGCCGGCTGCAGCGCGCCGTCCCGCGGATACAGCACGGCGGCGGGGAACCGGTCGCCGAGCGCCGACGGCGGGTCGTCGAGCCACTCGGCCGCGAAGCCGTCCTCGACGAGCGCGTCGTACTCCGCACGCAGCTCGGCGCGCTCGTCCTCGTCGACGGCGAGCCGCAGGCTGCCGACGGCGCGGAATGCGTCGCCGGCGAGCGCCGCCATCCGCCGCTGGGCGTCCTCGGTCAGTTGCCAGTATGTGCGTGCCCGATCTGCGCCGAGCTGTCGTCGAGCGACGTCGTAGGCCATTGCACCGCCGCGCAGCGCGAAGCCGCCGTTTCGGCCGCTGGCGCCACTCGCGATCTCGCGCGCCTCGTGCAGGCGCACGCGGAGCCCGGCCTCCGCGAGGACGAGTGCGCACGAGCAGCCCGTAACACCGCCGCCGACGATCTCGACATCGGGGGTGCCCGCCACGGAGGTCCGCGGCAGCGGCTGCTCGAGATCTTCGAGCCAGTACGACGCCATCGGGCGATCGTACTCACCGTCCCGTCCTTCGATAGATCCCGTCGCTCGACGCGACGAGACCGGCGAGCTCGAGCTCCGCAAGGGCTGCCATCGCCTCGCCTGCGCCGAGGCCGGTCGCGCGGACGAGCTCGTCACCGGTGAGCGGTGCGTCGAGTCGATCGAGGAGCGCCTTTGCCGTTGGGCCGAGGTCGGCTTCGGCATCGTCCACCGCGGTCAGGCCGAACAGCTCGAGCACGTCGGCCGGCGCGGTGAGCGGCGTGGCACCGAGCTTCAGCAGCGCGTTCGAGCCGGCGCTCAACGCGGAGGTGATCTCGCCCGGACAGGCGAACACCTCGCGTCCTTCTTCAAGCGCGAAGTCGGCCGTGATGAGCGCGCCGCTCCGCTCGCGGGCCTCGACCACGATCGTCGCCTGCGCGAGCCCGGCGATGATGCGGTTGCGCGCCGGGAAGCGCCATGGCGCGGGCTCGACGCCGGGCGCGTACTCGGACACGACGAGCCCGGTGTCTGCGATCCGGCGGGCGAGCTCGGCGTGCGCGGCCGGATAGTCGCGGTCGATCCCGCAGCCGAGGACGGCGACGGTCGCTCCGCCCGCGTCGAGGGCGCCGCGGTGCGCCTCGCCGTCGACTCCGCGCGCCAAGCCGCTGACGACGACGAGCCCGGCCGCCGAGAGCTCGCGTCCGAGCAGCCGAGCGACCTGAGTCCCGTACCCGCTGCAGGCGCGGGCTCCGACGATCGCGACCGCAGGGCGCGCGAGCAGCTCAGCGCGCGCCGTCCCGCGGAGAAAGAGCCCGCTCGGCGCGTCGTGGATCGCCCGAAGGAGCGACGGGAACAGCTGGTCGGAGCGAGCGAGCCAGCGAAGGCCACGGCGCTCGAGAGCCTCGAGATACACCCTCGCGTCGAACGCCTTCCTGAACGCGTTGAATCGCGCCGACCGCTCTTCGAAGCGGGCGTGCACGCCTCGCTCGGCGGCGAAGGCGGCGAGGGCAAGCTCTCTCACGCCGTCAGCTCCTTCGGTGCGCGATAGGAGAGAGCCTCGCCGACGTGGTCAGTGCCGACGGAGTCCGAGCCGGCGAGAGCCGCGATCGTCGCCGCCACGCGGGCGACGCGCGCACGTCCGCGGCCCGAGAGCGGCAGCGACTCGACGGCACGCGTGAGCAGCGTGTCCGCCTTCTCGTCGCGCTTCGGAACCTGCTGCTCGAGCCGCGTTCGCGCCGCCGCAACCCGCTCGCGAACGGGCTCCGAAGCCTCCCCCGCCGAGCCCGCGAGATCGTGAGCGCGCGGCCTGGGCACGAGGACGACGAGATCGAACCGGTCGAGCAGCGCGCGCGACAGCTTGTTCGCGTACGCGGTCAACCGCTGCGGCGTGCACGAGCACGCAAGCAGCGGATCGCCGCGAGCGCCGCACGGGCACAGGTTCATCGTCCCGACAAGCTGGAAGCGCGCCGGATAGAGCGCCGTGCCTTCGGCGCGAGCGACGCTGATCACCCCGTCTTCGAGCGGCTGGCGCAGCGCCTCGAGTGCCGGGCGGACGAACTCTGGGAGCTCGTCCAACAGCAGCACGCCTCGATGGGCGAGGCTCGCCTCGCCGGGTCGCGGGCCGCGACCACCGCCGACGATTGCAGCCGCGGACGCGGTGTGGTGCGGCGCACGGAAGGGCGGCGTCGTCACGAGTGGGTGCTCAGGGCGCAGGATCCCGGCCACCGAGTGGATCCGGGTCACCTCGAGCGCCGCCCCGTCCAGCAGCGCCGGAAGCAGCCCCGGGAGCCTGCGCGCGAGCATCGTCTTCCCCGTGCCCGGCGGCCCGGCGAAGAGCAGGTTGTGGCCGCCCACAGCCGCGATCTCGAGGGCCCGTCGGCCGCGTTCCTGTCCTCGCACGTCCTGCAGATCCGGCACGGCCGGCGGCGGACGGCCGTTTCGCGGGGGGACGGGCTCGGGCTCGTGCTCGCCGCGGAGGTACGCGACCGCTTCGGCGAGGTGCCAGACAGGTACGGGTTCCACGCCCGCGAGCGCGGCCTCGCGCGCCGAGTGCGCTGCGCAGATGATTCGCGGCATCCTCGCCTGGCGCGCGCCTTCAGCCACCGCGAAGACGCCGGAGACGGGGCGCACGCGTCCGTCGAGCGCGAGCTCGCCGTGGACGGCGTGCCGGTCGAGCTCGTCCCGAGGGACCTGACCCGACGCAGCCAGGATCGCGAGCGCGATCGCAAGGTCGAACGACGACCCTTCCTTGCGAAGCGCCGCAGGCGCGAGATTGACCGTAATCCTCCCGCGTGGCCAGTCGCACTCCGCGCAGCGGACCCCGCTTCGGACACGCTCCTTCGCCTCGGTCACCGCTCGATCGGCGAGGCCGACGATCGTGAAGCCGGGCACCTGGCCGCCGACGTGCGCCTCGACCTCGACGCGTCGTGCGTCGAGCCCTACGAGCGCATGAGTGACCGCGCGTGCGAGCACGTTGTCACACTAGGCGACAAGATGTGCCATCTTTGTGTCAAGTGTGTGACAACTTGCGCGCAACGAGCACGTCTTCGAAGTATTCGCCCGCTCGCCGTCCGGTGCGTCGGTTTACGTGTCTGCGCAGACGATGATCGAGTTGCAGACCCGCACGTTCCAGCACGTCGCTGTAGAGCTCGCGCCGATCGTTCACGACGACGACCACATATGCACCCGCACGCAAACGCTCCGCCGAGCGTTCGAGCACGCGCGCGATGCCGTCCACATACTCCGCGATCGCCGATTTCGTCGAACCCTTCCCGAGCTCGAGCGAGCCGAGGTCGTCCAGTCCGAGCAGTTCGTATGCGTAGCGATGCTGCTCGTGGTAGTCGATCAGGCCCGGATACGGAGGCGACGTCACGATCCCGTCGTACGGCCCGCCGAGCTCGAGCTCGCGGGCGTCGCCGTGCAGGACCGACGCGCTCCGCCCGTCCGCGCGCGCACGCGAGAACGCATGGATACGGGCAACCGTGTCGAGCGCGTACCGGCGAAGGAAATGGGCCGCGCGGTCGATCGGCCTGCACTCGCGCTTGTGCTTGTGGCACCAATACGGGCCGCGCTGCGGATCGCGCGGAAAGTCGAGGTCGAAATGCGTCGTGCGTCGCGCCGACCGGGCGGCTCGGGCGAGCACGACTCGAAGGACGTCCCGATGCTCGTACTCGCCGATGTTCGACCGGAACGCCAGGAGCTCGGCGAGCGCGCGCGGCGCGTACCAGCGACGAAGATAGGGGCTCGCTCCCGCGACCCGGCGCGCGTCGAGGTCGCCGAGCCGCGAGCTCGCCTCCGCCACGTCTCGCTCGAGCGCCGCGAGGTTGTACCGGGTCGTCTTGACCCGCATCAGGAGCGCGTTGAACGCTGCGATGTCGGCGCCCGTCGCGTCGCGGTCGCTCTCGAGCGACTGGACGAGCGTCGTGCCGGAACCGGCGAACGGATCGAGCACGCGGCCACCGGGAGGGACGTAGCGTTCCAGCAGCACTTCGACGAGCTGCGGGATGAACTTTCCCAGGTACGGGTGGAGCCGGTGGACGTGCCGCGTCCGCTCGTGCTCGGGCAGCTCGTGCTCGGACCACGAGAGGTCGAGGTCGATCTCGTCGTACAGCACTTCCTGCGTCGGAGCCATCGCCTCCGAAGGAGTTCGGCTCCTACAGCGGATCTCCTAGCGGGATGCGGCGGAGCTCGCGGCCCTCCACGGCGACGACCTCGAACTCGACGTCGACGCCTGCGAGCGAGGGCTGCCGCGCGAGCCACGCCTCGGCCGCCTGGAACAGCCGGCGCTGCTTCTCGCGGCCGACCATCTCCTCGGGCAAGCCGAAGCCGCTCCCTCTCTTCGACTTGACCTCGCAGAACACGACGCGGCGGCCGCGACGCACAATCAGGTCGAGCTCGTAGCCGGCGCTCCAGACGTTGACGCCGAGAATGCGAAAGCCGCGCAGGCGGTAGTGCCGCAGCGCGCGGCGTTCAGCTCGCTGCCCTGAGCCCGCCCTCGGCACGATCCTCGTAGCAGAGCGCCTGGAACGACCGACGGTGGATCGAGGACGGCCCGCGCTCGCGGACGACCGCCGAGTGGCCCGGCGTGATGTACCCGACATGCCAGGAGAACCCGTAGTGCGGGAAGACCGCGTCCATCCGCCGCATCGCACGATCGCGCACGACCTTGGCGATGATCGACGCGGCTGCGATCGCGGCGCTCTTCGTGTCGCCGTCGACGACCGCCTTGTGGGGCGGCGCGGTCGGGCCGAGTCGGAATCCGTCGACGAGGCAGAGCTCGGCCGGCGGCGCGAGCGACCAGAGCGCGGAGCGCATGCCGGCGAGGTTCGAGCGATGGAGGCCGTTCCGGTCGATCTCGCGCGCGGAGAAGATGCGCACCGAGATCTTGGCCGCGCAGCCGACGACGGCGCGGAAGAGCTCCTGCCGCTCCGCGGGCGACAGCTGCTTCGAGTCGTTCAGCTGCGCGAGCGGACGGACCCGGTGGTCGCGGAGGCAGGCGTAGTCGAGCAGCACTCCCGCGACGACGAGCGGCCCGGCGAGTGACCCCCGCCCCGCCTCGTCGACGCCGGCCACGAACCGTGCGCCGTGCCTGCGGTCGAACCGAAGGAGTCGCTGACCGCTGCTCAGGGGCACGCGGCGAGGATAGCGCGGCCGTCAGCCGACCCCTTCGACTGTGGAAAAGGTCTTACGCTTTCGCGTTGGCCGGCTGGGGCTCGCCCTCGGCCTCAGGCTCGGGCTCGGCCTCTGCCACCGGCTCGCCGACGGCCTCCGCGACCGGGTCCTGCTCCTGCTCGACGTCTGCCGGCTCCGTCGCCGCCGGAGCTTCCTCCGTCGCCTGCGCGGTGACCTCGGCGCGCGCGGCAGCCGCCTGCCCCGGGCGCTGCTGCTTCTCGCGCACTCGCGCCTTCTTGCCGACCTTGTCGCGCAGGTAGTAGAGCTTTGCGCGCCGCACGTCGCCGATCGCCATGACTTCGATCCGCTCGATCTTCGGCGAGTGGAGCGGGAACGTCCGCTCGACGCCGACTCCGAACGACTGCTTGCGGACGGTGAACGTCTCGCGGGCGCCGGCGCCCTGGCGCTTGATCACGATGCCCTCGAAGACCTGGACGCGGCGGCGCTGGCCCTCGATGACCTGGAAGTGCACCCGGACGGTGTCGCCCGCTTTGAACTGCGGGATCCCGTCGCGCAACTGGGCGCGCTCGATGGAGTCGATCACGTTGCTCATAGCTAGGAGGCCCCGAGGGCCGACGGGTGATGTTAGCGGAAGGAAATCCGGTTCGGCGGCCAGTAGGTCGCGAACACCTTGCCGATGAGGTTCTCCCGGGGCACCGTCCCCCAGACCCTCGAGTCGCACGACTGGGTGCGGTTGTCGCCCATCACGAAGTAGTGCGCCTTGGGGATCCGCTGCGGGTCGTAGGTGTTGAAGTCCCGGCGTCCGGGTGGGATGTACGGCTCGATCAGCTTCTTCCCGTTGATGTAGACCTCCCCGTCGCGCTGCTCCCAGAGCTCGCCCGGGAGTCCGATGATCCGCTTCACGAACGTTCCGGCGGGCGGGCACTGCTGCGCGGCGCGCGGCGGCGTGTTGAAGACGACGATGTCGCCCCGCTTCGGGTCGCGGAAGTGGTAGATGAACCGGTTCGCGAGCACCCGATCGGAGAAGCGTGCCAGGCACCCCGGGCCGGGCCGGGCACAGTGCAGCCGCGGCTCCATCGAGGACGTCGGGATCCGATATGGGTTGACGACCCACGCTTTGATCGCGAGCACGATCGCGACCGCTCCGACGATCGTGACCAGCCAATCGAGGGCCACCGTCCACGCGTGCGGCAGCCCGAGGCGCTCGATCGGGTTCCTCAACCGCGCACGCTCCGCAGACGGCTCTGCTCGCGTCGCCAACCTTCGATCCGCTTGTGGTCTCCCGAGAGAAGCACGTCAGGCACGCGCCAACCGCGGAACTCCGCCGGGCGCGTGTAGTGCGGGTACTCGATCCCGCGCTCGAGCTCGGCGGAGAAGCTCTCGTGCACGCTCGAGTGCTCGCTGCCGAGCGCGCCCGGGAGCAGTCGCGCGATGGCGTCGATGAGCACCATCGCCGGCAGGTCGCCGTTCGACAGGACGTACGGCCCGATCGAGATCGCGTCGCTCGCCAGGTTCGTCACGACTCGCTCGTCGAACCCCTCGAAGCGCGCGGAGAGAATCGTCAGCCGCGGCTCGCCCGCGAGCTCCTCCACCACCTCCTGCGTGAGCTGCCGTCCGGCCGGCGTCATCGCGACCACCCGGCCGTCGGGTGCGCCGCCGTAGACCGCGTCGAGCGCCGATGCGACCACGTCGACGCGCAGCACCATCCCCGCGCCGCCGCCGTATGGCTCGTCATCGACCTGGCGAGAGCTGAGCGGCGACGTGTCGCGGTAGTTGAAGAGCCGCAGCTCGAGCTCGGTCCCGAGCACCGCCGCGAGCGGCCGCTGCTCCGTCAACCATGCGTAGGCGTGCGGAATGAGCGTGAAGACGTCGATCTGCACAGGGGCGTGAGGTTACTGGCCGTCCGCGAAGCCGCGCGAGACAACGATTCGCCCCGCGTCGAGATCGACCTGCCGCACGCAGTCCTCGACGAGCGGGAGCAGCAGGCCTGAGTCGAGCTCGAGCACGTCGTTCGCAGCGTAGTTCGAGACGTCGCGCACGTTGCCGAGCGATCGGCCCTCCTCCTCGACGACCTCGAGCCCGATCAGGTCCGCGACGTAGTACTCGTCGTCGGCCGTCGGTGGAAGCGACGAGCGCGGGACCTCGAGCGGGCTGCCGCGCTCCGGGCGACGGTCGAGCCGGATCACGAGCCGCCCACCGGACCGCTTCGACTCCTCGACGTGCGCCTGCTCGCCCGCGACGAGCAGCTCGGTGCCGACGGCAAACCGGTCGGGGTCGTCACTCGCGCCCTCGACCACGAACGCTCCGCCGACACCGTGCGGCTTGCCCACCCGACCCACGACGACGAGCTCCTCAGCCGGCAATCTCGAGCACGACGCGTCGGTTCTCGTGTGCTCCGCCCGCCCGGACCACGGTCCGGAGCGCGCGTGCGATTCGTCCCTGGCGGCCGATCACCTTGCCGACGTCACCCTCGGCCACATGCAGGTGGAGCACCAGCGCGTCGTCGCGGTCCTCCCGCTCGACCCGGACCGCGTCCGGCTCGTCGACGAGGCTGCGCGCGAGGAACTCGACGAGCTCCGCCACGTCAGCCGTTCAGGTTCTTGATCTTGAGCAGCCGTGAGACCGTGCCCGAAGGCTGCGCACCCTTGCCGAGCCAGTCCTTCACCTTCTCTTCGTCGAACTCGATCGTCGACGGGTCGGTCTGCGGGTTGTAGCGACCGACGATCTCGATGAACTTGCCGTCGCGCGGCGAGCGCGAATCGGCGACAACGACGCGGTAGATCGGGTTCTTCTTCGAGCCCACCCGCGTCAACCTCATGCGAACTGCCATTTCACCTCCGGTTCTTCGACCGTTTCTTCTTCTTCTTGGACTTTCGCGGCACGGCTCGAGCGGGAGGGGCTCCGTTGCCGACGTCGCCGAGGCCGGGAAGCTGCGGCATCTTGCCCTTGCTCATGCCCTTCATCATCTTCTCCATCTGCTTGCGGGCCTCGAGCAGCCGGTTGACCTGCGGCACGTTCGTCCCGCTGCCGTTCGCGATCCGAAGCCGACGCTTGCCGTCGATCAGGTGCGGCGTGCTCCGCTCCTGCGGCGTCATCGAGAGCACGATCGCCTCGACCCGCTTCAGCTCGTTCTCGTCGATGTTCACGTCCTTCAGCTGCGACCCGACGCCGGGGAGCAGCTTCAGCACACCCTGGAGCGGTCCCATCTTGCGGAGCATCCGCTGTGCGGAGAGGAAATCGTCGAACGTGAATTGCCCCTTCCGGATCCGCGCCTCCATCGCCTCCTGCTCGTCTTCCTCGATCGCCTGCTCGGCCTTCTCGACGAGCGAGAGCACGTCGCCCATGCCGAGGATCCGCGATGCCATGCGATCGGGGTGGAAGTACTCGAGCTGGTCGAGCTTCTCGCCGACGGAGACGAGCTTGATCGGGCGGCCGGTCACGGCCTTGACCGAGAGCGCGGCGCCTCCGCGCGCATCGCCGTCGAGCTTCGTCAGCACGACGCCGTCGAACGCGACGTGCTCCTGGAAGCTCTGCGCGACCCGCACCGCTTCCTGACCGGTCATCGAGTCCAGCACGAGCAGCACGTTGTGCGGCTTCGACTCCTTGCGGACGCGCGCAAGCTCGTCCATCAGCTCCTCGTCGACGTGCAGGCGGCCGGCGGTGTCGAGGATGACCGTGTCGCGGCCGTCGGCCTGCGCGCGTGCGAGCCCGTCGCGGACCGCGGCGACGGGATCGCGGCGCTCCTCGCTGTAGACCGGCACCTGGATCTGGCGGCCGAGCTGCTCGAGCTGGTCGATCGCCGCGGGGCGCTGCAGGTCGGCGGCGACGAGCGCAGGCTGCTTCCCGTCCTTGCGCAGGAGCAGCGCGAGCTTCGCCGCTGCGGTCGTCTTGCCCGAGCCCTGGAGGCCGGCGAGCAGGATGACCGTCGGCTGCTTCGAGGTGAAGACGATCCGCGAGCCGCCCGTGCCCATGAGCGCAGTGAGCTCGTCGTGCACGATCTTTACGACCTGCTGGCCCGGCGTCACCGACTTGAGGACGTCCTGCCCCATCGCCCGTTCGCGGACGCGCGCCGTGAAGTCCTTCACGACCTCGAGGTTGACGTCGGCTTCGAGCAGGGCGAGACGGATCTCGCGCATTGCGCGAGAAATCGACTCTTCGTCGAGCGTCCCGCGTTTCCTGAGATCTCCGAGAGCGCCCTGCAGCCGGTCGCTAAGCGTGTCGAACACGGCCGCAGAAGTGTACTGACGCCCTTAGGCTCCTCCGAGCAACGCCAGGAAAGGAGCCCGTATGGCCCAGGTGGCCAAAGTCGTGAGGATCATCGGCTCGTCGCCGGACAGCTTCGCGAAGGCGGCCGACGCCGCGGTTCAGGAGGCGTCGAAGACGATCCGGGGCATCTCCGGTGCGCACGTCGTCTCGATGTCGGCGATCGTCGAAGGCGACCGGATCAGCCAGTACCGGACCACGGTGGACATCGCGTTCGGCGTCGAGAGCCCCGGATAGATCGGCACACATTCGACACGAAGGCATGACAGACACGTACGACGGCCCTCGATAGCGTTTGTGTTGGGGGCCGTCGTGCCGCCCCCCACGGGGTGCGCTAGCGTCGGGCGCCGTGGTCGACTTCTCCGGCCAGGTCGTCCTCGTGACCGGCGCGGGACGGGGCCTCGGGCGTGCGTACGCCCTGTTGTTGGCGCAGCGCGGCGCGACCGTCGTGGTCCACGACGCCGGCGTCGGTGTCGACGGCTTGGGTACGGATCGAGCGGTCGCGGACGCAGTCGCGGCCGAGATTCGCGGTGCCGGCGGCCAGGCCGAACCTGCGTACGAGGACCTTGGGGACCGCGCGGGCTGCCGCACGCTCGTCGAGCGAACGCTCTCGCGCCTCGGCTGGATCGACGCGCTCGTACACAGCGCCGGGCTGGTGATCCGCGCGCCGCTCGATGAGCTCGATGAGGAGCACTGGCGTCGCTCGCAGTCCGTCAACGTCGACGCCGCGTTCTGGCTCGCGCAGGCGGTGCTGCCGACGATGCTCGAGCGGCGCTACGGCCGCATCGTGCTGACGACGTCGGGCTACGGCCTCGGCCCCGCGGACGACGTCGACGACCTCGTCGCGTACTGCACTGCGAAGGGCGCGCAGCACGGTCTGATGAACGGCTTGGCCTGGGCGGCGGAGCACGGCGTCCTCGTGAACGCGTTCGCACCGGTCGCGGCGACCCGGATCTTC
>DASTHC010000064.1:0-8355 GCA_035718485.1 Gaiellaceae bacterium
CCGACGCGCGAGCGGGACGACGGGCACGAGCCAGATCAGGAACTGCGGCGAGAGCACCTTCCCGAGCGCCACGAACGCCGTCAGCACCGTGGCGGCGTACGCCGCCAGCTCGTATCGCGAGGGTGCGCGCTCGCGGGCGAACCGCGTCCAGAGCCAGACGAGCACGGCAGCCTGCGCGACGGAGAGCAGCACGGCCAGGACGTCCGGCGCCGCGCCTGCGAGGTTCTGCGACCCGTGGCTCGAGTGCATCTCGATCCCGAGCCCGAACGCGTCGTGCGCCGCGAGCAGGAGCGCCGAGCCGAAGCTCTCGATCTGGAGCGGGCGCGACAGCTGCCGGCCGATGCTCGAGAGCACGCCGCCCGGTGCGATGAGCAGGAACGGGACGTAGACGGCGACGACCACACCGACGGTGAGCGCTGCGCAGACGAGGGCCTCGCGGCGGCCGCGCCGGCGCCACACGTAGGCGACGGTCAGCGGGAGGAAGACAGCGGGGTAGAGCTTCGCGGCGATCGACGCGCCGAGCAGGACGTGACAGAGGCGAAGCCGGTCGTAGAGAAGCGCCGCGAGCGCGAACGACGCGAGCATCGCGGGCCAGAGGTCGAAGCGCGTGAGGATCACCGACCCGATCGCGAGCGGGGAGAGCGCGACGAACGCGAGCGTCCCGAACCCGAGCCCGAGCTGCCGAGCCGACAACGCGACCGCGACGATCATCCCTCCGCCGCAGAGCGCCATCAGCCACTCGAACGCCGAGCGGTAGTCCACGTCGGCGAGCGCGGGAGCGAGAAAGACGGGCAGCGCGCCCGGCGGGTACTCGACGCGGAAGTCGCGATACGGAACCTCGCCGTCCGCCATCGCCTCGCCGTAGGACTCGTACACCGGCGTGTCGACGATCTGGTCGCGCTCGTAGAACCCGAAGTGCAGCAGGGTCCACGAGAGCGCGAAGAGAACGAGCGCCGCCGCGACCTGCGCGAGGTCAGGCTTCCGAGCGGTCACGTGCGAAGAGCGCGAAGGCAACGAAAGGGAAGAACCACGGGATGTAGAGATAGAACCAGTGCGTCAGCACGAGCTGGAACGCGGCGACGAGCGCAGCGGTGAGCGCCGCGAGCTGCAGCGGGGACTTCCGGCGCGGGAGGAACGCCGCGACGATCGCACCGGCGACGACGAGCGCCTGCACGACCCGGTGCGGCCAGTGCAGGTCCGGGATCCCGCGCGCGTGGTACTGGCCCCAGTCCCAGATCGAGAACGGCGACTGGCGGCCGAGCTGCCAGCCGAGCGTGCGGTCCCAGAACGTGCGCGCGGCGTCGAGCACGTTGGGCTCGAGCAGGAAGACCGAGAACGCGAGCGCGGTCGCGACGACGAGCCCGAGCAGGAACCGGAGCACCGTCCGCGTCCGCCACTCCGGGTACGTCGCCCACAGAGGCACCGTCGTGAGCGCGGCGAACTTCGTCCACGCCGCGAGCGCGAGGAATCCGCCGCGAAGCGCCGGCTGCGCCGCGAAGAAGAAGCCGAAGACGAGGAAGGCCGGCAGGATCGCGTCGTTCGTGTTCGACATCGACGTGTACTGCGTGAACGGGTACGCGGCCCACGCGAACGGCAGCGTCGCGGCGAGACGCTGGCCGCCGTAGCGCCAGCCGACGAGCGCGAGGCCGAGCATGCAGAGCACGTCGAACGCGAGCGAGGTGAAGTGCGCTGCCGGCAGCTTGTCCCACTTGCCGGTCCAGCCGAACAGGGCGTACCCGGGAACGTACGAGAGGTACGAGACCGGCCCGTACGTGTCCCCGCGGTCGTTCGACGCCTCGCAGCGGCCGTTCGTCTGGATGCGCTCGCGGATCTCACCCTCCGCGTCGGCGGGTCCGCACGGCTTCAGGTCGTCCTGCACGGGAAAGTGCCCGTACGGGGATTCGCCTTCCACGATCCGGTTCGCGCCGATCACGCCCGCGTAGCCGACGTCGATCACGTTCGACGTCTCGACGTTCAGGCCGATCCGGAACCCCGCGAGGAACACGGCGCCCGCGACGAGCACCCAGACGGGCCAGACGGGACGCGAGGGCTTGACGCGCGCCGTCCCGCCGATCCAGGCCATGCGTGCGATCACGTAGAGGAGCGGCGGGTAGGCGAGCGGGACGCTCGTGAAGATGTCGCCCTCGTTGAAGTAGCGGAGCGAGATCGAGAACGAGAGGAGCGCGAGCAGGTCGAGGTTCCGTAGCGAGAGCGGTCGGCGCAGGTCCGCGAGGCCGACGAGGAACGCGAGGCAGAAGCCGATCCAGACGAGCGGCTTGTTGATCTCCCGGCCGCCGAAGGCGCCGGTACCGCCGCGCGCCATCTTCCAGGCGACCTGCGGCCCCGTCCACGCCTCCGTCACGGCGCCGGTCTTGTCCTCGACGCGGCCGTCCGCGATCTGCCCGGCGTCGCCCCACCAGACGCGGATGTGCCACGCGCCGTGATCCGCCTCGTACTCGCCCTGCACGACGCGGTCCTTGCGCGGGTAGCGCTTCAGCCAGTCGCGAATCTTCGGCTGCTGGAGGAAGATCCGCTGCGCCCGCTCGTTGCTCAGCCGCGCCGGCTCAGGGGCAGGGATGAACGGCGTCTGGACGAGGTTGCCGCGACCGTCGAAGACCGGCGCGGTCGGCGCCGGCGACTCTGCGGCGAGCGCGGCGCCCGGTGCCAGGCACGCGAGCGCGCCGAGCAGGACCGCGAGCCGGCGAACGTCCCTCAGGACCTTCGCCGGAACGTCCAGAGCTTGTTGCCGACGAAGTTGATCGGCGTGACGAGGACGATCGCAATCGCCTGCGCCGCCACCTCGCCGAGACCGAAGGCGATCAGGAGCTCGAGCACGACGAGGTTCGCGACGAGCGCGAGCAGCGCGACGACGAAGAAGCGCATGCCCTGGATGCCGACGTGCCCGCGGTCGCCGTGGAAGGTCCAGAGGCGGTTCCACAGGTAGTTGTTCGTCACCGCGACGAGAAACGAGCAGATCGCGGCGACGCGGTGGTCGACGTCCCCCCACAGCACGAGAACGGAAAAGACAGCCAGATTGACGACGTACCCGCTCGCGCCGACGGTGGTGAACTTCGCCAGCTGGATCCAGTTGTGCGGGCGGCGAAGGGCTCTTCCGGCGCGTGTGCGGGCGAGCGCGGCGGCGACGCCGGCGGAGGTCGAGCGCTCCACGACGGGGGCGAGCCTAGCCGCTCAGGAAGCCGCCCGGACCCTCGAGCCGCTCGGGAGAAGCTTCACGTCGTCGCCGTAGTCGAGTGCCTCGGACCCGCGCTCGGTCGCGACGACGACCGCCGAGACGCCACCGTCGTGCTCGATGCGGAGATCTTCGAGCTCGCCGATGAGCTCCCGGGCGCGCACGACGTCGGAGCCGACGATCGCCCGGAACGTGCTCCCACGCTTCGTGTAGAAGGCGAGCTCCGCGGCCTCGAGGATGACGAGCGGCGACGGGATCTCCACCTCGTCGTCGTGGATCGTGGCGACGGCGAAGGGGAGGAACCGCCGCTCGTCGTCTCCGCACTGGACCTCGAACCCGAGCGCGCGCCGGCGCTCCTTGTCGAGGACGAGGTCGACCGGCCGGCCGAGGTGGATGCCTCGGAGGCGGATCGGGAGACGCAGCACATGCTCGACGGAAACCCCTCGCACGGCACCGAGATTCTGCCTGGCCGGGCAGCCGTCAAGACGCGGTCAGCCGGAGAACCCCTCTTCGCCGACCAGGGGGACGAACCGGCAGGGGACGGAGCGGACGATCGCCGGGCCCTCAGGGCTCCGCACGATCAGCTGGAGCTGCTGGCCGCGCCGGCCGCCCACGGGGACGACGAGCCGGCCCCGCTCCACGAGCTGCTCGTAGAGCGTGGAGGGCAGACCGGGGGCGGCGGCCGCGACGGCGATCGCGTCGTAGGGCGCGTGCTCCGGGAGGCCGAGCGTCCCGTCCCCGACGTGCACGTGCACCCGGTCTCCGTACCCGGCTGCCTCGAGCGTGGCCCGCGCGTCCTCGGCGAGCTCCGGAATGCGCTCGATCGTGTGGACCTCGCCCGCGAGCTCGGCGAGAACCGCGGCCTGGTAGCCCGAGCCGGTGCCGACGTCGAGCACGCGCTCCCCGCCCCGCAGCGAGAGCGCCTCGCAGATCCGGGCCACCATGTACGGCTGCGAGATCGTCTGGCCCTCGCCGATAGGCAGCGCCGCGTCGTCGTAGGCGCGCGCGGCGATGCTCGGGGGGACGAACTTCTCGCGGGGCACGCGCTCCATCGCCTCGAGCACGCGCTCGTCGCCGATGTCGCGCCTGCGCAGCTGCCGGTCGACCATCGCGAGCCGGTCGGGCGATCGGTCAGCCGACATGCGACAGCGTGCGC
This sequence comes from Gaiellaceae bacterium, assembly GCA_035718485.1. Classification (GTDB taxonomy): domain Bacteria; phylum Actinomycetota; class Thermoleophilia; order Gaiellales; family Gaiellaceae; genus JACCTU01. Next base: position 4,347 of record DASTHC010000064.1, read on the forward strand.
GCGTAGATCGGCCGCTCGACGCCGAGATGGTCGAGCAGCATCGGTGCGACGCCGGTGATCGTCGACGGCGGCGCGCCGAGCCCGACCGTCAGCATCGGCACCTCGGAGTCGCCCACGACGAGCGAGCCGTGGCTGCCGCCGCCCGCGTGGTGGCGACCTGCGAGGTCGGCGAACTCGAAACCGGGCGTGGCCGAGACGAGGACGTCGCCGGAGTTCGGGTTCCGCAGCGCGCCCGTGGCACGCGCGAGGCCGTCCGGGTAGGAGGCGAGAACGTCGAGTCCCTCACCGCCGTCGCGACGTGCGACAACGGCGTCGTCCTCGAGGAAGAGCGTCACCTCGACGCCCGGCGTACCGTCGAGGCGCTCGGCGAGCTCACGCGCACGCCCGCCTCGGAGGTCGTAGACCATCCCGGCGCGGTTCGACGCGGTCACGACGACGTCGTCGACAGCCGTGAAGGCGGCCTGCAGGGAGACCGCCTGCTCGACGTGCGTCTGCCCGTGGTCGGAGCAGACGACGACCGCGTAGCGCTCGAGCAGCTTGTCGATGCCGCCGGCGGCGTCGACGAGCGCGCCGACTGCGTCGTCGGAACGGGCGAGCGCCTCGTGCGCGGCGTCCGGGCCTGCAGCATGCGACGCGTAGTCGTAGTCCGGCAGGTAGTAGACGAGCAGGTCGAAGCCGTCACGGGTGACGAGCCAGCGGCCGACCGCCGCCGCGTAGCGGTCGTTCGCGCCGAGATGCCGAGCCCCCATCCGGAACGGCGCGCCCGTCGGATCGGACTCGAAGAGGTTGAAGTAGAAGAAGCGGCGCGGGCCGTACGCGACGCGCGTGACGCCGGGAATGCGTGCGGTGTGCGGCGTGCGTCCGCGGTACGCGACGATGTTCACCGCCGCCGAGACGAGCCCCGCGTCCTCGAGCGACTCGTAGAGCGTCACCGCACGCTTCGACAGATGCTCCGCGTTCATGTTGAAGATCGCGTCGACGATCCCCTGGCGGGCCCCGGCGCGGCGGAGCGCTGCGAACGACGAGCCGTACTCGACGATCCGCTGCTCGCCGCGGTGGTACCAGACGAGGTGCGGAATCTCGTGGACGTCCGGGTACGCGCCCGTGACGAGCGACGAGAGGCACACGGGGGTCAGCGAGGGGAACACCGTGGAGGCCCGCGCGTACGAGCCCCGCTCGAAGAGCTCCGCGAGCGTCGGTGCGGTGCGCCGCTCGACGGCGTCCTCGAACATCGCGGGCGTGAGCCCGTCGATGACGATCAGCAGCGTCTTAGTCGCGGGCAAGGATCCGGAGGCCGGCATGCCGCTCCCCCTGCCGTCTCCGCAAGCGCAACCCGAGAACGGGGAGCACGAGGGCGATGAGGTACCCGAGCACCGGCACGAACGAGAGCGCCGCGAGGACGATCGCGGCGCCGCCGACGAGGACGGCAGTACCGCCGCGAGTGCCGCCGCGCGCGAGCGCGCCTCGGACCGTCGGCGTCGCGCCGAACGCGCCGAGCACGCCGCCGACCCCGCCCGCGATCGCGCCGGCCCAGTCGCCGAGCAGCCAGCCGACCACGGCGCCGAGGATCACCGCAACCGGCAGCGCGATGCGCACGTCGCGAAGCACCCCGATCCCGAGCACGCCGAGCGCCGCGCCGAGGCCCGCGCACACGCCGATCCAGTACCAGCTGCCCACCGCGTTCGAGTGTACTGACGGCGTTTGTGCATGCCGAGTCGCGGGTAGAAGAGGCCTCCCCCCGCAGGACACAGGCGGACCCGACAACCCACCAGGAGGAAGCACGTGACCCAGGACACGAGGCCGCTGCTCGTCTTCTTCACGAGCGAACGCTCGGGCCCCGCGCGCCGAATGGAGAGTCTGCTCGCGCACCTCGCCCGCAAGGAACGCCGCAGGCTGCGAACCGCGCGCGTCGACGTCGAGGCGCAGCCCGAGTTCGCGGAGAAGTTCAACGTCGAGAGCGTTCCGACGCTCGTCCTGGTGAAGGACAAGCGCGCGATCGCCCGGCTCGAGGGGCGTGTGAGCGCACCCCGGATCGAGTCGATGCTCGATCCGCATCTCGAGCCGATCGCTCCGCCGCTGATCCGGCCGGCGGCCGCAACCGCCTGAAAACCGATCCCTCCGGCCTTTGGTAGGACCCGCGAAGAGGGTCCTCGGGAGAAGGAGGGGAAACGCATGCGGAAAATGCTGTTGGCTCTGATGCTTCTGGTCGGAGTCGCCTCCACGCTCGTCGTCGCAGCGCTGGCGACAGCGGATGGAGGCTCGCGCAACGTCAGCGCGCACGGAGGCCTCACCGGGTATCAGGAGGCGCCGGCGACGATCTCCACGACAGGCGGCGGGACGTTCAGTGCGAAAATCGCGAACGACGGGACGTCGTTCTCGTGGACGCTGAGCTACGAGGCGCTCGAAGGAACGGTGCAGCAGGCGCACATCCACTTCGGGGCTTCGGGTCTCGCCAACGGGATCGCGGTCTTCCTGTGCTCGAACCTCGGCAACGGGCCGGCCGGGACGCAGCCCTGCCCGGCACCGCCCGCCACGATCAGCGGGACGGCGACGGCGGCTGACGTGATCGGCCCCTTGCCTCAGGGCATCGAGCCGGGTGCGTTCGGCGAGGTGCTCGCCGCGATGCGCGCCGGCGTCGCGTACGCGAACGTCCACTCGACGAAGTGGCCTGGCGGAGAGATCCGCGGCCAGCTCAGCGGCGGCGGCGACGATTAGCCGACGTCGTTCGGGGAGTCCGGCCTAGCCGGGCTCCCCGCCCTCGAGCCCTCGGATCACGTCGAGCCCGAACTCGGCCGCCCGCTTCCCGTCGAGCGCGCGGTGGTCGAACGTGACCGAGATGTGACCCATCGGGCGCGCGACGATCGCGCCGTCGCGAACGACGGGTCGCTCGGCGATGCGGTGCACGCCGAGGATGGCGACCTCGGGCTGGTTGATGAGCGGCGTGACGAGGATGCCGGAGAACTTGCCCGCGCTCGTGACGGTGAACGTCGAGCCGCGGAGCTCCTCCGGTTTCAGCGTCCCCGCGCGAGCGCTGTCCGCCAGCCGTGACGCCTCGGCCTCCAGCTCATCGAGGGACTTCTCGTCTGCACCACGCAAGACGGGGACGACGAGCCCGCCGTCGGTCTGGACGGCCACTCCGACGTCGTACCGCTCCCAGTAGACGATCTCCTCGCCGGCGAGGGTCGCGTTCAGCTCGGGAAACTCCTTCAGCCCGGCGACGGCCGCGGCAAGCACGTAGGGCAGGTACGAGCGCTTCCCGCGGACGGTGGAGAGGTCGGTGAAGTCGCACTCCTCGACCACCGTGACGGCCGGGACCTCCTTGTGCGACCGGGCGAGATGCTCCGCGATCTGCCGACGCACGCCGCGCAGGGGCTCGCGCCGCTCTCCCTCGCGGGGAACGGCGGCGGCGCGGACATCCTCCTCGGTGATGCGACCGCCCGGACCGGAGCCCTTGACGCTCTCGAGGTCCACTCCGAGCTCGCCCGCGATTCGCCGGACGAGCGGCGTCACCTGAATCCTCGTCGGCTCGGGCGCAGCGGCTGTGGCGGCGTCGGAGCCAATCAAGACGAGCGGGGTCCCGACGGGGACGAGCTCACCCTCCTCGACGAGGATCTGCGCGACCTCTCCAGCTGCGGGCGAGGGAATCTCCACCGTCGTCTTGTCCGTCTGGATCTCGACAAGCGGGTCGTCCTCGGCGATCTCCTGGCCGACCTCGACCAACCAGCGGGCGATCTCGCCCTCGCGGACGCCTTCACCCAAATCCGGAAGCTTGAACTCGTAGGCCATGCCTAAAAGGCCATGACCTTTTCGGCCGCCTCGACGACGCGTGCGGGGGTCGGCAGGTACTCGTCCTCGATCGACCAGAAGGGGAACGGGGCGTCGTAGCCGGTGACGCGGAGGACCGGCCCGCGCAGGTCGAGCAGCGCCTTCTCGGCGAGCACCGCCGCGATCTCCGCGCCGAAGCCTGCAATCCGGGGCGCCTCCTGGACGATGACTGCACGCCCGGTCT
>DASTHC010000065.1:0-5603 GCA_035718485.1 Gaiellaceae bacterium
GCATCCGCCGGACGTGCCGGTCGAGCTCGCCGCGCTCGACGAAGTCGGCCAACGCGAGCTGGTCGAGCGCGGGCGGCGCGATGATCGTCCCGCGCACGTCCGCTGCGAGCTCCTCGACGAGCCACGAGGGAACGACCGCCCAGCCGAGACGGAGCGCAGGAGCGAGCGTCCGCGACGTCGAGCCGAGGTAGACGACGCGCTCCGGTGCGAGGCCCTGCAGGGAGCCGACGGGCGCGCGGTCGTACCGGAACTCTGCGTCGACGTCGTCCTCCAGCACGAGCGCGCCGCGTGCCTCGGCCCAGTCGAGCAGCGCCGCCCGCCGGTCAGCGGCGAGCACCGCCGTCGTCGGGAAGTGGTGAGCGGGAGTCGCGAGGACGGCGTCCGGGTCGGCCGCTGCGAGCTCCCCGACTACGAGCCCACCGTCGTCGACGGGGATCGGGACGAGCTCGAGGCCCGACGCCGCGACGATCCGCCGGACCGAGAGGTGGCCGGGATCCTCCACGCCGATCCGTCGCGCGCCGCGCGCGACGAGCACGCGGCACACCGCACCGACGCCGTGCGCGAAGCCGACCGTGACGAACGTCCGCTCCGGCTCGGTCACCACACCGCGCGTACGTCCGAGATATGCGGCGAGGGACCCACGCAGCTGCGCCGCGCCGCGCGCGTCGCCGTAGCCGAAGACCTCGTCGCCGGACCGCGCGAGCACCGTTCGCAGCGACGCGAGCCACTCGCGGCGCGGGAACGAGGCGTAGTCGGCGAGGTCGGGGCGAAGGTTGTAGCGCGGTATGGGTTCGGGTCGTGATTCGGGTCGCGGCGTGAGCGCGCGCTCGACCTCGGCCACGCGGACCGCCGCGCCCTGCCGCACGACGAGGTAGCCCTCGGCCCCGAGCTGCGCGTACGCCGCGCCGACGACACCCCGCGACACGCCGAGCTCGCGCGCAAGCGCGCGCGTGGACGGCAGGACCGTCGACGCCGGAAGGCGCCTGTCGCGAACCGCTTCGCGCAGCGCACGCTCGAGGCGTCCGGTCAACGGGCCGCCGCCGTCGAGGTCGAGGAGGAGCTCCGCCGCACTGGTCCGCGATTTCTCCATCGAACTGGACTTTACGAGATGTCAGTTCCGCCGTAGGTTCGGGACATGGATCCCATGCGCTACGTCCTCTTCGGCCGCAGCGGCCTCCGCGTCTCGGAGCTCTGCCTCGGGACGATGACCTTCGGCACCGACTGGGGCTGGGGCGCGGACGAGGCCGAGTGCGGCCGCATCTTCCGCATCTTCGCCGAGGCCGGCGGCAACTTCGTCGACACCGCGTGCAACTACACCGACGGGACGAGCGAGGAGATCGTCGGCCGCCTCGTCGCGCCCGAGCGCGACCGCTGGGTCGTCGCCACGAAGTACACGCTCACGATGGACAAGGCGGACCCGAACGCCGGCGGCAACCACCGCAAGAGCCTCGTCCGGACGCTCGAGGGCAGCCTCCGGCGGCTCGGCACCGACTACGTCGACCTCCTCTGGCTCCACATGCGCGACGCGACGACGCCGATCGAGGAGGCCGTGCGCGCGCTCGACGACCAGGTGCGCGCCGGCAAGGTGCTCTACGTCGGCATCTCCGACTCGCCGTCGTGGGTCGCCGCGCAGGCGAACACGGTCGCAGAGCTCCGCGGGTGGACGCCGTTCGTCGGCCTCCAGCTCCCGTACTCGCTCGCGTCGCGCTCGCCCGAGCGCGAGCTGCTGCCGATGGCGGCGGCGCTCGGGCTCGCCGTCACGCCATGGGGCGTGCTGAACCACGGGATCCTCGCCGGGCGTGACCCGTCGACGCTTCGCTGGCCGTCGGACTCGGTGCCCGAGCGGCTGCGCGGCCTCGTCGAGGCGGTCGGCGACGTCGCAGCCTCACACGGCGCGAGCATGGGCCAGGTCGCGATCGCGTGGCTCCTCCACCGGCCCGACGCACCGACGATCGTCCCGATCCTCGGTGTCCGGACCGCCGAGCAGCTGTCCGACAACCTCGGCGCACTCGACGTCTCGCTCACGCCCGACGACGTCGCCCGCCTCGACGGCGCGCTGCCGCTCGAGCTCGGGTTTCCGCGGTCGTTCCTCGAGTCCTCGGACGTTCGCGAGCTGATCTACGGCGATACCTGGGCGAGGCTGCGGACGGCGTAGCGCCGCCCGCAGCACTCATCCCTGGACTAGTTCTTGACGACGCCGACGACGTGCCCTTCCGGGTCGGCGATCAGCGCGAACGTCACCATGTTCGGGATCTCGGTCACCGGCACGACCGTCTTGCCGCCGAGCTTCTCGGCCTTGTCGAGGTACGCCTGCGGGTCGTCGACGCCCATGTAGAACGTCACGTGCCCGTCGCCGTTCTCCGCCGGGCCGATGCCGCCGCCGACGCCGGACTCCGACGCGTCGACCATGCCGTAGTTCATCGGGTTCGACGCGTCCACCTTCCAGCCGAAGAGGTCGCCGTAGAACTTCTGCAGCTTGCCGCCGTCCTTGCCGGTGACCTCGAACCACACGACCTTGTCCGCCATCGTCTGTCCTCCCTCGTTGGGTTGTCGCCACTACGACGAAGAGGACTGGCCGTTTTCGACGTCAGGTCGCGAGCCAGGTGACGAGCTCGACGAGGCCGTAGACGAGCGTCACGATCACGGAGACGCCGGCAAAGACGCCGACCACGATGATCAGGAGCGAGGCGGGCGTCTTGCCTTCGAGCGCCTCGTGCTCGAGCCGCGTCACCTCGTCGACGGGGTGCGAGGCGAGCCGCTTGAGCTCGTCCGCCGCCTCGTGCCGGACGCTGAAGTCGGCCTCGTCGGCCATGCCCAGAGTATGCGGGAGGACGCTAGGCGAAGAGCGTGAGATCCGGCTCGCGCCGCCCGCGCAGCCGGTCGAGATCGACCTCGACCGCGATGAACCCGCGCGAGTCCGCGAGCGTCGCGGCCTGCGGGCGGACTTTCTGCGCCGCGAGGATGCCCCTGCAGCCCGCCATCGCCGGGTCGAGCCGGATCCGCTCGAGGTAGCGCGTCAGCTGCTCGACGGCGTCCATCGTCGCGATCCGCTTGATCTCGACCGCGACCCACTGGTCGTCGCCGTCGCGGCACATGAGATCGACCGGCCCGATGTCGGTCGGCCACTCGCGGCGGACGAGCCGGAGGTCCGGCTCCAGCGCGTGCGGCTGCGCTGCGAGCTCGAGCTGCAGGTCGCGCTCGACGCCGTCCTTCTCGAGCGCGGCCGCCTCGCCCATGTCGTGCCGCACGTCGCTCAGCACCTCGGCGAGCCTGATCTCGAGCCGGTCCTCGGTCCGGCCCTGTCGCTTCCGGACGACGAGGACGTCACCCTCCTCCTCGACCACGGTCGGCGGCGTCATCCAGTTCAACGGCTTGTAACCTCCCGCGTCCGCGTGCACGAGCACGGAGCCGTCGTCCTTGAAGATGACGAGCCGCGTCGACTCGGGCAGGTACGCCGAAAGGCGGCCCGAGTACGTCACCTCGCAACGCGCGACGATGAGGCGCATCGCGGCACCGTACCGCCCCTCCCGGACGTGTCCAAGCGGGCCGGCAACGGGCGTTAAGATCGCCGCGTTCCGCAACGAGAGGGGGTCCAGATGAGCTCACAGAGAAGGATCTCGGTGGCGTTTGGGGTGCTTTACCTGATCACCTTCGCCACGTCGATTCCGGCGCTCGCCCTCTTTCAACCGGTTCTCGACGATCCCCAGGGCTACATCGCCGGCGCCGGGCAGGACAACCGCATCTACCTCGGGGTGCTGCTGGAACTGATCCTCATCATCGCGAACATCGGCACCGCGGTTGTGCTGATCCCGCTCCTCAAGCGGCAGAACGAGATCCTCACGTTCAGCTACGTCGCGGCGCGCATCATGGAATGCGTCTTCATCCTCGTCGGCATCATCGCCGTCCTCGCCATCGTGTCGTTGCGGCAGGACTCACCGGATGCCGGCGTGCTCGCCGAATCGCTCGCCGCGATCAAGGACTGGACGTTCAAGCTCGGGCCCGGCTTCGTTGTCGGCATCGGGAACGGGCTGATCCTGGGCTACCTGATGTACCGGTCCGGCCTGATGCCGCGGGGCCTGACCTGGGTGGGAATGATCGGCGGTGCGCTCCAGAGCCTTGTGGGCATCGGCGTGCTGTTCGACCTCTACGACGCAGGCGGGCCGGTGCAGGGCATCGCGACGATCCCCGAGATCATCTGGGAGCTCTCGCTCGGCATCTACCCGCTGGTCTGGGGCTTCAAGTCGTCTCCGATCCTCGCGGAGGAAGGCCGCCCCGTTCTGCATCCTGCCTTGGAAGCCCGTTGAGCTAGAAGCCGTCGGGTCAGGGGGCCGAAGGTGCCGCTGAGGTCACGTTCGGCCTCTCGACCTCGACGCCGATCGCGCGTCGCCTTCTAATACGAGTACGGCCCGTCCCAGCTGTAGCTGGGTGCAGCGAGAGGCGCGACTACGAGGTCGGCCGCGAGTTCGGCGAACTCCCCGGTCCCACCCGCCAGCGTCACGGTGCCGGTCTGTGTCGAGCCGTCGAGCACTACGTGGCCGTGGACGGTGTCGCCGTTTGGGGTGTTGACGACAATGTCGGTGTCGAGTCCGCCCTCGGGCGTTGCGGCCTCGCTGTAGACCACTTTCGAGCCGGGCGGGATCGCGTCGACGTTCGAGGACGCGATGGTGCAGAAGGAGCCGGCCTCGCCCGTGTACTCCGAGCATTCCTTCTCCACATGCAGCGTTCCACTTCGCGTTGCTGTCGTGCTCATCTGGGGTCCTCCTCTTGCAGAGACGCGATCTGACCCCGCCGAGCCAGGCTAACCGGCTTCCGGCGACTGTTCAACCACTGCTCCAGACGGCGCCGGTCGCAGCCGCGGAGTGGAGGCATTCGTGCGGCCACGCCTCGAACGTACGATTGCGCGATGGAGGCCGCGGCGGCGCAGGCGCACGCAACGCCGACGACGGTCGGGACGGACGCGACCCGCGGCGAGGACGAGCGCCGAACGTCCTACCTCGAGCTCTTCTTCGATCTGGTCTTCGTCTTCGCGATCACGCAGGTCACCGCCCTGATGATCGACGACCCGACCGCGGCCGGCTTCGCGAAGGCCGCGCTCGTGCTCGCGCTGATCTACTGGGCATGGTCGGGGTACGCGTGGGCGACGAACGCGATCGACCTGTCCTCCCCGGGGCTCCGGCTCGGCTACATCGTCGCGATCGGTGCCAGCCTCGGGATGGCGGTCGCTGTGCCCGACGCCTACGCGGAGCGTGCCGGGTGGTTCGTGGTGTCGCTCTTCGCGGTGCGGATCCTTCAGCTCGTGCTGTATGTCGGGGGCCTCCGCGACGACCCTGCGCACCGCGCCGCGATCCTCCGCCTCGCGCCCTGGTTCAGCGTCGCGCCGACCCTCATGCTGGTCGGCGGCTTCGTCGACGAGAACCTTCGCATCGTGCTGTGGCTCGGCGCGGTCGCGATCGACGTCGCCGGGACGCTCCGCCAGGGCCCCGACTCGGGGTTTCGGATCTCGCCCGCGCACTTCGCCGAGCGCTATGCGCTCTTCATCATCATCGCCCTCGGCGAGTCGATCGTCGCGGTCGGAACCGGCCTCGCAGGACACACGAAGGACG
>DASTHC010000066.1:0-21555 GCA_035718485.1 Gaiellaceae bacterium
GAGGGGACGATCGGTCTCGTCCGCGCGGCGGAGAAGTTCGACTACCGCAAGGGCTTCAAGTTCTCGACCTACGCGACCTGGTGGATCCGCCAGGCCGTCGCGCGCGCGCTCGCCGACAAGGCGCGGACGATCCGCATGCCGGTGCACGTCGTCGAGAAGCTCAACAAGATCGCGCGCGCCGAGCGCAAGCTCCGCGCCGAGCTCGGCCGGGAGCCGCAGTCGTGGGAGATCGGCCGGGAGCTCGAGCTCTCGCCGGAGGAGGTCGACCAGATCCGCCGGAGCGCGCAGACGCCCGTCTCGCTCGAGAAGCCCGTCGGCGACGAGGAGGAGTCCGAGTTCGGGCACTTCATCACCGACGAGTCGGCGCCGGCACCCGAGGAAGAGGCCGAGACGACGCTCCGCAAGGAGGCGCTCAACAAGGTGCTCGACATGCTCTCGCCGCGCGAGCGCTCGGTGCTCGAGCTCCGATACGGCCTCGACGGGAAGCCGCCGCGGACACTCGACGAGGTGGGGCGGACGTTCAACGTCACCCGCGAGCGGATCCGGCAGATCGAGAACCAGAGCCTGAAGAAGCTGCGGGCGCTCTCGGACTCCCAGACGCTCCGCGACGCCGCGGCCTGAGAGCAGTCGTCGCGCCAGGCTCCGCCCTCCGCGGCGGACGTGTCCGTGCCCGCGAGCGGCCCGACCATCTTCGCGCAGAGCGAGGCGAACGCACCGACATGTGCACAACTCGTCACGAAGTTGTTCCACTCGACATGTCTCGGAGGGGCGACACCAGGGTCAGACCCAGGCGGCCCGGCGTGCGCTCTCGCCCCAGTAGACTCTCGCGCCGGTGACCCCGGCGAACCTCGAAGAGCTCTACGACCTCCTGCGAATCCCGAGCGTGTCCGCGGACCCGTCGCACGCCGACGACGTGCGGCGCGCGGGCGAATGGGTTCGCGACCTCGTGCGGTCGGCAAAGGGCGGGAGCGCCGAGCTGATCGAGACCGAGGCACAGCCGCTCGTGATCGGCGAGATTCCGGCGTCGCGCGACCCCGAGACCGCGCCGACCGTGCTCGTCTACGGCCACTTCGACGTCCAGCCGCCTGCGCCGCTCGAGCTCTGGGACAGCGACCCGTTCGAGCCGACGGTGCGCGACGACTGGCTGTTCGCTCGCGGCGTCGCCGACGACAAGGGGCAGCTCTACGCCGTGCTGCGCGCCGCGGTCGACCTCGCCCAGGACGACGCGCTTCCGGTCAACATCCGGGTCGCGTCCGACGGCGAGGAGGAGATCGGCGGGACGTCGGTCGTCGACTGGGTCCTCTCCGACGAGCGCGGCGCCGATGTCTGCGTCATCTTCGACGGCGGGATGGAGCGGCGCGACGTGCCGCAGTTCTGTACCGGCACGCGCGGGCTCGTCGCGTTCGACCTCCGCGTGAAGACGGGCGCGCGCGACCTGCACTCGGGGATGTACGGCAACGCAGCGCTCAACGCGATCCACGCGCTGCAGCAGGCGCTCGGCGGCGTCCTGCCGCGCGACGGCCGCCTGCCCGAGCCGCTGCGCGAGGGGATCATCCCTGCCTCGCCGGAAGAGGAGCAGAGCTGGGAGTCGATCCCGAGCGGGAAGGAGATGCTCGGCGAGGCCGGCGCGGCGCCCTACGACGCGCGCGCGGCCGACGAGTTCTGGCTCCGCACGACGGCCGAGTCGTCCGTCGACGTGAACGGCATCCTCGGCGGGAAGCCCGGGCTCAAGAACACGACGACGGTCACGTCGGCGCAGGCGAACTTCACGGTACGGCTCGCGCCGGGGCAGGACGTCGCGACGATCCGGTCGGCGGTCGAGCGGCTGATCCGGGAGGCGGCGCCCGAGGGCGCGGAGATCGAGCTGACGTCCGACAGCGGGACGCCTGCGTCCGTCGTCGACCCGAAGTCGGCGCCGATCCAGCTCGGCCTGAAGGCGTTCGAGAAGGTGTTCGGCCGGGAGCCGCTCCTCGTTCGCGGCGGCGGCACGCTCCCGATCATGGCCGCACTCACGGAGCGGGGCATCCCGGTCGTCCTCACCGGCGTCGCGCTGCCGGAGTCGAGCATCCACTCGCCGAACGAGAAGCTGCCGGTCGAGTACCTCGGCAAGGCGAGAGACGCCGCGCGCGAGCTCTACCTGGCCTTCGCAGACCTCCCTCGCTGACGCGAGGGAGCCGCGGCGGGCCTCACGACGCCGCGGCTCCCCTTGTCGGCGGCAGCGCCAGTGCTCGCCGGAAGCGCGGCGAATGCTGCGACGGCGCCCGCCGCGATCAACAGTCTCATCGTCTTCCCCCCTCGTAGTGGACGCGCCCGAATCTAGGAGCGTCCGTGCTCTGCGAGGGCTACGCGGCAGTTATCGTGCGGTGAAGAAGCAGTGATGCTCTCCAGGCCGATGCCGTTCGTTCACGGGACCGCCACCCAGCGGACGTGGCCGCGCTCGTAGCGTCGCTGCGACCTACGAGGGGAGGAGGAACGAATGCGAGGACTGCTGATCGCGGTGTGTGCGGTGCTCGCGCTCGCCACGTCCGGCGCCGCCGCCGCTGGCAACGGAACACCCGTGAATGCGTCCGCCAACGCATTGACGGTCGCGGTGATAGGCGACTCGCCGTACGGGCCTGAGCAACTCGCACAGTTTCCGGCGCTCGTCGACGACGTGAACGACGATGCGAAGGTCGATCTGGTGCTGCACTTGGGCGACATCAAGTCGGGCAGCACGCTCTGCGCCGACGACTACTTCTCGACGATGTTCTCGCTCTTCGAAACGTTCAAGGATCCGCTCGTCTACACGCCGGGCGACAACGAGTGGACGGACTGCCACCGCCCGAACAACGGCGGCTACAACCCGCTCGAGCGCCTCGCGAAGGTCCGCAGCCTCTTCTTCGCGGACCCGGGCACGTCGCTCGGCGGACGCAAGAAGCAGGTGCTCGTGCAGGCCGGATACCCCGAGAATCAACGCTGGCTCCAGTCGCGCGTCGTGTTCTCGGTGGTGCACGTCGTCGGGTCGAACAACAACCTCGCGCCGTGGACGAACGAGACGCCTGCGCAGCGCGACCTGCGGATCGCCGAGGCGAACGCCCGGATCGGCGCGGCCCTCGCCTGGGTCGACTCCACGTTCGAGCTTGCGGAGGATGAGGGCGCCCGCGGCGTCGTGCTCGGGATGCAGGCCGACACGTTCTTCGGCGCGAACGAGACCGCCACCGGGTTCGCGAGCATCGTCTCGCGGATCGAGCAGCGTGCCGCCGCGTTCGGCGGACCGGTCCTGCTTCTCCAGGGCGATACGCACGTGTTCGGCGTCGACCACCCGCTCGCGGGCGCACCGAACCTCACACGCATCGTCGTTCAGGGCGAGACCGCGTCGGAGTGGCTTCGGTTGACGGTCGACCCGCGCGCCGACGAGCTGTTCGTCTGGGAGCGGATGCAGGTCTAGACGCGATCGGAACGAGGCAGACGAGCTCTGCGCCGGCGCGGCGGCCGCGCCGCCCGGCCAGAGCTCGTGACGATCAGTCCACGAGCCAGGCGTGGCCGAAGCGGCGCATCTCGTCGATCACGGGCAGGAGCGCGCGCCCCTTCTCCGTCAGCTCGTACTCGACCCGCGGCGGGCGCTCCGGGAAGCTCGTGCGGACGACGATGTCCTGATCCTCGAGCGCGCGGAGCCGTTCCGAGAGCGTCCGCGGTGAGATGCCGGGGCAGGCGGCCTCGAGCTGCGTGAACCGGCGGGCCCCCTCGGAGAGGTCGTGCACGAGCAGTGCCGTCCACTTCGCGCCGATGATCTCCGTGCACGCCGCGACCGCACAGGACGTCGTCTCGTGAGTCGGGAGCATCGTGCGCGCCACTACACGAAGTGTAGCGACGTGCCCGGAAACGCCTATCCCTCCGGCTCGTCCATGTGGGATGCGTCCGTGAACTCCCGGAACTCGCCCGAGACCAGGTACGCAGTCCGCTCCCCGATGTCCACCGCGTGGTCGCCGATCCGTTCGAAGCAGCGCGCGACGATGATCATGCGCAGCCCCCACTCGTGCATCGTCGGGTCGCGCCCGAACGAGAGCACCTGCTGGACGAAACGGCGGTTCGTGCGGTCGATCAGCTCGTCGAGGTCGACGAGCGTCTCCGCCTGCTCGAGGTTGCGAGCTGCGAAGGAGTCGAGGGCGACGCGGATCATCTCCTCGGCGCGCGAGCCCATCTCCTCGAATGCGTCGACGAACATGCGATCCGGCGCGACCGGCGGCGCGAGCTTCACGAGCTTCGCGATCGTCACGCAGTAGTCGCCGATGCGCTCGAGATGGAGATTGACGTGCAGCATCGACAGCACGAGCCGCAGGTCGGACGCGACCGGCGTCTGGCGCGCGAGCAGCTCCTGGATGCCCTCCTCGACAGCGAGGTAGCGGGCGTCGACCTCGTCGTCGAAGGCGATCACCTCGTCGGCGAGCTCCTCGTCTTGCTGGATGAGCGCGTTCAGGGCGCCGCGAAGCGCGCGGAGGGCGAGCGTCCCCTCCTCGTGGATCGACGCCTCGAGCTGGTCCAGCTCTTCCTGGAACCCGACCCTCATCCGAATCGCCCCGTCACGTAGTCCTCGGTCCGCTGGTCGCTCGGCTGGGTGAAGATCTTCGTCGTCTCGTCGTACTCGACGAGAATCCCCGTCCGCTTGCCCTCGGGCGCGACATCGACCGAGAAGAAGGCGGTCATGTCGGCGACGCGGGCCGCCTGTTGCATGTTGTGCGTGACGATGAGGATCGTGTAGTCGCGCTTGAGCTCGTGCATCAGGTCCTCGATGCGGGTCGTGGCGATCGGGTCGAGGGCAGAGGCGGGCTCGTCCATCAGGATCACCTCGGGCTCCGTCGCGAGCGCGCGTGCGATGCACAGACGCTGCTGCTGCCCGCCCGACAGGCCGAGCGCGCTGGACTTGAGCCGGTCCTTGACCTCGTCCCACAGCGCAGCCCGGTTCAGCGCGCGCTCGACGCGCTCGTCGAGGCCCTTCTTCCAACCGAGGACGCGCGGCCCGAACGCAACGTTGTCGTAGATCGACTTCGGGAACGGGTTCGGCTTCTGGAAGACCATCCCGATCTGCTTCCGCACCTCCACGGGATCGACGTCCTTCCCATAGAGGTCTTCCCCGTGGTAGAGCACCTTCCCGTGCACCTCGGCGCCCGGGATGAGGTCGTTCATGTGGTTGAAGACGCGGATGAACGTGCTCTTGCCGCAGCCCGAGGGGCCGATGATCGCTGTGACCTGGCGCGCGTGGATCGGCATCGACACCTCGTGCACGGCCATGTTTCCGTCGTAGGAGACGCCGACGTTCTGCACGTCGAAGACGACCGGCCCGGCAGCAGGCGCCGGTGTCGCGGGGCGGTCTTGCGCGATCTTGACGGGTTGGGCGTCGGTCATGCTCATCACCATCTCCTCTGGTAGCGGTTCCGGAGCCAGATGGCGACGGCGTTCAGGCTCAGCAGGATAACGAGCAGGACGATGATCGCAGCTGCCGCGAGCTCGCGAAACTCCTCCTGCGGCAGTCTGACCCACTGGTAGATCTGGATCGGCAACGCGGTGAACGGGCCGAGGATGGTCGGGTCGAAGGCGATGTAGCTGACGGCGCCGATCAAGATCAGCGGCGCCGTCTCGCCAAGGCCCCGCGAGAGCGCGAGGATCGCCCCCGTGGCGATCCCGGGGATGGCTGCCGGGAGGACTTGCCGGCGCACTACCTGCCACTGGGTCGCTCCGATCGCGTACGCGCCCTGCCGAATCGAGTCCGGAACCGAGCGGATCGCCTCGCGTGCGGCGATGATGACGGTCGGCAGTACGACGAGCGTGAGGATCAACCCGCCGGCCAGGAGCACACGTCCGAGCCCGATCCCGCGGACGATGAAGGCGAGCCCGAGGATCCCGTAGACGATCGACGGCACGGCCGCGAGGTTCTGGATGTTGACCTCGAGCATGCGGTTGTACCAGCGCTTGCGGTTCGCGTACTCCTCGAGATAGATCGCCGTCCCTACGCCGATCGGGACGGTGAAGACGATGAGCATGATCCCGAGGAAGATGGTCGCCAGGATTGCCGGCCTCGCGCCCGCGATCGTCGGATCCGTCGAAGGTGGGCTCGTGAGGAATTGCCACGTGACGTGGCTCCAGCCCGTGACGAACACATCGACGAGGAGGGCGATCAGCGTCGCGAATCCGATGATCAGCGACACGAGCAACGCACTCTTGAAGAGCATCTCGCGGTAGTCGCGGCCGCGACGGCGGAGGTGCGTCGCCTGGACGCTCACTCGTATTCCTCCCGGAACCGGTCCACGAAGCGGATCGAGATGATGTTCAGGATCAGGGTCATCACGAACAGCGTGGCGCCGACGGCGAAGATCGTCTTGTACTCGAGCGAGCCGGTCGGGACATCTCCTGCGCCGGTTGCAGCGATGAACGCGGACATCGTCTCGACTGCCTGACGCGGATCGAACGTGAGGTTCGGCTGCTGACCGGCCGCGACGACGGCGATCATGGTTTCGCCGACCGCGCGCGAGATGCCGAGCACGAACGCCGCGATGATGCCGGAGATCGCCGCAGGTACGACGATGCGTGTCGCGACCACTCGATTGGGGCTTCCGAGCGCCAGCGCGCCGTCCCGCAGGTCGCGCGGGACTGCGGTCATCGCGTCTTCTGCGAGCGACGCGACCGTCGGGAGAATCATCACGCCCATGACGAGCCCGGCGGAGAGCGCGTTGAAGATGTCGACCTTGATGCCGATGTCCTGCAACAGCGGCGTGAAGAACGTGAGCGCGAAGTAGCCGTAGACGATGGTCGGCACTCCGGCGAGAATCTCGAGGAGCGGCTTGAGCACCTTCCGCATGCGTGGGCTCGCATATTCGCTGAGGTAGATCGCTGCACCGAGCCCGAACGGGATCGCGACGAGGATCGCCCAGAGGGTCACCGAAAGCGTCCCGACGACGAGCGGCAGCACGCCGAAGAGCGCCGGCTCGAAGAGCGGCGCCCACTCTTTCCCGGTCAGGAAGTCCTTGAGGGGAACATCCTGGAAGAACTCGTACGCGGGAACGAAGAGCGCGACGACGATCCCGACCGTCGTCGCGACCGAGATGAGGGCGCAGAGCCCGAGGAGGACCTTGACGACGATCTCTCCGTACCGGATGCGGCGGCGGCGAATGCCCGCAGCACCGACGGTCGCTGCGCGAGTCGCCACTAGGCGCCTTCGGCTGCCTGGAGGTCGCTCAGTGACTGCTGCTTCTGCTCAGCCGTTAGTGGTACGAACTGCGCCGCTTGTGCGATCTCCTGCTCGTTGTCGAGCAGGTACTGGAGGAACGCCTTGACCTGAGGCTCCTCGAGCGCCGACGCCTTGACGTAGATGAACAGCGGGCGGGACAGCGGCTTGTACGTGCCGTTCTGCGCAGTCTCGGCCGAGGGCGCGACGCAACCGTCGCCGCCGTCGATCTTCAACGCCTTCAGCTTGTCCTGGTTCTGCTCGAAGTACGAGAGCCCGAAGTAGCCCAGTGCGCCCTTGCCGCCGGCTACGCCCTGCACGAGCACATTGTCGTCCTCGCTCGCCGCGTAGTCGGAACGGCTCCGCCCCTCGTCGCCGTTGATCTCGCTCGTGAAGTAGTCGAACGTGCCCGAGTCGGTGCCGGGCCCGTAGAGTCTCATCTCCTCGTCGGGCCAGCTCGCGTCGACGTCCTTCCAGGTCTTGACCTTCGAGCCCTGGTCCCAGATCTTCTTCAGCTGTGCGGTCGTGAGACAGTCCGCCCAGTCGTTCTGCGGGTTCACCGCCACGGTCAGCGCGTCGTTCGCGACCTGGAGTTCGGCGTACTTCACGCCCTTCTTCTCACACGCCGCCTTTTCGTCGTCCTCGATCGGCCTCGACGCGTTCGAGAGGTCGGTCTCGCCGGCGCAGAAGCGTTCGAAGCCGCCGCCGGTGCCGGAGACGCCGACGGTGATCTTCACGTCACCGTTCTCGCGCTGGAATCGCTCGGCCGCCGCCGTCGTGAGGGGACCGACCGTGCTGGACCCGTCGGCCTCGATGCGGCCGGAGAGCGACTGACCCCCCGTATCGCCGCTGTTGTCGTCCCCGCCGCACGCAGCAGCGGGAATCGCGAGCGCCGCGAGCAGCGTCATCAATACGAAAGAGCGCATGCTTTCGATGTCCTTTCGTTGCTGGGCCCCGGAAAGTGTTCCGGCCTCCTCCCGGTGGGTGGGTCGAGGCACGGTGAAGATCTGGTGAACAGGTTGTAACGCTAGGCGGCCTCCGGGAGCGCTCGCCCGCTCAGCGCCTCGAGCGTCCGAGCGAAGACGCACTCTCCGTCGAACGAGTACTCCGCGGTGAAGTCGACGGCGCCGTTCAGCTCGAGCACCACCCACGAGCGCCCCCGGCGAAGGAGGTCGACCCCGGTCAGATCGGCTCCGACCGCCGCGGCGGCCGCGAGTGCGAGCGCACGGGCGCGTCGGTCGGGACGCGCGGGGCGGCGTGTCCCGCCGAGCGCGACGTTCGTGCGCCACTCGCCCGGTGCTGCGACGCGCTCGATCGCGCCGACGACCTCGCCACCGGCGACGAGGATTCGGAGGTCGGAGCCGGTCGGCGGGATCAGCTCCTGGACGAGCGCGCCCTGCTCCCTGAACCACGGCTCGTCGTGGAGCGAGCGAAGGCAGTGACGGAGCTGATTGCGCGTCGAGCAGAGGTGCACGTGCCGTCCCCAGCTGCCGAAGCGCGGCTTGATCACCGCGGGGAGCGCGATGCCCCGCGGCGATGCCCCGACCGGAAGGTACGCGCTCTCCGGATGCGGGACGTTGATCTGACGCAGGCGGATGGCGGTGAGGAGCTTGTCGTGCATCGCGGCGATCGCGTCCGGCGGGTTGAGGACGACCACGCCGCGGCGCTCGAGGCGCCGGAGCGACCAGACGCCCGGCTCGATCCCGTCCAGCGTGGTTCTCACGTCGATGCGCGCGAGCGCGACGTCGCCGGCTCCGAGCGTGCGGAGCGCGGCCCGCGGCGCAAGGAGCACCGCGCCCTGCTCGGCGAGCCGGGCGTTCGTGCCGTGCCGCCGGTGCGCGACGACCGCGAGCATTCCGGGGAGCATGCGCGCGTGTGGGGCGCGATGGTGCGCGGTTCACGAACGTCTCACCGGACGTTCACCTGTACGAGAAAGGCTACGCCGCGAAGCGGCAGCGGATCGTGAGCCCGCCGCCGGGGGTCACCGATGCCTCGACCGTGCCGCCCGCGGCGGTCACGACGTGCTTCACGATCGCGAGGCCGAGACCCGTGCCCCTCGAGGAGCGAGCGCGGTCCGTCCGGTAGAAACGCTCGAAGAGCCGCGTGAGGTCGTCCTGCGAGACGCCGTGGCCGTCGTCGGAGACCGTCAAGACGACGTCGCCGTTCCGACGATCCGCCGTGATCGCGCAACGCGCCCCCGCGCCCGCGTAGCGGATCGCGTTCGAGACGAGGTTCTCGAGCACGACCCGGAGCATTCGCCGCCGAAGCGGCACCTCGAGTCCCGGCGGGACGTCGAGCCGGATCGAGACGTCGGCGCGGTCGGCGGAGTCGGCAAGCGATGAGGCGACGTCCTCCGCGATCGGCCTGATCGGCGTCGTCCCGAGGCCGACCACCTGCCGTCCCGTCTCGAGCTCGGACAGAAACAGCACGTCGTCGATCAGCTCGCCGATCTGCTCGACTTCGCGCCGCGCGCGGTCGACGAGCTCGTGCGGATCAGAGCCGGGGAGGGCCGCCGTCTCGAGCAGCGAGAGCAGACGGGCGAGCGGCGTCCGCAGCTCGTGCGAGACCGCGGCGGTGAACCCCGCCCGGAGCTCCTCGTAGGCGGCGTTCTCGGCCGGCTCGCTCAGGTAGACGAGCGTCTCCTTCTCCCCGAGCGCCTCGTAGGGGACCTCGACCGGACGGCGCCCGTTCATGGCCGACTCCGGGAGCGGCCCGCCGAGCTCGAGCTCCGGCAGCGCCTCGCGCGCGCGCCTGCTCGCCGCGACGACGTGTCCCTCGCGGTCGAGCACAACCATGACCTCCCGGCTCTCCTCGATCGCCGCCTGGCCCCGCGCAGCTTCCACTGCCATGGCCATCTGTTCGGCTTCCGGATCCTCGTCCTTCGGCCCGAAGAGACGCTTCACCACCTCGTCACCACTTCCTCACCGAGAATGAACCCTCCGTGCGCTGACCGGACACGATCATCGTGCCTCAGATGGCCAAGGTGCTGATCGTCGAGGACGACGAGGTGATCGGCAGCGGGATCTCGAGCCACCTTTCGAACGCCGGGTTCGAGCCGCTGCTCGTCACGCGAGGCGAGACGGGCCTTGCGCGGCTTCGATTCGAGCGGCCAGATGTCCTCGTGCTCGACCTGATGCTGCCCGGGCTGGACGGATGGAAGCTCATCGAGACCGCTCGTCGCGAGGGGATCGGCACGCCCATTCTCGTGGTCAGCGCGAGGGGCACGGAGCAGGACCGCGTCAGGGCACTCGAGGTGGGTGCCGACGACTATCTCGTGAAGCCGTTCTCGATGCAGGAGCTCGTGGCGCGGGTGCGCGCCGCCGCGCGGCGGGGCGTCCGCGCGCAGGAGGAGACGCGCGGGGAGCCGATCGAGCTGGAAGAGCTGCTGATCGACCCGCGGGAGGTGCAGGCCTACGTCGCGGGCGAGAGCGCCGACCTCACGCCGACCGAGTTCCGGCTTCTCTACGCACTTGCGCAGGAGCAGGGTAGGGTCGTGACGAGAGAGGAGCTCATGCAGCGGATCTGGGGACGGCGACAGCGGCACCGCGATCGAACGGTCGACGTCTTCGTGCGGAAGCTTCGCGACAAGATCGACCGTCGGGCACCGACGCACGCGTTTCTGCACACCCGGCACGGAGTGGGCTACAAGCTGCAGGCGCTGAAGAAGTAGTGACGCGCCAGTACGACGCGGCGACGCAGTACATCAACCGCGAGCTCTCGTGGCTCGAGTACGCGGCCCGGGTGCTCGAGCTCGCAGCGGACCCAGCGGTTCCGCTCCTCGAGCGGGTCAAGTTCTGCGCGATCTTCTCGCAGATGCTCGACGAGTTCTTCCAGGTCCGCGTCGCGGGGCTGGAGGGGCAGGCCTCGGCGGGCGTCCCGGTTCGGTCTCCCGACGGTCGCTCCCCCCAGCAGGCGCTCGGCGAGATTCGTTCGCGCGTGAGCGAGCTGGTCACGCGGCAGGGGAGGCTCTGGTCGCGCGAGCTGCGTCCGGCGCTCGAGGAGGAGCGGATCATCGTCGGCGGCGTCGAGGACTGCACCCCGAAGGAGCTCGAGGAGCTCGCCGCGCGGTTCGAGCGGGAGATCTATCCCGTGCTGACGCCCCTCGCGGTCGGCCCGGGTCAGCCCTTCCCGTACATCTCGCCGCTGTCGCTCTCGCTCGCCGTCTTCGTTCGCGATCCCGACTCGGGCGAGGAGCGCTTCGCCCGCGTGAAGGTGCCGGAGGGTCTGCCGCGGTTCTCGACCGTCGGGCGCCGCGGGCTCTACGTGCCGCTCGAGCGCGTGATCTCGCACTTCCTGTCGGAGCTCTTTCCGCAGATGGAGATCGTCGAGCGGGCCGTGTTCCGCGTCACGCGCGACGCCGACTTCGAGGTGTCGGACGAGGCCGACGACCTGCTCGAGGCCGTCGAGCTCGAGCTGCGACGCCGGCGCTTCGGCGACGTCGTCCGGCTGGAGGTGTCGTCGCAGATGTCGTCCGCGATGCTCGGCCGCCTCAAGGACGGCCTCGACGCCGACGACTCACACGTGTACCAGGTCTCGGGTCCGCTCGATCTCTCCGAGCTGCTGCAGCTGATCCGGGTCGACCGGCCGGAGCTCGCGGACGAGCCCTGGATCGGCGTGACGCCGCCGAGGTTCGCCGCCGCGCTCGCCGGCGGCGACGTCTTCTCGGAGATCCGGCGGGGCGACCAGCTCGTCCATCACCCGTACGACTCGTTCTCGACCACGTTCGAGGCATTCGTGCGAGCTGCGGCGTCCGACCCGGACGTCGTGTCCGTGAAGACGACGGTGTACCGCACGAGCGACGAGTCGCCGCTCGTGCCGGCGCTGATCGAAGCGGCCGAGAACGGGAAGCAGAGCGTATGCCTCGTCGAGCTGAAGGCTCGGTTCGACGAGCGGCGGAACATCGAGTGGTCGCGGAAGCTCGAGCGCGTCGGCGTGCACGTCGTCTACGGGTTCCCGACGCTGAAGATCCATCTCAAGACGACACTCGTCGTGCGCCGCGAAGGCGACACGCTGCGTCGCTACGTCCACATCGGGACCGGCAACTACCACGCGATCAACGCGAGGATCTACGAGGACTTCGGTCTCTTCACCGCGGACGACGACATCACGGCCGACGTCGCCGACCTGTTCAACCACCTCACCGGGTTCGGCAAGCCGCAGGCATTCCGGAAGATCCTCGTCGCACCGTTCAACCTTCGCGAACGTCTGATCGAGGAGATCCGGAAGGTCGCGTCGGCAGCGAAAGCCGGCAAGCCCGGGCGGATCCAGATCAAGGTGAACGCGCTCACGGACCCCGCCATCATCGACGAGCTCTACGAGGCCTCGCGGCTGGGCGCGCAGATCGACCTCATCGTGCGGGGCATCTGCTCGCTCCGACCGGGCGTCAAAGGGCTGTCGGAGAACATCCGCGTTCGGTCGATCGTCGGCCGCTTCCTCGAGCACAGTCGCGTCTACCACTTCGACTGCGGTGGGAGCGGCGTGTGCTGGCTGATGGGGAGCGCGGACCTGATGCCGCGCAACCTCGACAACCGACTCGAGCTCGTGGTTCCGGTCGAGAACGAGCGCCTCCGCGCACGCCTCAGCTCGGTTTTTGCCGTGCTCCTCGGGGACAACAAGAACGCATGGGAGCTTGGCGAAGACGGTGGATGGCGGCGCGTGCGGCCAGGAAAGGGCGAGCGGGCGCGGCCGACGCACGACGCGCTGATCCGGGTCGCGTCGCGCGCGCCGCGGCGCAGCGCGGCGAGGCGGCGATGATGTCCGACACGACTGCCACGATCGCCCGCGTGCGAGTGGGTGTGGTCGACGTGGGATCGAACACCGTGCGGCTGCTGGTCGCGGCACGGCGTTCGGGCTCCCTCGAGACGCTCGCCGAGGATCGCGAGTACCTTCAGCTGGGCGAGGAGATCGAACGGCTCGGCTGGATCTCCGAGTCGAAGCTTCGTGAGACGATCGAGTGCGTCCGTCGCTTCGGCGCGCGTGCGTCCGACTTCGGCGTCAACCAGCTGGACGTGGTCGTGACCGCACCCGGCCGGAGGGCCGCGAACGCAGACGAGCTCGTGCACGCGCTGGCGGAAGGTGCGAACGCACGCGTCCGCGTCCTCAGCGCCGAGGAGGAGGGCCTGTTCGCGTTCGAAGGCGTGGTCGCGGGCCTCAAGCAGATTCCCGAGTCGGTCGCGGTCTGCGACAGCGGCGGCGGCTCGACGGAGCTCGTCGTCGGCGTGGCAGGCGAGCCGCACTGGGTGCGCTCGGTCGACGTCGGGTCGCTCACAGTCCGCTCGCTTCTCACCGAGGATCCACCGGGTCGGCGTGCTGTCGACGCCGCTCGCCTTCACGTTCGTGAGCGCCTGGACGGCATCGCGCCGCCGATCCCCAAGAGCGCGTACGCCACGGGCGGGACCGCCCGCGCGCTTCGACGCGTCGTCGGGCGGACGCTCGACGCGCAGGGCTTCGACGACGCGATCGGCCGACTGGCGAAGCGCTCGGCCCGCGAGATCGCAGCGAAGTACGAGCTCGACGAGCGCCGCGCCTGGACGCTCCTCGGCGGGGCGATCGTCCTTGCCGAGATGCAGCTTCGGCTCGGGATTCCCCTCGAGGTCTCACGGACCGGAATGCGGGAAGGCGTCGCCGCGGTCGCGTTCAGCGAGCTCGCGGCCGCGTAGCGCTCGAAAGCTCCGCAAGCACCGACACGTCGCGCTCGTACGTCAGCAGGCCGACCGCTTCGTCGAGCGGCACCCAGACCGCCTGATCGACCTCGTCGCTCGGCTCGAAGGTGCCCGCGGCGCAGCGCATGAGAAACCAGCGGACGAGCTTCGGTCCCGCGAGCGCCTGGTAGCGCGACTCGCCGATCGGCCGCTCGATCTCGCAGCGCAGGCCGGTCTCCTCCTCGACCTCGCGGAGCGCACAGGCCTCGTCGTCCTCGCGCTTCTTGCACTTCCCCTTCGGGAGCGACCAGTCGTCGTACCTCGGTCGGTGGACGATGAGGATGTAGCCGTCACGGAGGACCACGCCGCCGGCGGCGCGGATCACCCCGTGGTCTTCTCGAGCCGCTTCCACGCCTTGGGAACCGTTCGACGCGCGTCGGCGCGGCGCGACTCCTGCCGTTCGATGAGGCGTCCCACGAGCAGCGCAGTCGACGGCTTCGCGAGCGCACGGAGGCGCTCCTCGGCGACGACGGCGTCCTGGTGCTCTCCGACGACGTCCTGGAACTCCTTCGCCCGCGCGACGACCTTCTCGTCGCCGACCACCTCGGCGGCGTAGCGCAGCCGCTTCGCCTGCACGCGCGCGCGGTGGAGCCCCTCGTCCGTCTCGATGTCGCGCATCGCCTTGCGGAGCTTCTTGCTCTCCGTGTTGACGAGACCGTTCAGCGGCGCGTCGCGAATGACGACGGTCGCGCTGAACGTGTCGACCTCGCGCATGAGGCGGTCGAACGACCGGGCGTCGAGCAGTCCGCGTGCGGCCGCATACGCCTCGCGCCGTTCTGCGGCGACCCGGGCGAGCAGGCGTGCGGGAGCGGTTCCCTCGTCGAGGTCGGCTGTCGCCTGTTCGACATATGCCGCCAGGACATCGGCATCGCGGGCGGGGCCGAGCGCGCGACCGACGTCGCCCAGCTTGCTGCGCAACGGTTCGGCTCGCTCGTCGTCGATGAGCGGACGCGCGGCGCGAAGCAGCGCGCGCATCCGTCTGATCGCGACCCGGAGCTTGTGCAGCTCCTCGGGATCCGCGTCGGGCTGAACGGCCGGGGCGTGCTCCCTGATCGCGCTCGCCTGCGCCTGGAACGCTTCTCGAAGCTCGGCCACCTTCGAATTCTACGTCACCGGATGCTCCCGACCTCTTCACCGTTCCGGAGCCCATGGGTCTCGCGCAGCGGCGCACACTCGTGTGGTCGATGCGACCGCAGCGCGCCGCGACCGCAGGGGAGTCCGGCAAGCGGCCATGCGCAGCGGGACCGGGAGACGCCGCCGCAAACCGCCGCGGCGTCTCCCGTTCGACCTATCGTTCGCGCGAATGACCAAGGTGTTGATCGTCGAGGACGACGCCGTCATCGCGGAGGGCATCTCCCGACATGTCGCAGAAGCAGGGTTCTCGCCGGTGTGGGTGTCCGACGGCAGGCAGGCGCTCGCCCGGCTTCGGTTCGAGCAGCCCGACGTCTGCGTGCTCGACCTGATGCTGCCCGGCGTGGACGGCTGGGCGTTCATCGAGACCGCCCGCAAGGAGGGAATCGGAACGCCGATCGTCGTCGTCAGCGCCCGAGGGACCGAGCACGACCGCGTGCACGCCCTCGAGATCGGGGCCGACGACTACCTCGTCAAGCCGTTCTCGATGAAGGAGCTCGTCGCCCGCGTCCAGGCGGCGTCCCGGCGGGGCTCGCGCCCGACCGAGGTGCAGCGCGGCGACCCGATTGAGCTCGAGGAGCTCCGCATCGACCCGCGCGAGGTGCAGGCGTACGTTGACGGAGAGAGTGCGGAGCTGACGCCGACGGAGTTCAAGCTGCTCTACACGCTGGCGCTCGAGCCGGGGCGGGTCGCGACCCGAGACGAGCTCTTGCAGAAGATCTGGGGGCGGCGCGAGACGCACCGCGACCGCACCGTCGACGTGTTCGTCGGCCGGCTCCGCGAGAAGATCGACCGGCGCGCACAGCGCCACACGTTCATCCAGACGCGCTACGGCGTCGGCTACAAGCTCGAGCCCGTCGTCAAGGACGGAGCCTAGACACCGAATCCTCTCCGATGCGTCACCGCCTCGTGGCGAGGCGCGGCGCCTGTTCTGCCGAAGATGAGCGTGTGAAGACGAGGCCGCTCCTCTGCGAGCTGCACGCACACACCACATGGAGCGACGGCTCGCTCGGCGTCCGGGAGCTCGTCGACCTCTACGGACGGAACGGCTTCGATGTGCTCGCGGTGACCGACCACGTGATCCGCACGGAGGATCCGTTCGCGCTCGGACAACACCTGCACGTTCACGCATCGAACTTCAACCGCTATCTCGACGAGCTGGCGAAGGAGGCAGCGCGTGCGCGCGAGCGCTACGACCTGCTCGTCGTGCCGGGGCTCGAGCTGACGTTCAACGCATACGATCCGCGCCGCGCCGGCCACGCGGTCGCGGTCGGCCTGCGCGAGTTCGTGCACGTGGACGGTGGTCTCGAGCACGCGCTCAGGGCCGCGCGAGACGCCGGCGCCGCGCTCATCGCGGCCCATCCGGCTCTGCCCGACCGCCTCGACACGCGCCGCACCTGCCTCTTCGCAAGCGAGCCGTCGACCCGAACGCTCGTCGACCGGTTCGAGCTCTTCAACCGGAACGCGCTCTACGGCTGGGTCGCCGAAGCGGGACTGCCGGGGATCGCCACAGGCGACTTCCATCGTCCGGAGCACCTCGCGACGTGGAAGACGCTGCTGCCGTGCCCAAAGGACGAGCATGCGGTCGTCGAGTACCTTCGCTCGAGTGCGCCGGCATTCCTGGCGCCGCTCGCCACGCAGGAGCGGGTCGCCGCCTAGCTGAGTGCGCGAACTCCGCCGCCGAGGATCTGCGGCGGACTTCCGTCGAGGTACCGAAGCAGGAGCACCCGGGCTCCCCCGTCGCCCTTGACCTCGGTCTCGACGTGCCACTCGGGGCCGCTCCGCCAGACGTGCTTCACGTCGATGCTCCGCAGCGGCATCGGAAGCGCGGCGACGAGCGTGCCGAGGTGGGGGCGGAAGGATGCGACGGCGTCCGCCTCGATCGCCGACCAGTCGTCGCCCATCAAGGAGCGGGCGTAGGAGGCTGTGCGCTCTTCGATTTCCTGTGGTGTCGCCATGGGGGCGGGACAGTAACGCTCCCCGGGTCGTTTGTCACCCCTGGGCCAGGCGTTCGCCGGATGATCACTGATCGTTCACCGGTTCGTGATCAACGCAGAGGGGCGGCCTACGCGCCGCCCCTCTGCTCCGCAAACGGGCTTGGGCTCTACTTCACCTGCCGAAGCACGGCCTTGTAGTGGAAACGCGAGCGCTTCGCCTGGGCCGGCGTGAGCGCCACGAACCGAGCCGCCTTCGCAACCTTGACCTGGTTGTTCAGTGCGAAGCCGATGAACGAGCGGACCTCAGCGCGCTTGAACGAGTCCCGCTTCGCGTAGATGTAGAGGCCGCGCGAGAGCGGCTTGTACGTGCGGTCTTGGACTGTTTTCTTGTTCGGCTTGACGCAGCCGCCGCCGCCGTCCACCGCGACGTCGTTCAGCTTGTTCGTGTTCTCCTCGTAATAGGAGAGGCCGAAGTAGCCGAGCCCGCCGCGTGTTCCCGACACGCCCTGCACGAGGATGTTGTCGTCCTCGCTCGCGGTGTAGTCCGAGCGGCTCGCCTTCTGCTTGCCGTTGATGAACTCCGTGAAGAAGTCGAACGTGCCGGAGTCCGTCCCGGGACCGAAGAGCTTGAGCGGAACGTCCGGGAAGCCGGGACGAATGTCCTTCCAGTTGTCGACCTTCGACCCGGTGTTCCAGATCTTCTTCAGCTCAGCGGTCGTAAGGCAGGTCGCCCACGTGTTCTGCTTGCTCGTGGCGATCGTGATGCCGTCGTTGGCGACCGTGAACGCCACCCACTTGATGCCGTTCTTCTGACAGTTCGCGTACTCGGACGACTTGATCGGCCGCGACGCGTTCGACAGATCGATCTCGCCGCGGCAGAAGCGCTCGAACCCGCCGCCGGTGCCCGAGATGCCTACGGTGACCTTGACCTTCGGCTGCGCCTTCCGGTACATCTCCGCGGCCGCGATCGTCCAGGGGCCGACTGTGCTCGAGCCGTCAGCACTGATCGAGCCCTTCAACTGTGGGGCTTTCTTCGCGGTCGCTGTGACCGCTGTCACGCTCCCCACCAGCGTGAGTGCGAGCGCGAGTGCCCCGAACAGGGCCAGACGCCTGCGAATCTTCATGAAGTCGTACTCCCTCCATCGTCGTGGTCGGTGGATCGGGCCCATCGTCACGGCGTCGGCCCTGTCGGTGGGCTACGCGTTGGTGAATGTCGGGTGACGCGGTGGTGACGTCCTAAGTGCTTGACATGTATCGACGTACTTCGATACATTCAAGTGCGTCGATATGAGCGTACGAGCCGTGGAGAACCGTCGCGAAGGCCTCGTCTGCTGCCTGCCGCTCGGGTCGGAGACCCTCGCGGACGAGGACGTCCAGGCAATCGCCGAGGTGTTTCGCGCGCTCGCCGATCCCGCCCGCGTCCGGATCGTGAACCTGCTCGCGACATGCGGCGAGCCGGTTTGCATCTGCAACCTGACCGAGCCACTCGAGCTGTCGCAGCCCACCGTCTCGCACCACATGAAGAAGCTGGTGGAGGTCGGGCTCGTTGAGCGAGAGCAGCGCGGCAAGTGGGCGTACTTCACCCTGAACGACCGGGCTGTCGAGAGACTCGCAGCCGTCGCCGACCTGAAAGGAGCATTGACCAGATGACGACGACCGCAGACGAACTGCGCGAGGAGGTCCGGCGACGCTACGCCGAGTCGGCGCTCGCCGTCGAGTCCGGCCAGAGCTGCGGTTGCGGCGGCGGGAGCTGCTGCGACGACGAGGAGGGCTTCGGCCGCGCGCTGTACGCCGCCGACGAACAGGGCGAGCTACCGGAGACGGCGCTGCTCGCGTCGCTCGGCTGCGGCAACCCGACGGCTGTTGCGGAGCTGCGCGAGGGCGAGACGGTGCTGGACCTCGGCTCGGGCGGCGGCATCGACGTCCTGCTGTCCGCCCGGCGGGTCGGTCCATCGGGCGTCGCGTTTGGGCTCGACATGACCGACGAGATGCTGACGCTCGCGCGCCGGAACGCCCAGAACGCCGGTGTCTCGAACGCGATCTTCCTGAAAGGCGTGATCGAGCAGATCCCGTTGCCTGCGAGCTCTGTCGACGTCGTGATCTCGAACTGCGTGATCAACCTTTCGACGGACAAGTCGGCAGTTCTCGCCGAGATCGGCCGCGTCCTGAAGCCGGGCGGCCGGATCGGGATCAGTGATGTGGTCGCAGAAGACACCCTCTCTCCCGAGGAACGGGCCGCCCGCGGAAGCCACGTCGGCTGCATCGCGGGCGCCCTCTCGAAGGGCGAGTACGAGGCCGGGCTCGAGGCAGCGGGGTTCGAACACGTCTCCGTCGAGTTCACCCACCAGGTGGCCGACGCGATGCACGGTGCCATCGTCAAGGCGGTGAAGACGTCCGAACCGGCGCGACGAGGTTTGCCTGTCGTCGAGCCCGCCGCTCGCGCAGGCTGCTGCTGATCAGCTCCAAGGCGGCGGGTTGTGCACCCACCTGCCGCCGACCATCGTCGCCACCACCTGCACTTCCGGTAGCTCGTCGAGCTGGACGTCGTACGGATCGCGGTCCAGCACGACGAGGTCCGCGAGGAAGCCGGGGAGCAGCCGGCCGCGACGGCGCTCGTCGCCGGAGAGCCAGGCCGGGTTGACGCACGTCGCCTGAAGTGCCTCGTCGAGCGTGACCGCATGCTCCGGGTGCCAGGCCGGCCGATCGTCCCACGTTCGTCGAACTCCGGCGGTGACCCCCAGCCACGGGTCGAGCTCCTCGATCGGCGCGTCCGAGCCGTTGGCGACCAGCGCGCCCGTGTCGATCAGCTCGCGGAAGCGGTACGCACGTACAGCCGATTCGCCCCAGAAGCGTTCCGCAAGGTCTCGGTCGGAAGTGGCATGCGTGAACTGGACCGAGGCCGCGACGCCGAGCCGGGCGAACCGAGCGACGTCGTCGTCTGTGAGCAGCTGCGCGTGCTCGATCCGATGACGTAGCCCGAGCGGCTCCCAGATCCCCTGCGTCGCTTCGAACGCGTCGAGCGCCTCGCGGTTCGCGAGGTCCCCGATCGCGTGCACCGCCACAGGGAAGCCGGCACGCGCGCCGCGGCGAATGATCTCCTCGAGCTCTTCGCGCGACGTGATCTGCACACCGGAGCCATCGACGAGGCGCGCGGTCTGCGACCCGAGCGTCCCGTCCATGAAGGCCTTTAGATAGCCGAGTCGGAGGAAGCCGTCCCCGAGGCCGGAGCGTACGTCCGTCGACTCGAGCTCGGCCACTTTCTCATGCGGGAGCGACTGCCAGACGCGCAGCGTGAGCCCGTCGTGCTCGGCGAGTCGCTGCCAGAACCTAAGTGCGCCGAGCCACCCGTCCTTGTCGTGCACGGCGACGACGCCCCTCGAGTTTGCGAGCTTCATCCCGGCTCGCATGGCGGTGACGTATTCGTCGTCGGAGATCTCGACGTAGCGGTCGCGGAATTGCCAGCAGGACTCTTCGCGGAGGACGCCGGTCGGCTCGCCACGTTCGTCGAGCTCGACGACTCCTCCCGGAACCTGCAAGTCGCCGTTCGCACGCCCCAGGGCAGCCGAGTTGAGCCAGAGGGAGTGCGAGTCACGGGCCATGAGCGCGATCGGGACGTCGGGAGCGAGCTCGTCGAGCAGCTCTTTCGTCGGCTCGACGGCTGGCGACCAGTCGCCGCTCCGCCAGCCGCGCCCTCGGAGCCAGCCGCCGCCGGCCCACCCTTCGAGCGCGTCGCGAACCCGCGCGACCGCGTCCTCGACCGTCCGCGTGTCCTCGAGCCGCACCTCGTCCTGGGCAACCGCCCACGTGGCGAAGTGGACGTGCGAGTCGGTGAACCCCGGTAGGACGCACCGACCGCCGAGGTCGACCACCTCGGGCGAGGCAAGCGCGGTCTCGTGGGTGCCGACCGCGCCAGCGATCCGATCCCCAGCGATCGAGAGGGCGCGCGCAACCGGCAGCGATCGATCGAGAGTCCGAATCACCCCGTTGTCCAGGATCACGCCGCAACTGTAGTTTCGCGGGTAACCAAAGGAGGACGAACGTGATCGACCACGTCACCGCGACCGTCAACGACGCCGAGGCCGCCAAGCGCTTCTACGAGAATGCGCTCGCGCCGCTCGGCTACTCACTCAAGATGGAGTTCCCAGGCGCCGCCGGGTTCGGCGCGGCAGGAGGCGCGATCCCCGACTTCTGGATCGGCAGCACGGAGGGACGCGGCGCCACGCACATCGCCTTCAGCGCGGCCGATCGCGCAGCCGTCGACGCGTTCTACGAGGCCGCGATGGCGGCGGGCGCTACGGACAACGGCGCTCCCGGTCTCCGCGAGCACTACCACGAGAACTACTACGCGGCCTACGTCCACGACCCGGACGGGAACAACATCGAAGCGGTCTGCCACACGCCTGCCTAGACTTCGCGCGTGCCCCTCGACCCGCTGACCGACGAGCAGCGCGAGATCCGCGACCTCGTTCGCGACCTCGCGCGCGAGCGAATCGCTCCGCGCGCGGCGGAGATCGACGAGTCCCACGAGTTCCCGTGGGACGTCGTCGAGCTCTACCGCGAGCACGGGCTCTTCGGACTCTTCTACGAC